>PAKY01000038.1 GCA_002706885.1 Phycisphaerae bacterium
CGACGTGGCGGGCAAGGGCATCGATGGCTCGCCACTGGTCGTCGGTGTACGGCTTGGTGACGCGCGGGTCCTCGTGGATCCTGCGGACCTTCATGTCGAACTCGAACTCGACCTCGGCCTTGTCCACCGCCCCCGTGATCGGCGCGGCCGACGCGGGCGCGGGGGTCGCGGCGAGCGGGATGTGCCCCTCGCCCGTCAGGAGCCCCGAGGTCGGGTCGAGACCGATCCATCCGGCTCCCGGGATGAACGCCTCGCACCACGCGTGGAGATCGGTGAAGTCGACGTCGGTCCCCACGGGTCCGTCGAGCGCCTTGACGTCGGGCTTGAGCTGGATGAGGTAGCCCGAGACGAAGCGAGCCGCGACGCCGCGTCTCCGGAGCAGGTGCGTCAGCAGCCACGCTGAATCGCGACACGAGCCCTTGGCGAGGCGCAGCGTTTGCTCAGGCGTCTGCACGCCCGGCTCCATGCGGATGAGATACTCGACCGCCTCGTTCACGCGGCCGTTGACCTCGACGAGGAAATCGACGGACCGGTCCATCGATCGCGGGAGGCGATCGACGAACGCCGAGAACAGTTCACCGACGTCGTCCGCCGACGACTGCTCGAGGTAAGGGGCAAGCTCCTTCTTGCGCTCGGCGTCGTAGGCGAACGGGAACGATTCGGCGTCGGGCTCCACGAAGAAGTCGAACGGGTTGATGACCGTCATGTCGGCGATCAGATCGACCTCAACCTGGAACCGCCTCGTGGGCTTGGGGAAGACGAGCCGCGCGTTGAAGTTGCCGAACGGGTCCTGCTGCCAGTTGCGAAAGTGCTCGGTAGGGTCGACCTTGAGGGCATAGCTCAGGATCGGTGTCCGAGCGTGAGGGGCGGGGCGGAGGCGGACGACCTGCGGACCGAGGGTCACCTCGCGGTCGTACGCGTACGTCGTCCGGTGGTAGAGGCTCACACGGATGGCCATCGGGTTCTCACGCTCCTGTTCGTTCGGGCGGGTCTCAGGCGTACGTCTGGCTTTGGCTCTGGGTCAGGCCGCTCGCCAAGGTCTGGGACTGGGTCTGGGACGATGGGCTGATCGGTCGGAGGGCGAAGAACGCCTCGAAGATTCCATCGCCGACCGCGTTGAGCTTCCGCTGGAGGTCGTCGACGTACTCGTGGAGGCCGAGGCCGATGATCGTCTTGGCATCCGTGAACGCGAGATCAGCGCAGAGCCTCCCGAGGGTCTGCTCGGCGGCGTTCGAGAACTCGCCGACCGGGCAGCCCGTGATCGCGTGGAGCGAGCGGTTTGCCTCGGCGAGGCAGTGGCTGATCGCGCGGGGGAAACGCCGGTTGAGGACGAGGAACTCGACGACCTCGGTCACCGTCACCTCGTGGTGGAGTTTGCGGTACATCTCAAGCCCGGACACCGAGCGGAGCAGGGCGGACCACTGGAGGTCGTCCACGGGCGTGTTGACGTCGCCCGGGTTGGGCAGAAGCGTGAAGTACTTCACGTCGAGGAGGCGGGAGATCTGATCGGCCCGCTCGATCTGACGCCCGAGGTTCGCGAAGTGCCAGCCCTGATCGCGGGTCATGGTGGCGTCGGTGATCCCGCCGAACAGCGCCGACTCGCGCATGATCGCGCGGTAGAAGTCGCTCGGCGCGTGCCACGGCTGCCCGCCGCGCGTCTCGCGGCGGAACCACTGGTACAGCTCGTTGAGCTGCTCCCACATCTCCGACGCGATCGTCTCGCGGACGGAGCGAGCGTTCTCCCGCGCGACGGTGATGAGGCGGGCGATCGAGTTGGGGTAGTCCTCCGAGAGGACGAGGAAGTTGACGACGCTCTCCTCGGTCGCGAGCCCGTGACGCTCCTGGAACACGGGGGCGTCGCCCGTGACCGCGATGAGCGGGGCCCACTGCCCGTGCTCTTCGCCCGGCATGTCGAGGGCGAAGTCGTGCGCTACCTCGATGAACCGCGCGATGTTCTCCGCGCGTTCGACGTTGCGGCACATCCAATAGATTGCTTCGGCGACACGGCTGAGCATCAGTAGGCCCCTCCCATACCGCTGTTGACCGCGACGACCCAGGTGTCCTTGCTGCCGCCGCCCTGCGAGGAGTTGACGACGAGCGAGCCCTTGCGGAGCGCGACGCGGGTGAGGCCTCCCGGCATGACCCAGATGTCCTTGCCGTAGAGGATGTAGGGGCGGAGGTCGACGTGTCGGCCCTCGAAACGGGCCTCGGGGGCCGTGGGGTCGATGATCGTCGGCACGCGGGACAGCGAAACGACCGGCTGCGCGATGTAGTTGCGGGGCTTGTCCTCGATCTTCTTTGCGAAGGTCGCCCGTTCCTCGACGGTCGAGGTCGGGCCCATGAGCATGCCGTAGCCGCCCGACTCGTTGGCGGCCTTGACGACGAGCGTCTCGAGGTTGTCGAGGACGTAGCGCCGGTCTTCATCGCGCATGCACAGGTACGTCGGCACCTGGTCGAGCAACGGTTCTTCGCTGAGGTAGTAGCGGATGGCGTCGGGGACGAAGGCGTACATGACCTTGTCGTCGGCGACGCCGCCGCCGGGGGCGTTGGCGAGGGCGACGTTGCCCCGGCGGTAGACGTCCATGATGCCCGGGACGCCGAGCATGGAGTCGGGGCGAAAGACCTGGGGGTCGAGGAAGTCGTCGTCGATCCGGCGGTAGATCACGTCGACCTTCTGGAAGCCGTCGGTCGTGCGCATGAAGACGAAGCCGTCCTGCACGACCAAGTCGCGCCCCTCGACGAGCTGGGCGCCCATCTGCTGGGCGAGGAAGGAGTGCTCGTAGTAGGCGGAGTTGTACACGCCCGGCGTGAGCACGACGACGCACGGCTCGGCGACGTGCTCGGGCGCGAGGTGGGCGAGGGTGTCGTAGAGCCTCGCGGGGTAGTCCATCACGGGGAGGATGGGGGTGGTCGCGAAGACCTGCGGGAACGAACGCTTCATCAGCGCGCGGTTCTGGAGGACGTACGACACGCCCGAGGGCGAGCGGAGGTTGTCCTCGAGGACGTACATCTTGCCATCGGCGCCGCGGATGAGGTCGGTGCCGGTGATGTGGCACCAGATTCCGCCCGGCGGGTCGAGGCCCTGGACCTCCGGGCGGTAGGAGTCGGCCATGTCGAGGACCGCACGGGGGATGAGGCCGTCCTCGACGATGCGCTGGTCGTGGTACAGGTCGTCGATGAGCATGTTCAGCGCGAGCAGGCGCTGGCGGAGGCCACGCTGCACGCCCGCCCATTCCTCGGCGGCGATGATGCGCGGGATGACGTCGAAGGGGAAGATCTTCTCGGTGCCTTCTTCGTCGCTGTAGACGGTGAAGGTGATTCCCATCTGGAGGAGCGAGCGTTCGATCGCGGTCTGGCGGGCGAGGAGTTCACCCTCGGGGAGGGACCGGATGCGGTCGACGAGGGGGACGGCCGCGGGGCGCGGGCGTCCGTTCTCATCGAACATCTCGTCGAAAAAGCCGTCCGTCGCGTAGTTGTCGAAGGTGAGCTGCGTCAGAAAACCTCCTTCGGGCTCGGCCGTTGCCTGATAGAGCCTCTGACAAGGTACAGCGCACGTCAACACCTCGGGCGCAGGAACCCGCGCATGTCCCTCACATTGCGCACAACGAGCGAGATAGGCGTTAGTTTTCGCACGCGCCGTGGGCGGCGGCGAGGAAGGCGACGAAGTCGGCCTCGCTCACGGCGCCGTCGCCCGTCACGTCGGCGGCGCTTCCGCCTTCATGAAAGTCGCTCGTGAATCGGATGACGTCGAAGGCGTCGATGCCGCCCGAAAGGTCCCAGTCGGCGGGGCAGAGGGCGGTGAAGTCCATGCGGTCGAGGTTGAAGCCGTTGGAGTCGGACTCGACCTGGAAGCGGATGGTCTGCTCGCCCGCGGGGAGGTTGATGACGCGCGGGATCTCGGTCCAGTTCTGCCACCCTCCCGTGAAGGGGGCGTCGATCGGGTTCGTCAGGTCGCCCGAGTCGGAGGTCAGGCGGAAGCGGCCGCCCGACTCGTTGCTAGCGACGCGGAAGCGGACCTCGTGCGGGCCGGCGGCCTGGACGTCGACGGTGTACTCGAGCCACTCGCCCGCTTCGATCCAGCCGATGTTGTTTCCCCCGCCGGATGAACCCTCGATGTCGACGGCGTCACCCGGTCGGAGGGCGCCGCCGTTGTTGGAGTTGTCGCGGTCGCGGTAGGAGACGCCGTCGCCTCCGACGTCGTAGTGCTCGGCCTCGACGCGGCCCGGGATGGTCGCGGGTTCGGCGTTGAAGGGGAACTGCTCACGCTCGTAGATGCGGATCCAGTCGATGATCATCTCGTGGATGAAGAACGGCGAGGGTTCGGGCGGGCCTGCGCGGTCGCCACCGACCGCGAGGCTGAGGACGAGGTGGAAGGGGTTGTCGAAGGGCGCCCAGGGGTCGTTCGGAGCCGCGGAGGTGAACCAGTCTTCCTTCGCGACGGCGTGGTACTCGCGCCCGTCGACGAACCAGCGCATCTCGCTCGGCGTCCACTCCATCGCGTAGGTGTGGTAGCCCGACGCGTAGTCCTCGAGTTCGGACTCGGATCCGATGTCGGACTGCGTGGCTCCGGGGGCGCCGAAGCGGATGCCGCCGAAGATCGCGTCCGCCTGGTTGATGGATTCGACGACGTCGATCTCACCCGCCGCGGCGTTGTCGCCGTAGGGCGAGTTAGTAGGGAGCATGGAGAAGACGGGGCGGAGGCCCTGGGCGTTCGGGAGGTCGATGCGCGCCTCGACGCGTCCGTAGAGCATCTCGAGCGCGTCGATGGTGCGGAAACGGGCGGAGGTGTACTGGCCGCTCTGTTCGCGGGCGAGGATGTGGAGGACGTTGTTGGCGTAGGCGTTGGCGGGGGAGGTGGTGTAGGTCTGGAGCTCATTGGCTCCCCAGCCGGCGGGGAGGCCGTAGTCGGTCCCGTCGCCGATCATCGGCTGCCAGACGCTCGTGTCGAGGGTGGTGAACTGTTCCTCGAAGACGAGTTCGTAGTCGGCTTCGGGCTCGATCGCGAAGAAGGGGATGTTCGCGGTCGCGGCGGCGCCTCGTCCGTCGCGGGCGTAGGCGTAGAGGCGGATGGGGCCGGCGCTGCTCGGGACGCGGAAGGTGACGGAGTTCTCGGTGGTGGAGACGATCGCGTCCGGGTAGGTGGCGGCGGGGGCGTTGTAGACGTCGGACCAGAAGTCGTTCTGGAGGACGTACTCGACGTCGAGGTCATCGGCGTCCTCGTCGAAGAGCTCGATGGAGGCGGTGATGAGTTCGCCGCCTTCGACGCGGGCGGAGCCGCTTGCCGAGAAGCTGGTGATGAGGGGGGCGTGGTTGGTCGGCTCGGGTCCGCCCCACGCCGCGGTGAGTTCGTCGACAACGGCGAGCTTGCTGCCGTCGGGGAGGTGGGTGCAGTACCAGGTGGAGGTCGGGTCGGTCCCGCTCCCCCAGACGAAGGCGTAGGAGCCGAGGCAGAGGTCGGTGTCGGCGTGGAGGGCGTCGTAGACGTTGTGGTAGACCTGCGCCTTGGCGGCGCTCGTGAGTTCGAAGGGGACGCCCCATCCGGTCTGGCCGCTCTCGAAGGTGAGGGCCTGGGCGTATTCGGTGATGAGGTAGGGCTTGGTCCCGCCCGCGGCGCGGTAGCGCTGGGGGATGGATGTGGCGCCGCCGTAGGTGTTGATGCCGACGATGTCGAGGGAGGGGCAGTACTGGTGGATCTGCTGCACGCGCGCGCCGCCGATCTCGGCGATGGTGGTCATCGTCGGGTGGTCGGGGTCGATGGACTTGATCATCTGAGCGATGGTTTCGACGTGCTGCCAGAGCGCGGGATTGTCGCCGTCGGCGAAGCCTTCGGTCTCGTTGCCGATGCCCCAGACGAGGACGGCGGGGTGGTCCTTGACCATGCGGACCTGCTGCTCGATCTGTGCGAGCTGCTGGGCGCGGAGGTTGGGGTCGTTGTAGTTGGCGCCGTGGGCGAGCCAGATGCCGACGGCGATCGTCAGGCCGTTGGCGTGGGCTTCGTTGAGGAGGCCGATGGTGTCGGAGCCGATGCCCCAGACACGGGTGGAGTTGCCGCCCGCGAGCGCGATCTCGTCGACGTAGTTGTTCCGCCCCGCGCCGTCGACGCGGTAGGGGGAGCCGTCGCGCATGAGCTGGTAGGCGCCCGGGGAGGTCTCGACGAGCTCGACGCGGACGGACTGGGCGTGCGCGGCGGTGGTCGCGAGGGCGGCCGCGGTAGCGAGGGCGATGCGTGCAATGTCGATCACGGGATCTCCCGGGGATGAGGCTGGGTGGTCGGCCAGGGCATCGGGGTGGGTCGGGTGTTGTTGCGCCTCGTGCGAAGAAAAACGGCCCGCTTGATCGCGGGCCGCTGGTCAAGCTTCATGGCGATCGCCGCGGTCTGGTCGCGGCTTACGGGCAGCCTGCGCCGAACTCCTGGAGGAAGGCGACGACGTCGGCGATGTCGAAGACGCCCGCGGGGGCGGAGAAGTCGGCGGCGGGGTCGGAGGCGCCGAAGAGCTGGAGGAAGGCGACGACGTCGGCGATGTCGAGCGTGCCCATGGGGGCGGCGATGTCGGCGGGGCAGTCGCGGGTGAACGTGAAGCGGTTCACGTTGTAGCCGTCGTTCGCGCCCGCGAGGTTCTGGAAGCGGATGGTCTGGACGCCCGCGTCGAGCTGCACGGAGCTCATGACGGTCTGCCAGGTCTGCCAGCCGCCCGTGACGGGGACGTTGATGGTTGCGCTGATGGGGGCGCCGTCGCGCTCGAAGCGGAAGGAGCCGCCGGTCGCCTGCGAGGCGACGAGGGCTTCGACCTGGTACTCACCCGCGACGGGGGCGTCGATGGTGTACTCGAGCCATTCGTCCTGTTCCATGTAGGCGATGTTGAAGCCGCCGATGGTGGCGGTCTCGATGTCGACGCCGGTCGCGCGGTACTGGCCGCCGTTGTTCTGCGGGTCGGCGTCGGCGTAGCTCATGCCGTCGTAGCCGTCGTCGAAATCTTCGGCCTCGATGACGCCCGGGACGACCGCGGGAGCGCCGTTGAACGGAGCCTGCACGCGGTCGTACAGGCGGACGTAGTCGACGACCATCGTGTCGGTCGTGAACCCGGCACTCGGGTTCTGCTGCGGGAAGTTGCCGCCGACGGCGACGTTCAGGAGAATGTGGAAGGGCTGATCGAACGGAGCGCGCGGGTTATCGAGCGCCTCGGCGCTCCACCACTCGGTGCTGATGCGGGTCTGGAAGTGGCGGTCGTCGATGTACCAGCGGATCTGGTCGGGCTCCCATTCGATGGCGTAGGTGTGGAAGTCGTCGCCGAAGAGCTCGCCGTTGTCGAAGTATTGGGTCGCGAGGATCGAGCCGCCGCGGGACTGGTTCTGGGGCCAGGCGTCTCCGTAGTGGAGCGTGCCGTAGGAGCGGTCGGCGAAGTTCACCGACTCCATGATGTCGATCTCGCCGCTGGAGGCCCAGCCGCCGTAACGGCGGTCCTCGGGGAGCATCCAGAACGCGGGCCACATGCCGCTGTTGCTCGGGATCTTGATGGACGCTTCGACGCGGCCGTACTGGTGGGAGATGTTCCCCGCGGTGCGGAGGCGGCCCGAGGTGAACTGGCGTCCGTCGAACGGGGCGAGGTTGCCGGTCTCGCGGCGGACAGTGATGACGAGCGAGCCGCCCGAGACGCGGACGTTGTTGAAGCTGTCTGTGTAGTACTGGAGTTCGTTGTTGCCCCAGCCGGCGGGGAGGCCGTAGTCGGTGCCCGTGCCTTCCATGTAGTCCCACACGCTCGTGTCGAGGGTGAAGCCTTCGAACTCTTCGGACCAGACGAGCTCGTACTGCCCGTCGGCGAGGCCCGCGGAGCAGATCATCATCGTCGCGGCGGTGGCGGTGATTCGGCCAAGCATGGTCGTCTCCTGTCTGATCCTGGGCCCGGCGTTACTCGCCCGGGGTTTCGACGAAGAACGGGATGTTTGCGGTCCCCGCTCCTCCGTGGCTGTCGCGAACGGTGACGAAGAGCCTGTACGGGCCGGGCTCTCCTGGGCTCCGCAGAACGGCGGAGGTGGTCGTTGATTCGAGTGTGAGGTCCGGGAACGACGGGGGCGCGGCTTCTGCGTCGCCGCCCATCTTCCGATCGCGCGTCTCGGCGACGATCAGCCACTCGGTGGTGAGCTGGTCATCGTCGGGGTCGTTGGTCACGAGGGTGGCTTCGAACTCGCTGTTCGGGGCGACCTTCTTCAGCGCGACGGGCGAGGTGATTTCGCTGACTGTGGGGGCGCGGTTCTCGGGGTAGGAACCGGTCCAGAGGCGCTGCATCTCATCGACGACCGCGGTGCGACCGCCGTCCTTGAGGAACAGGCCGAACCACGTGGCGGTGGTCTCCTGCTTGTGACCCCAGAGGAAGACGTAGGAGCCGATGCACTGGTCGCGGTTCGCCTCGATCGCGCCTTCGTATGAGCGGCGGTACATCGCGACCTTCTCGGCGCTGGTGGGCTCGAGCGGGGCGCCCCACGGCGCCTTGCCGATCTCCCAGTGGCCTTGGGGGCCGTACTCGGTGACGGCGTAAGGGCCGTCGTAGCCGGCTTCGGCGAGCCACTCGGCGATGTGCTCGGCGCCGCCGTACTTGTTCACACCAAGGATGTCCACGCTCGGGCAGTGCTCCATGAACGCGCGGACCTTGTGCTTGTCGGCGCCGGCGATGACCACGATGGTCGGGTGGTTCGGGTCGATCGACTTGATGAGCTTGGCGACGTTCTCGAGTTCGGGGAAGAAGCGGTTGGGATCGCCCGTCAGCGCGACCTCGTTGCCGACGCCCCACATGAGCAGGGCGGGGTGGTCCTTGTGCGCCCGGACGATCCGCTCAACCATCCGGCGCTGTTCTTCGACGGCGGTCTTGTCGTCGTAGTTGAAGCCGTGGCGTTCGTGGCCGAGCCAGATGCCCTGGCAGACGGTCAGGCCGCGTTCGTGGGCGCGGTCGAGCTCTTCGTTCGACTCGCTCACGTGCCAGCGACGGATGGAGTTGCCGCCAGCCTTCTTGAGCAGGTCGAGGTGGCTGCCGCCGCCCGCGCCGCGGATGAAGTAGGGCTCGCCGTTGCGGAGGAGGGTCCAGGAGCCGTCATCGGCGCGCTCGACGCGGACGACGGAGGGGCCGTCCTCGCTGTTTGCAGTGGCGAGCTGCGGGAAGGCTGCGATGGTCGCGAGCAGGGCGATCGTCGCGATCAGCTTGTAGAGGTCGTTTCTCACTCGTTCAGGTCCTCAGCAGCGGCGCCGCGTCAGCGGTCGGTGGCTCGTTCTGAAAACGCGGCACGGGTGTCGGCCCGTGCCGCGTGATGGTCCAAGGGTCGGAACCGGCCGCGAGCGGTCCGTATTCCGTCGGATCGGGGGTCTTACTCGCCGGGCTGGCCGGGCTGATCGATCCAGCCGTACCAGAGCGAGAAGCCGAGTTCGTTGACGTTGCTCGGGATGCCGCGGCCCCAGTTGGCGTAGTTGATGTCCTGCACGGTGGCCTGGCTGATGTAGGTGTCAGCGCGGGACTTCTTGACGGCGATGCCGGCGAAGTCGACGCCGTTGGGGCGAAGCGGCTGGGCGTTGCTCGCGTTGGTGTCGCCCTCGATTTCGAGGTGCGGGTTGAGTTGCTCGACGGAGGTGTCGAGGTAGGTCACCCAGCCGCGGTTGCCGTGGCGATCGGTGAGTGAATCCTGGTCGGCAGCGAGGCCGTCGGGGCGCATCGAGTTGGAGATGATGTCCTCCTCGACAAAGATCGGGAGCGAACGCATGCGTTCGGCCCACGGCGAGTTGCCGCCGGTGGCGCCGGAGCGGAGTCGTTCGCGGATGTCCTCGCCTTCCCACTCCTGACGGGGGCTGGTGGGCTCGCCGCCAATGCGGACGGTGTCGTACTGCTCGCTCGCGCGGGCGCCACCGACGCCGATGAGCATCGTGTAGTCGAAGGCGAGGTCGACGCCGCGGTCGCGGAGACGCTCGGCGAACTCGGGTCGGATCTCGTCGTGATCGTCGACGAGGTCCTCGCGGGCGTACGACCAGGCCTGACGCTTGGCCGTCGGGCACTGGGCGACCTCGTCCACGTCCCCCGCGTACTGCGAGACGAGGCCGAAGTCGGCGCCGCGAAGCGCGTCGGTCACGCTCGCCCCCCAACCGGTGTAGGCCCAGTTGGCGTAGACGATGGTGGCGTCGTCCGGGGTGAGGGGCGTGCGGGGGCCCTTCTGCATGCCGGTGGGCCAGATGCGGTCGTCGTTGTCATTGGAGTAGAGAGCGGTCAGGATCGCGAACTGGCGCATGTTGCCCGAGCAGATCATCGAGCGGGCCGATTCGCGGGCCTTGCCGAGGGCGGGCAGGAGGATGCCGATCAGCAGCGCGATGATCGCGATCACGACGAGCAGCTCGATGAGCGTGAACGCCCCGGTCCGCCGCCCCCGACCAGTCGAACGCCTGTTGCTCACCTTGTCGTTGCGCATCGCTATCACTCCTTGCTCTTCTGTCCGCATCACCGCCCCGAGACGGTTTGAAGCGGGAATTTCCTTCATGAAATCATAGCGCATATCGGTTATATCGCCTCCGTAGATGCGAATGCGAGAGCGCTTTCCGGACGCGTTCGTCCGTCGATCCTCGATTGGGTTAGCACAATTCCGGCGACGGCCCCGGCGATCCCCTTCCGCGTTTCCGCGGTGAGGTGGGAGGTCGGGGCGGTGTGTCGATCCGGACGCATGGCTGAATCGGGCGTGACCGATGCTCTCGGTCACGCCCGCTGATTCGAAACGCGACGGGCTACGCCGCGAGGCGCTGCTTACTCGGGGCAGCCGGCGCCGAAGATCTGCAGGAAGCCGACGACGTCGGCGATGTCGTAGGTGCCGAACGGCATCGCGAGGTCGGACGCCGGGTCGGAGGCGCCGAACGCCTGGAGGAAGGCGACGACGTCAGCGATGTCGAGCGTGCCGAAGGGGGCCGAGTAGTCGGCGGGCGAGCACTGCTGGTCGCCTTCGACCTCGCAGAGGGTGACGGCGTCCCAGTAGATGGCGCCGGGAGGGCTGCCGAACTGGACAAGCAGGAGGAACGCGGTGATGCCCGCGGTGCCCTCGGGGGCGACGGCCTCGACCGAACGCTCGAGCCATTCGCTCGTCGGGTCAACGCCACCGGTGAAGATGTCGTTGCGGGAGACGCCCGAGATGACCGTGCCGCCGGCGTCGACGAAGTCCATGATGAGAACGGCGAGGTGACCGAAGTTCTCGTCGCCCGGGAGGACCTCGAACATCTGGAGCGAGTCGCCCTCGGGGGAGAGGACCTGCGAGGTCAGGCGGAACGTCTTGCCCGCGGCGTCGGCGACGTCGACGGTCTGGAAGCAGCCCGAGTCGGTCTGGACGCCCGGGCCGCCGAAGTTGCCGAACATCTTGCAGGTGAGCGTGCCCTCGAACGGCGCGATCTCGGCGCCTTCGGCGAACACGTTGTTGAACTGGTCCCAGTTCTCAAATCCACCGATCAGCGGGTTCGAGCTCTCGAAGCCGCCGTTCTCGAGGAGGTTCGGGCCATCGGCGGCGAAGGCGCCCGCGGCGAGGGCAGCGACAGTGGCGAAAGCGATCGACGTCTTCTTCATTTCCAGTTTCTCCCTAATCCAACGGGCCTTGACACTCGCCGCCCCGCGCGGCCGAGCACGATCTGCGGTCGCGAACGTGGCGGGTCGCTCGTCTTTGCCGACCCGAGTGAATCCCGATCTGATTCTCGCGTTCCTGAGAGCGCTTCCACACGAGAGCGATCAAAAACGTCTGTATTCCAACGTAAACGTTATCAGTGCAAGGCGAAGCTGACCACCAAAAACCCCAAAATCGCGGTGGTGGCCCGGTTTGGCGCGACGGTCGCGCCGATCGATCAATCTATAGCGTTTACGCGATAGCCCACCGTCGCGTCAAGAGAAACCTGCGCGACGGGTCAGCATTTGTGCTGAGAGCCGTTTGCCTCGCTTGGGCGATGTTCATCCCGTGACGACGACGCGGCAGGAGCGCGGGGACGGGGCGCCGAGCTCGATCGAGCGGTCGATCGGGCACGCGCCCGACGCGATGAGCTCGAACTCGCCCGGCTCGATTTCGCGCGTGCCGTCGTCGCGGACCAGTTCGAACGCGGACGTGTGAACGGTCAGGTCGATGACCCCGCGCTCACCCGGGCTGAGCGAGAGACGGGTGGTCGCGACGAGTTCGCGGCGCGGCGCGACGCAGGACGCTTCGAGGTCGCGGATGTAGAGTTGAACGACCTCCTCACCCTGACGATCGCCCGTGTTGGTCACGGTGACGGAGACGTCGAGGCCGCCTGCCTGTCGGAGCGCGTCGCGTCCGATCGAGGCGCTGCGTGGGCGGATGTCGTCGTAGGTGAACGACGTGTAGCTGAGCCCGAAGCCGAAGGGGTAGAGCGGCGCCTTCTCCGCGTAGCGGTAGGTGCGTTCCATGCCAGCGACGCGGTAGTCGTCGAACACCGGGAGGTCATCCGCAGACATCGGCGTGGTGAACGGCATGCGTCCGGAGGGATTCGCGCGTCCGAAGAGCAGGTCGGCCACGGCCGATCCGCCCGCCTCGCCCGGGTAGCCGATCCACATCAGCGCGTCGGCAAGCTCGTAGACCTCTGGCTCGACGATCGCCGAGCCGCCCGAGAGCAGGACAACGACGGGTGTGCCGTGTTCCTTGAGGCGGCGAAGGAACTGGACCTGATGGGGCGGGAGGCCGAGCTCGTCGCGGTCGCCGCCGCTGGCCGAGGCCACGCACTCGCCTTCTTCGCCTTCCATGAGCGGGGAGAGGCCCATGCACGCGATGGTCGCGTCGGCGGTCTTGGTTTCGTAGTAGATCCAGTTCTTGTCGTGCATCGATGGGCGGGCGAGCATGGTTCCGCGGAGGTACTGGACGCTCGTGCCGGCGGGCGCGGCGGCGGCGATGCCTTCGACAATGGTCTCGGCGTGGACGGGGAGGCCGAAGTAGTTGCCGAGGAGCATGTCGACGGATGCGGCGTTCGGGCCGGTGACCATGACCTTGTCGAGCTTGCCGCGGAGCGGGAGGACGCCGTTGTTCTTCAGGAGCACGCAGCCCTTGAGCGCGGCCTCCTTCGCGATGGCGCGGTGCCGTTGCGAGCCGACGACACTGAGGGGCGTATCCGAGAGGGGCACGGTCGCAGGGTCATCAATCAGGCCGAGTCGGACGATGCAACGAAGGAGCCGCTCGACGCAAATGTCGATGTCGGCCTCCGTGAGCAAACCCTGGTCGACGGCCTCGAGGACGTGCTCGTACGCGCAGCCGCAGTTGAGATCGCATCCCGCCTTGATCGCGAGCGCCGCGGCTTCGGCGGCGGTGTCGACGATCTTGTGGTGCTTGTAGATATCGGAGATCGCCCAGCAATCGCTGACGACGTGGCCCTTGAAGCCCCAGCGTTCGCGGAGGGTGTCCTCGAGGAGGAACTTCGAGGCGCACGCGGCTTCGCCGTTAACGCGGTTGTACGCCGCCATCACACCTTCGACGCCCGAGGCGCAGACGGTTCGGAAGTGGGGGAGGTAGGTC
>PAKY01000039.1 GCA_002706885.1 Phycisphaerae bacterium
GGGTCCCCCCGCCTCGATGGTCCTTTGGATGGACTTGAAGACGGACTTCGGCAGCCGCTCTCGCATCACACGGAGGTCGAAGCACTCCGATCCGAAGATGCGGTCGACGCGCGCCTCGTTCACCTTGGCGATGCGTTCGGCGGTGTAGTTCGTCTGAGACCAGTCGCGGGCCGCGGCGACAGCGGACTCACGCGCGTTGCGGATGCTCATATCTGTCAAGCTCCCTCGCAGACGCGGACCATTCCGCGTAGCGGGCGATCGTAAGCGAAATGCGGCGTCGACGGAATCTGGCCTGATACAGATGAGCGATGTAACCGCTTGCGGCGATCAGTCGATGTCGTAAGCAAACCCGCCTTCGGCGGTCTTCACCGCGACGCGCTGCACAGTCTTCCCGTCCATCATCCGCTCAAGAAAAGCGGTCGAGATCTCGGGGAGCATCGACTGGGTGAGAATGGCGTCGATCATGCGACCGCCCGACTCGATCTCGGTGCAGCGGGAGCAGATGAGTTCGAGGACGGCGTCGTCGTACGTGAACTCGGCGCCGTGACCAGAGCGGATTCGCTTCTCGATCCTGCCGAGCTGGAGGCGGGTGATCTGCTTGATCATGTCATCGGAGAGCGGGAAGTACGGGATGACGGTGATGCGTCCGAGGAGGGCGGCCGGGAAGACCTTGAGCATGGGCTCGCGGAGGGCCTTCTGGAGCCCCTCGACGTCGGGCATGAGCTCGGGGTCCTTGCACATGTTCATGATGAGCTCGGAGCCGACGTTGGTGGTGAGGAGGATGATGGTGTTCTTGAAGTCGATCAGACGGCCCTCGCCGTCCTCCATCTGCCCCTTGTCGAAGACCTGGAAGAAGATCTCGTGGACGTCGGTGTGGGCCTTCTCCACTTCGTCGAGGAGGACGACCGAGTAGGGCTTGCGACGGACGGCCTCGGTGAGGATGCCGCCCTCGCCGTAGCCGACGTAGCCGGGAGGGGCGCCCTTGAGGGTGCTGACCGTGTGGGCCTCCTGGAACTCGGACATGTTGATCGTGACGACGTTCTGCTCGCCGCCGTAGAGCGATTCGGCCAGCGCGAGGGCGGTCTCGGTCTTGCCGACGCCCGAGGGTCCGGCGAGCATGAAGACGCCGATCGGCTTGTTGGGGTTGTCGAGGCTTGCGCGGCTGGTCTGGATGCGCTTGGCGATCGCGTCGAGCCCATGGCGCTGACCGATGACGCGGTCGTTCAGCGTGTCGGCGAGCTTGAGGATGGATTGGATCTCGTTGGCGACCATCTTGCCGACAGGGATGCCCGTCCAGTCGGCGACGACGGCCGCGACGGCGGACTCGTCGCAGTCGGTGAGGATGAGCGGTCGCTCCCCCTGGAGTTCGGCGAGCTCGGCCTTGAGCTTCTCGAGACGCGCGAGGAGTTCGGCCCGCTCGGCTTCGGGCAGCGATTCGCGGGTTTCGGCGTCTTCGACGCGCTCGGCTTCGGCTTCGGACTCGGCTTTCGAGCCGGTGCCTTCGACGGGTTCTTCGCCAGAAGGGCCGCGGAGCTTGGCGCGGATGTCGAGGATCTCGTCGACCAGCGCCTTCTCCGACTTCCAGTCGGCCTCGAGCTTGGCGAGGCGCTCGCGTTCCTCGTTCATCGAGGCATTCACGCCGTCGGACCGCTTGGCGTGGTCGTGGCCGACGATGGTTTCGCGGCCGAGGATGGCAAGCTCGGTCTCGAGGGCCTGGATGCGCTTGCGGGAATCGTCGACGGCGGGCGGGACGGCGTGCTGGCCGATGGCGACACGGGCGCAGGCTGTATCGAGGAGGCTGACCGCCTTGTCGGGAAGCTGGCGGGCGGGGATGTAGCGGTGACCGAGGCGGACGGCGGCCTCGATCGCCTCGTCGAGGATCTGGACCTTGTGGTGCTTCTCGAAGATGCCCGCGACCTTGCGCATCATGAGGATCGCGCGTTCCTCGCTCGGCTCATCGACCTGCACGGTCTGGAAGCGGCGGGTGAGAGCGGGGTCCTTCTCGATGTGCTTCTTGTACTCGGCCCACGTCGTTGCGGCGATGGTTCGGAGGAGACCGCGGGCGAGGGCGGGCTTGAGGAGCTGCGCCGCGTCGCCAGTGCCGGACTGGCCACCCGCGCCGATGAGGCGGTGGACCTCGTCGATGAAGATGATGGTCGGCTGGGTCGAGGCCTGAACCTCTTCGATGACCTGCTTGAGACGCTGCTCAAACTCGCCCTTCATGCTCGCGCCTGCCTGCAGAGCGGAGACGTCGAGCTCGAGGAGGCGAACGCCCTGAAGAGGGGGCGGAACGTCGTTCTCGACGATCTTGTGCGCGAAGCCCTCGGCAACGGCGGTCTTGCCGACGCCGGCCTCGCCGACGAGAACCGGGTTGTTCTGGCGGCGACGCATGAGGATGTCGACAACCTGGCGGGTTTCGTCGTCGCGGCCGACGATGGGATCGATGCGTCCGGTGCGGGCCTCCTCGGTGAGGTCCTTGCAGAACTGCTTGAGGGCTTCTTCCTTGCCCATCTGGGCGGGGGACATGGCGCCGGAGGCTTCGCCCGGGACAGCGCCGCCGCCGACCTTCGAGCCATCGGTGGCCGCGAGGCGTGCCTCGACGCTCTCGCCGAGGATCTTCTCCCAGTTGTCGGTCAGTTCATCGACCCGAAGCTTCTCGAACTCGCCCGAGATCGCGAGGAGCGAGCGTCGGAGGGCCTTGGTCTTGAGGAGGCCGACGACGATGTGGCCGGATCGGATGGCGGATTCGCTGAAGAGGAGCGAGGCGTAGGTCCAAGCGCGTTCGATGGTCTCTTCGAGTTCGGCGTCGAAGCCGGAGATCGAGCTGGCGCCACGTGGGAGACGGTCGAGGGCCTCGGTCAGGTCGCCAGCGAGCGTCGAGGGGTTGAGCTGGAAGTGCTTGATGACGCGGTGAAGGTCGGAATCCTGGAGTTGGAGGATCTGGTGAAAGAGGTGGAGAAGCTCGACGTGGGGGTTGCCCCGCATCTTGCAGTAGACGGTGGCGGCTTCGCTCGCCTTGTAGCAGAGGCTGTTGAGCTTGCCGAAGAGCGATTTGAGGCTGATCTCTGCCATCGGGGCGTCTCCGTCTGGATGCTGAATCGAGCGGGGTCCATCGTACAGGACATCGCCTTCGGGCCGTGCGAGAACTCAGAGGACTGACGAGTGCTGTTCGTCTGGGGGGATGAGCACGAGATCGCCGCGATCCTCCTGCATGGGAGCGTCGGGATCGGACTTGAGCCACGTGGTCCAGCCGAGCATGCAGGTCTCGCCGCCGAGCTGGGTGGCGGGAACTTCCTTCTTGTTGACGACGATCTGGAGATCCCAGCGGTACTCGTAGCCCACCACATTGCGCACCCATCCGACGACGCGGGCGAAGGTCCGACCGCCCGGGAGGAACCGGAGGTACTTGTCGTAGGACATCGGTCCGACGCGGAGGCGGAAAGTCTGGGTGACATCCCACCGCCGTTCGCCGACAAGCGTCGTCTCGCCGAGGGCGCCTGTCTCGGGGGATTCGCCGAGACGGAGGCGGCACGCGTGCGGAAGGTCGATCCAGCGACCGCGGTACTCGATGAGTTCGGCCGGAACGGCGCAGAAGTCGGCGATGATCGCTTCGAGGCCTTCAGGGCTCTTCGGGGCCTGGGCGAGTCGGCCCGTGAAGTGCTGCTTGGCGATGTCGGGGACGGCGTCGCGGTTGGCGAGCGACTTCGAGCCGCGCCCCGCGAGGCAGGAGAGGTAGAAGCCGAAGCGGTCGGCGTCGGGGTCGGTGGCGTAGCGGTCAAAGCTGACCGTGGCCTGGTTGACGGCCCAGGCGCGGTAGAACAGCGAGATCATCCGGTGATGGAAGACGTCGCAGAAGCGGTGGAAGGTGGGGTCTCGGTCCTGGCGTTCGCGTTCGCGGGCGTACTCGGTGAGGTGGAGCGGGAGGGCGCCGTTGGGGCCGAAGAGGCCGAAGAAGTTGACGTTGAGGCGGTCGGCGGGGCCGTGTGAGCCGCGGGCGCCCTTCGCTTCGTAGCTCTCGACGGTTGACGCGGGGAAGGCGAGGGACGGGGTCTGGCCGAAGCGGACGGGGTCGTCACTCGAGCGGGAGGTGGCGCCGATGCGCGCGGGGGAGCTGCGCAGCGCGTCCAGTCGGCGGACGACCTGGAAGAAGTCGAACGCGTGCGGGCGCTCGAGAAGCCTGAGCTTCAGAGCGTATGACGCCGACCGATCCGTGTAGGCCATTGCATGATCTCGCCGCGTTCGCGTGTGCGGATGACGGTTTCGGTGAACGAGTTGATCGAGACGTAGCGCCCGAAGAAGCGTTCGAGGACGGCGCCGAGGAGGAAGCACCCCGCCCCCTCGAAGTTGGCGTCCTCGAACTCGACGTCGAGGCGGAGGCCGCGGGCGAAGGTGATCGGGCCGGGGACCGGAACGCGGCGGGTCACGGGCTCGGAGCGGATCGAGCGGACGCCCTCGATCTGCTTGCGGGTCGCGGCGTCGGTGAGGTCGGCGTAGATGCGGAGGAGGTCGCGGAACGCCGCGGCGCCGCGCGCCTCGCCCGGGCCGTGGTCGGAGCCTAGCGGCACTTCGGCGTCGGTGAGCGAGAGGTAGTTGAGGGACAGGTGGCTGATGATGCGCCAGAGGATCTCGCCCTCGGCGAAGCTTGGACGCGGCGGCGTCGGGCCCGCGACGCAGCGGACGGACTCGATGCTGGCCCCCACTTCCATCGAGAAGTCGGTTCTGCCCTGACCAACGGGCATGCGGAGGGGAAGGTCGCGGTTGGTGCAGCGGGTCACGGCGCCGAGCTGGCGGAGGTCGGTGTGGATCGGAGCCGACGCGGCGTCGACGAGGGAGAGGTAGATCTCGCTGCCCGGGTAGCTCGACCGCCTGCCGACGCGCTTCTCCTTGGCGCTGGGCGTGCGCTGGGCGCGATTCGTGGCGTAGAACGCGCCCCCCTCGCCCGTGAGCTGGTCCTCGTCGGTCGCCTTGTAGAACGGTCGGAACATGCGTCGGTCGTCGGCGTCGATGCCGTAGCCTTCGACCTCGAGAACGTCGAAGATCTCGTAGTCGAGCGGACGCGTGCGGTCGGCGACGAGGTGGAACTCGTGGAAGCGGTCGGAGACGTGGATGCGGTCGGCACGCTTGGTGAAGAGGTTGATCGCGGGCGTGCAGTGAAGGAGGAAGTTCTCCTTGTCGATCGCGTTCTCGAGCTCGACGTCGACCTCATCGAGCAGGATCAGCACCTCGACAACGGCGTCGTTTGCCTTCCGAAGCGCCTCGCGGAGACCCGTGATCTCGAAGAACATGAACCGCTGCGGAAAGGCGAAGTACTCCTGGAGCGTCCGGTAGCCCGAGAGCGTGCGCGGGCCGGGCGGGAGGAGGGCTTCGGAGTTGAGAAAGCCGGGCTGGCGCAGGCTCTCGGCGGGATCGAGCCTCGACACCCAGGGCGCGGGTTTGCGAGTGGGGCGGACGAGGATCTGCTTCGCGTGGCCGATGATCTGCTCGTAGAGCCGTGCCGCGGTTGAACCTCCACCGCGGAGGAAGACCGGGAGGCGATCGATCTCGAGCTCGTTCATCAGCAAGCCGGCGGTCGCGCGGAGGCGCAACCGGATCGCGGCGGCGGGCATCTCGCCCCGCGGCAGGTCGAGTGAGCCAAGGTCGAGGTCGTGGTACTGGGCCTCGATGAGTTCGAGCGGCCAGAGCTGGACGTCGTGGGCGGTGCGATACTCGCAAGCGGTCTGGTCGGAGCGGGCGATGTTGCTCCGAAGCGAACTGTCGCGCGGAACGGTCAGGCCGCTCGCGAGGCCCGAATCCTCCAGATCGGGGCGGATCTGCGCGACGCACATGGAGGGCGTCGGGCAGAGATAGTGCGGATAGACGGCCTCGAGGAGGTGCTGGGTAAAACGGGGGAACTCGGCGTCGAGCTTGAGCTGGACGCGCGCCGCGAGAAACGCGAAGCCCTCGAGAAGGCGTTCGACGTAGGGATCGGCGCACTCGAACTCGTCGAGCGCGAGGCGGCCCGCGATCTTCGGGAACTCGCGCGCGAACTCGGCGGCGGTGTCGCGAACGTGGCGCAGTTCGCGCTCGTAATAGCGGAGGAATCGTCGGTCCATCTCTCGTTACCCGGGCTCACCCTCGGTGACGTCGAACTGTCCGGTTTCGAGGTCGACCGCGGTCTGCACGTAGAGCGGATCGGGCGCCGGCTTCGCCCAGAGGTCACCACCGATCTCGAAGCTCAGGGCGCCGCGGTTCATCGCCCCCTCATCGATCACCGCGCGGACCTGGAGCGTCGATCCGATGATCCGCGGCTCGAACTGCTTGACGCTGTCGCGGACGATCCGCTCGAGCGTGACGA
This sequence comes from Phycisphaerae bacterium, assembly GCA_002706885.1. Classification (GTDB taxonomy): domain Bacteria; phylum Planctomycetota; class Phycisphaerae; order Phycisphaerales; family UBA1924. Next base: position 6,335 of record PAKY01000039.1, read on the forward strand.
GATCGAGTCCGCTCGGTGTCAGACCGCAGAGGTCTGGCACGCCGAAGTTGACCACCGACGACGCGGCGTTCGGAAACTCCTCCGCGATCTCGTCGTCGAGGCGCTGGGGCGTGTTCATCAGCCACGCGAGGTCGCGCAAGACGGCGTTTCGCACCTGTCGGAGCGAGAGCACGCGCCGGTCGCGGCTCTCGACGGACTTGTCCGGCTCGTCATCGGTCAGTCGGTCGAGCAGGCAGGGCTGGAGGCGCTCCGATGGCGTGAGCTCAGCCATCGCTCGGCTCCGGCTCGACGATTTCGGGCGGGCCGTCGCCCAGGATCAGTTCGCGCGTGGCGAGCATGGCGTACTCACCCGCGTCAGTCGCCCACATCCGCTGACCGACACCCAAATAGGTGTTCTCAGCGGGCTCGGCGAAGTCGGTCTTGCGCGCGAGGCGGATCGCGTCGTCATCGGACGCTTCGCTGCCCGGGTAGCGGACAGGGAGGAGCGCGATGGCCGTGCCACCATTGGTGAATGTGAACGTCCCGGGCGCCCAGACGACGTCGCGCAGGTCGGCGGGCTCGTCGATCTCGAGCTTCGCGACCGCGGTCATCGGCACCCAGTAGTACTTCCCCTCGATCAGGGCTTCGAACATCGGCCCGAGGCGCACGTCGGCGTCGGCGATCCACTCGAAGGGTTCGCCGTTGACGGTCCCGCTGATGGCCGGGGCGTCCTCGAACGCCTGATCGCGGAGCTGCGCGGCGTGGTCGTGGTGACCCTCAGCAAGGAGTTTGTTGGCCTGCACGAGCTGTCCGACCCACGCGGCGGGCTCGCCGAAGACGAGCGGCGTGCGTTTCCCGCTGAACACGCCCTCGCGGAGGCGTTCGCACTGGATCGCCTGGGAGCAGACTTGGGCCATGAGCACCGCGCCCGCGTCGAGTTCCTTCGCAACGCCGAGCTGGTTCTGCGCGCGGTCCCAGTCGCCGCGGACGCAGAGGAGCTGAAAGAGGAAGATGCGGAGCTTGGCGTTGGACGGATCCTTGCGGATCGCGTCCTGGAGCGTCGCGAGCGCGTCGTCAAGCTTGCCCTCGCGAACGAGTTGTTCAGCGGCCTGCACGTCGCGTCTCCTTCGTGCTGCGGATACCCCGATCGGGAGCCCCCCCTGACGGGCTCCGGGCGGCCCAAAACGCCGCCGAGGCCGGGTGGTACCGGCCTCGGCGAGGATAGCTGTTCGTCCTGACCGGCGCCCTTCCGGGCGTCATGGGTCGGGACGTGAACGGACGCTCAGAGCGCCTTGTTCTGGCGGGTACTCCAGGCGGCCTGGATCGAGGCGCCCGTCTTGCCGCCGCCCGTCGGGTCGGTCGGGGTGTACTCGAGGTGCAGCTCGCCGTAGCGCATGTCGACGGTCTCGAGCGGGATGAGGTCGGCGCCTTCGGTCGAGCCCGAGGGGCTGACCGCGGCGATGATGACGTCCTTGAAGGTGTACTTCATGAAGACGGTCTTCTCGCCGAGGGCGCGGCACATCTCGATGACGACCTCGGGGATGTGGCGGCCCGAGCAGCAGTGCATGAAGAGGTTCGGCGTCGAGCTGTCGAGACGCTTGACGATCTGGAAGTCGCCGTGGTCGGCGCGGCCACCGGCGTGCGAGCCCTGCGCCGAGGCGGCGCCGCCCGTGGCCTGACGGATGTCGTGGTTGAACTGCTGGATTTCGATCCATTCCTTATGAGCGTCGTCCGTGCTGTCGCCCGCGATGCCCTGGATCTGCATAAATGCGTCGAATGCCATGTGATGCTCCTCGGACCCGGTGGTGTTGACCCTGAACCCCTGCATCCTCCGGCCCGAGACTCACTCGGCCGAGGAAGAAACGTTGTGCAACTGAAGAGCGTGAAAGAACGTCCGGCGTAACGCGCCGGACGTCCGAATCGCGCGGATGATCAGCCCTTCTGCGACGGGAGCTTGCTCACGAGGCGGAGCGAGACCGTCAGGCCCTCGAGCTGGTAGTGCGGTCGGAGGAAGAACTTCGAGCTGTAGTAGCCCGGGTTGCCCTCGACCTCGGACACGACGACCTCCGCCGCGGCGAGCGGACGGCGGGCCTTGGCCTCCTCGGTGGCGTTGGCGGGGTCGGGCTCGACGTACTGCATGATCCAGTTGTTGAGCCACCGTTCCATGTCCTCACGCTCCTTGAAGGAGCCGACCTTGTCCCGCACCATGCACTTGAGGTAGTGCGCGAAGCGGCAGGTCGCGAAGAGGTAGGGCAGGCGGGCGCCCAGGTTCGCATTGGCCGTGGCGTCGGGGTCGTCGTACTCCGCGGGCATGTGGAGGCTCTGGGCGCCGACGAACACCGCGTAGTCGGTGTTCTTCCAGTGGCTCAGCGGCATGAAGCCGTTCTTGGCGAGTTCGGCCTCGCGTCGATCGGTGATCGCGATCTCGGTCGGGCACTTCATGTCGACGCCGCCGTCGTCGGTCGGGAAGGTGTGGACGGGGAGGCCCTCGACCATGCCGCCCGACTCGACGCCGCGGATCCGGCTGCACCAGCCGTAGAGCTTGAACGCGCGGTTGACGTTGACCGCCATGGCGTAGGCGGAGTTGGACCAGGTGTACTTGTTGTGGTCCGCGCCCTCGACGTCCTCCTCGAAGGCGAACTCCTCGACCGGGTTGGTCTTGGCGCCGTACGGGATCCGGCTGAGGAAGCGCGGCATGGCGAGGCCGAGGTACTTGGCGTCCTCGCTCTCACGGAGGCTGCGCCACGGCGCGTACTCGGCGGTCTGGAAGATTTTGGTGAGATCGCGCGGATTCGAGAGTTCCTGCCACGAGTCGAAGTTCATCACGCTCGGCGACCCGCCCGCGAGGAACGGCGCGTGCGCGGCGGCGGCGATCTGCGCCATGCCGCTGAGGATCTCGACGTCCGGCGGGGTGTGGTCGAAGTGGTAGTCGCCGACGAGGCAGCCGTAGGGCTCGCCGCCCGGGCTGCCGTACTCCTCTTCATAGAGCTTCTTGAAGAGGGGGCTCTGGTCCCAAGCGGTGCCCTTGAACTTCTTCAGGGTCTTGCCGAGGTCCTTCTTCGAGATGTTCATGACGCGGATCTTGAGCGTCTCGTCCGTCTCGGTGTTGTTCACGAGGTGGTGGAGGCCTCGCCATGAGCCCTCAAGCGACTGGAAGTCCTCGTGGTGGAGGATCAGGTTGACCTGCTCGGTGAGCTTGCGGTCGAGCTCGGCGATAATGCCCTCGATCGTCTTGACGGCGTCGTCGCTGATCGTGCCCGTCTCGGCGAGGGCCTGGGCGGCGAGTGTGCGCACGCCCTCCTCGATCGCTTCCTTCTGGCGGTCGCTCTTGGGCTTGAAGTTCTTTTCGAGCAGCGAGGCGAATTCACCCGCCTCGATGCCTTCTGCCGCTCCGGTCGCCTGTGCTTCGGGGTTGGTCTCGGTCATGGCTTATTCCCCTCCCTCTGCGGGCTTGTCCGCGCCGCCGCCGCTGGACAGCGCCTGGAGGAGGCTCGGGTCCTGGAGGGCCTTGGCGAGCAGCGCCTCGGCGTCGGACTTGCCGTCCATGTAGGCCAGCAGGTTGCTGAGCTGCTCGCGAGCGGTCAGGAGCTTGTTGAGCGCGTCGACCTTGCGGGCGACGGCGGCGGGCGAGAAGTCGTCCATGTTCTCAAACGTCAGGTCGACCGAGAGGTTGCCCTCGCCCGTGAGCGTGTTGGGCACCTGGAACGCCACCCGCGGCTTCATGCTCTTGAGACGCTCGTCGAAGTTGTCGACGTCGACCTCGAGGAACTTGCGGTCGGCGACCGCGGGCAGCGCCTCCTCGGGCTTGCCCGAGAGGTCGGCCATGACGCCCATGACGAAGGGAAGGTTGACCTTCTTCTCCGCCCCGTACAGCTCCAGGTCGTACTCGACCTGCACGCGCGGCGCGCGGTTGCGCGCAATGAATTTCTGACTGCTCGCCTTGGCCATCTGAGGCCCCCCTTCGTCCACACACGGCACACCCGCACGAGCGGGAGCGCACCGATCATGATCGCTTCTTCATCATGCCCAAGCGGGCCCCGATATGCAAACCCTGTCCGCCCGGTAAGAGCGGTTAGAAGCTGATCTTCTTGGTCTCGAACTTGTCCGTCGGCTTCGCCTGACCGCCGTCCGATGGTGGCGGCGAGGCGACGGGCGTCGTGGTCGCGCCTGAGGAGGAAGCGACAACGGGGGCCGCGCCGAACGGGTCTTCCCCCGCGATCTGCTTGATCTGATCCATCGCGGCGGGGGCCAATTCGCGAATCACCTCGGCAAACCCCATCGGAACCAAGCGCTGAACCCTCCGAACAAGAACCGGCACAGGGCTTGAAGGCTCGTAGCGCGTGTAGTAGTCGAGCACCTTGTTCAGGGCAGTCACCACATCGTCTCGAGAGCGGATCGCGCCGCTGAGCTTGGTAACGGCAGCAGTGTCCGGGGTCGATCCGTCGACGGACTCGACAGGAACTTCGTCAGCCGCGTTATCGGACGCCCCTTCGCCGAGGCCACGGCGGGTGAGCTGATCGCGGAGTCGATTGTCCACCGCCTTGACCGCGTCGTGCCACGCGCGGAGGTCGGCCGCGTTACCGACGCCGACGCGGGTGGTGATCCAGTCGTCGATCTCTTTCGAGAGCTTCACGCACTCCGAAGCGGCGGTTCCGACGCGCTCGAGTTCGTCGGGGTCGGTGTCGCTGAACGCGCCTTCGATCAGCGCCATGTCGGGCGGGGTATCGCCGTCGGACGCCTTGATCTCGCCCGTTGCCATCAGCACGTCTCTAAGGGAGAAGCTTCCGAGCTGACGTGACGAGGCGAGGGGAGCGGAGCGGAGGACGCGCTGCGGGAGGCCCGGGTTCCAGTCGGGCCCGGGGACCGCGGCGAGTTGAGAGAGGAGGTTGATGCGCTCGAGCGGGTCGTTGTTATCGTCGGGATCGAGCTGGGGGTGGAGGTGGTCCCAGTGGGTCTCGAGCATGCCCTTCAGAAGCTTCAGCCCGTCGCGAGCGCCCGCGAGGCCTTCGACCGCGGTCGAGGCGACGAACACGAGCATGGCGACCTGAAGATCCTTCGTTCGGGCGAGCAGATCGATCGCGCTCGATCGGACCGCCTTCCAGTCGGGCTCTTCGCCGTCGACTGTCTGGCCCGCCATCTCCTCGCGGGGGGCCTTGCCGCGCGCGGCTTCGAGCAGCGCGTAGTAGGCCGGGTCGTACTGGAGGTCCGGGCCCGCTGGCTCGTCGGGCGTGACGTCCTTGATCAGTTTGTCGACATCGAGCGCCATGGAGCGCCGCCTCCCGATACAAGCGGCCCTCGAGGTGAGGGCCGGTTGTTCTTCAAGCGTACAAAGTTGTCGATCCGCACGCCGGGCGCCGACGCGGTCGTCGGCGCCCGAACGCCTGCGATCAGCGGGAAGCGGGCCAGAGCATGCGGTCGACCGCGAGGTCGAGCGACGACCGCTCGTCGGCGGTGGCCGGCATGGCCGACGCGGTCTGGCGGACGCCGTCGGCCGTCGGCTCGGCATCATCCTGCTCGGGCTCGCCCAGGTCGAAGGCGACGTTCTGGCGCCCGCTGAGCTCCTTGATGATGGCTTCGTAGTCGCTCCGCTGCATGCCACGGCCCGTGAAGATGCTCGCGATGCGGCCGTGAACGCGGGGGAGTTCGCCCTCGGTCAGGCCGATGCCGCGGAGCGAGACGAGGAGGCGGTTCAGACGAGCGAGATAGGCACGGGCCTCGAGGGTCTCGGGCGTCTCGACGGACAGGATGTAGTCGAGGAAGTGGCGGGCGTCGAAGGTCTCCGACTCGACCTCCGCGTAGTAACGGTCGAGGTAGGCGTCGGAATCGGCGACCGCGACGAGAGCGTCGTCGAAGGCGTACTCGCCCGGGACGCCGTCCTTCGCGGCCTCGTCACCGAAGAGGGCGTTGTAAGCAAGGATGACGCTCTCGACCTCATCGGCGTTGATGCGCTGGGGCGAGATGACCACGCCCGAATCGAGGAGGCTCGGGTCACAGGCGAGGTCGTAGAGGATGTTCGAGCGGCCCGTGCTGAAGGAGAGGGTCTGCGGGCCGGTCACGCACTCCTCGTCCTCGGGCTGCTCACGGACGCGGATGCCCAGGTCGAGCAGCGCCGTCTGCACGCTCTCGTCGAGCTCCGGGATCTGGATGGTCGGGGGCGGGACGTCCTGGCGGGGCGTCGCGCCCGCGAGAGCCTCGGACACGTTGGTGTTCGAGGGACCGTCGACGCGGATGTCGAGCACGGTGAGCTCACCCGCACGGTTGAAGCGGACGAGCCCGCCGAGGTCCTCGGTCAGGGCGAAGACCTGGAAGAACCCGGATCCGGAGCCCACGAGGGCGTCACCGCTCGGGAGAGCGAAGCGCGGGGCGCCGGCCGCGGGACTCAGGCTGATGACCTGCGTGATGGTGTTGAACTGGATTCGACCGCCCGCGACGAAGTCGGTGCCGCCGTCCTCGATGACCATGCCCGAGGAGATGTCGAAGAGCTGGCCCGGCTCGCGGGCGAGAATCACGATCGAGGGCGAGTTCACGATGAGGTCGCCGAGCGCGACCATATCGCCGAGACGCGCGGTGGCGGCCGAGGTCGCGTCGAGGTTCAGGCTGCCAAGGGCGACGAGCTTCTCGCGGGCGCCCATGAGGAACGAGCCGACGTTGACGTCGATCGTCTGGAGGCTGCCCTGGAGCGAGTCGGGGTCACCGAGAACGATCGTCGCGCTCGCGGGGACGAAGTCGCGACCGTCGATGCCCGCCTCGTCGAAGTTGAAGCCGATCGTGTCGAGCCCGTTGATGTCACCGCGGATCGCGATGATCGGCGTGGTCGTGTCAGGGAGCCCGTTCACCAGGCGACCGAGCGAACGGTCGGTGATCAGGTAGAGCTTCGAGCCCGCCGTTCCGTCGATGGTCGAGTCGAAGACGATCGAGCCAGAGCGGGAGGCGGCGAAGGTCTGGATTCGAGCCTCGCCCGTGACGGTCGTCGGGGCGTTGATGGTGGCCCCATCGGCGAGGAGGAACGAGCTGTCGCCAAGTTCGAGCGAACCGGCGTCAACGAGCAGTCCGCCGAGCCGACCCGCGGCGCCGAAGTCGCCCGCGAGGCGGGTCTGGCCGGAGCTCATGAGCGTGAGGTCCGCTTCGGCGCCCTCGAGCGATCTGGCGCCGCCGAGGAGTTCGATCATGGACGCCATGATCGAGCGGGACGCCGGGAGGAGCAGTCGCCCGTTGGCGCTGAACGTGTCGGTGACGTTAACGTCGCCGCCGAGGCGGATCGTGCCCATGCCACCCGCGACGTCGATGATCAGCGAGCCATCACCCGCGATCGGCGAGCTGAAAGCGACCGAGCTCGCCGCGGACGGGCCCGCAAGCAGGATCATCGTGTCGTCGGCGAGGGCGAAGTTGCGGTTGAAAGCAACCGAGCCACCCTCGCCCGTCACCTCGAAGAGGCCGGAGGCGTTGACGTTGATGTCGTAGGTCTGGCTGCCCGCGGTCCGAGCGGTGTCGATGGTCTGCGACCCCGACCCGACGAGACGGAGCGAGCCGAGTTCGCGGGTCGCGCCGAAGCTCGTCCCGGCGTCAAGGACACCGGCGCCGGCGTTGAGTTCGAGATCGCCCTCGCCGGCGGTCCGGCCGTTGATCTCGCCGTCGACGCTCGCGATCTCGAGTCGGCCTCCACCTGTGCGGATGGCGCTCTCGCCGGCCGCGTTCACGCTGTTGGCCGACGCGATGAAATCAAACGCCCCACCGGCGCCCGTCGCGTTACCCGCGAGGAGGATGCTGTCAGCGTCGATCGAGACATCGGCCCCGTTCGCCATGCGGAGGCCGCCATCGCGAAGCTCGAAGGCGCCGCCCGTTTCGAACGAGGTCTCGCGGCCGATCTGAGCGTCGGAGACGAACACGCCGCCGTCGAACATGGCGCCGCCGATGATCAGGCGATCGCCCGCGCCACCGCTCGCGACGAGGTTGTCGAGATCGGCCTGCGAGAGGTGAAGGGCGCCGTCGACGAAGTCGCCAAGGGCGATGTCGCGAGCGGTGTCGAAGCTGGTAAACAGGGCGTCACGCACCGGGAGAGCGGCGCCGAGCGCGAAGGTGTTCGAGCTGACGTCGAGCACGCCGATGCCTTGGCCGGTCATGCCGCCGTCGATCGACGCCGCGCCGTTCGAGCGGATCGTGACGCTGCGAGCAAGCGAACCGAGAAGGGTCGGCAGGTCGATCCGCGACCCGGCGCCCATCGCCTCGGCGAGCAGGTTGGCGCCACCGAGGCTGAGGTTGCCCGGGGCGAAGTCGATGACGCCGGCGCCCGCGTTCGCGATGAGGCTGTAGAGCCCGACGGCCGGGATGTTGTAAGTACCGGCCTGATAGGCCTGGCTGCCAGCGGCGACGCGCGTGCCGCCGAGGTTGATCACGCCGGTCGGACCGACGAGAACGGAGAGCGAGAAGGGCGATACGGCCCCTCCCGCGCCCGCGATATCACCGCCGAAGGTCGCGGTCGCGGCGGCGCCACCGGAGTTGATAACCAGATCGCTCAGGAGCTGGACCGTCCCGCCGAAGGTGGCCGAGCCACCCGAGCCGAGAAGGACCTGCGTCCCGCCGTTGATCGACACCGGGCCCGCGAACGCGATCGCCGAGCCGCCGAGAGCGCTGTAGACGCCGCCGCTGCCAAGATTGGCCTGCGTCGAGCCGTTGAAGTTCTGGGAACCGGTGGTGAACGCGCCGCTGAGGTTCAGGATCGATCCGCCGATGTTCACGCTGTTGTACCGCAGCGCGGCCGAGCCGACCGTGCCGAGCGTGACCGCCCCGCCATTCACGGCGAGGTTCGGCGTTCCGTTGGTAAGTGTCGCCATCACGGGGAGCACGATCGCGCCGCCGTTGGTCGAGAAGCTCAGCGAGCCGCCCGACGCGAGGAACTGCTGACCGGCGTCGTCGGCGAACGTCAGCGCCGCCCCGGCGCCGTCGACATCAAACGCCGCCGCCTGAACGGTGGCGTAGGACGCGGCCCCGCTGCGCGAGGCGGTGTAGCTCTGTTCACCGCTTGTCTCGTAAGCGGAGCCGGTGAAGAGGATGTCGAGGCCGCTGAGCGAGACGGTCGAACCGGCGGCGCCGGCGAGGAGGATGTCGTCTATAAGGATCGACCCGTCGGCCCCGCCGTCGGTGGCGTCGATCTCGAGCGTTGCAAGCGCGCCGCCTGCGAGCGTGTCGCCGCGGACGAACACCTGACCGCCGTCGGAGTCGATGAGCGTGCCATCGCCGATGGTGAACGACTGCGCGATATCGATCTCGCCGCCTTCGCTCGAGAACGCGGCGTTGTTCCCAACCGTGAGCGGGCCTTCGAAGAGCTGGGCGCCGCCCTCGGAATCGATGGCGATCGTCGAGCCGAAAGTCGCGGCCTGCGCGAAGCGGATGTCGCCGCCGCGGGTGCGGAGTTGGAGATCGGAGCCGAAGATCGCGGCGCCCAGGGTCGTCCAGTCGCCGCCGAACGTGTCGAGGACGGTGAAGTTCCCACCCTGCACGCCCTGGTTGAAGGTGACGTCGCGAGCGGCGCCGTCTCCGATGAGCGTGGTGCGAAGGCCGGCGAGACCCGATTCGAACGTCGCGTCGCCCGCGACGAACAGGTCGGTCGCGAGCGTGACGGTGTTCGAGCCGCTGAAGACGCTGTCGCCCCGGAGAGTGAAGGCGTTCAACGAGCGGAGCGTCGAGGAGAACAGGCGAAGCTCGGCGACGTTGGCCTCGCTGCCGACGAAGACGTTACCAACGCCTGAGAGTCGGTTGAGCTCGGCCTGCTGGAGGTCCGACGCCGCGGCATCGGCTTGGCCGATCACGAGCCTGCGGGCAAGGTCGTAGGTCACGGCGTCGAAGACCGAGCCGGTGATGGCGCCGTTCAGGCGGAGATCGTTCGCGGCGCTGAGGAGTTCACCCACATTCGCGACCGACTGGAGCGAGAGGATCCCGTTCGACTGCGCGTCGATGTCAAAGCCGCCCGCCGCGATGTTCGGCAGCGCGATCTGGGCGCCGCCGCCACGGGCGAACGCGCTCATCTCGCCGCCGAGCGTGAGCGAGCCGGTCGGAGCGAAGGTGATCAGCGTCGTCGTGCCGAAGTCGCCGCGGGTCCCGAACCCGTCGCCGAAGCGCGAGGCGTTCATTGTCGCGTATGCGCCCGAGCGGAAGACCAACTCGTCCGCGTCGTAGCCGACGATCGTCGTCTCGCCCGCTGGGAGCATCGGCGAACGGACGGCCGGCGCGCGGAAGACGATCGAACCCACGCCGCCGTTGATGGTCGTATCGATCTCGAGTCGCGAGGGACGGTTCGCCCCGAATCCGAAGCTACCGAGCGTGACCGTGCCGCCGTCGGAGAGGATGGTCAGCGAGTTGAGCATCGGCCCGCTCATGATGTCACCGGCGGTGACGCCGAAGCCCGGTAGGCCCGAGACGTCGAAGACGAAATCGGCGCCCATGCCCATGCCGCCGCCCACGAGGAGCTGGCCCTCGAACGCGAGGTCGCCGTTCACGAGGAGGCCGGCGCTGACATCCGCGTCGCTGGCGAAGGTTAGATCGCCCATCTCGGTGTGGATCAGGCCATCGACATCGACGCCGCCAGCGCCGCCGTCGAGAACAAGGTTGACGCCGCTCGCCGCGGTGAGTTGGTCATCGATCACGATGCCGTTGGCGAGAATCGTGAAGTCGCCCGTGCCCGAGTTCGCTCCATTGACACGGATGAGCTGGTCGGCCATGGCGCCCGAAGCATCGTCGACGTTGAGCACGAGGGCGCCGTTGGTCAGCGTAACGCCATCGATCGAGCTGCTGAACAGGATCGAGGTGAACGCGTCGACGGTGAGGTCGGCGAGCGTGAATGTCGTGTCGGCGGTCATCGAGTCGAAGTCGATGGAACCCGCGTCCGCGATGAGGCGGAGATCAACGCCGCCGTTCTCGGTGGCCAGGAAGTTGAGCAGCGCATCGGCGCCGTCGTTGACCACCGACACGTCGCCCGTCGTCGAGCGGAACTCGAGGGAACCGAAGGTAAAGTTGTCATCGATGAAGGCGACGGTGAACGGCTCGCCGTCTCCGAAGCCCGTCGAAGCGGTCTCCTGGAACGCGAGGTTGTCGGACACGCTGACGATCGAGGCGTTGTTGATCGTCGGAGTCACGTCGACGAATCGGAGGCTGCCCGCGGCCGCTACGTCGTTCTCGAACGTCGGCGTTCCGCCCGAGAACGCAAACTCGTTCGGCGTCTCGATCTCGATACCGCCCACGCCGCTCAGCGTGCTCGTCCCGTCGAGTCCGATGACGTTCTCACGGAACACCACACGGCCACCCGCGTTCACATCGAGGTTCGCGAGGGTGTAGGTGGCGTCGATCGCGTTGGAATCGATGAACACATCGCTCTGATCGGAGATCAGGCGTAGATCGACGCCGCCGCCCGCGGCGAGGAAGTCGCGGAGATCGCCCGACGCCTCGTTGAGCAGGGTGACGGTGTCACCAGCGCCGATCGCCTGGAAGAGGATCGAGGAGAACCCCGAGAACGACTCGAGCAGAGCGGTCGAGAACTCGGCGTCACCCGCATCGGCGGTGGTGTCGCCGACGACGATCGAGCGGGACTGCTCGAACGCGAGCGTGGCGCTCGCCTGCGTCGCGGACAGGGTGTTGGCGCCGAGCACCGGTGTGACGTTGTCGAATCGGAGCTCTCCCGAACCGTTGAACTGAACGTCGCTGAGGAAGACGGGGTTGCCGCCGGCGATCGCGAAGTTCGTCGCGTTGATCTGCGTGCTGAGACCGGCGTCGAGCGTCATCTGTCCGTTCACGCCCGCGATGTCGGACGAGAAGATGATCACCGATCCCGCCTGGGCGA
>PAKY01000040.1 GCA_002706885.1 Phycisphaerae bacterium
GGAACTGATCGGGGCCGCCAAGTTCGATGAGGCCAAATTCGACGAGGCCATATCGCTCGAATCGCTCACCGCGCGCGCGAACCAGGGAGCGGTCGTCGAGGACCTCCCGGGCGTCAGCGTGACGCTCGCGGCGGAGGTCGATCGCGACGCGGTGGTTGCAGAGAACGTCGGCGCCGTGCTCCCCGGTCGCGGGACGCTCGCGAGCGAATACGTGGTCATCACCGCTCACCATGACGGGCTCGGCGATGGCGCGGTCAACTCACGACGCCCCGACCGGTACGGGGAGGTTCACCCCGGCGCCGACGCGAACGCCTCGGGTGTCGCGGGGCTGCTTGTCGCGGCTCGGCTGGTGACCGCTGCCTACGACCGGCTCGGACCGGGCGACGACGCTCGGAGCGTGATCTTCCTGAGCTTCGGCGCGTCGCAGCGCGACTTCGCAGGCTCGACGCGCTACGTCGAACGCCCGCCCCGTCCGCTCAGGGATCACTCGCTCGTCATCAACCTCGACATGATCGGCACGCTCGGGGACAACGGGCGGCTCGAGGTCGGTGGGCTCGACAGCGGCGTCGGCCTGGAAACGTTGCTTCGAGAGACGCTCGAGGCACGGGGACAGACGTTCGATACCACACCGTCGCTACCGGCGCCGTGGTCGGATCACGATGTATTCATCGCCGAGCAGATCCCCGCCGTGTACTTCCACACGGGTCTCACCGACAACTACCGCTCGCCCGACGACACCGTCGACACGCTCGATCTCGCGGGCGGGGCGCGGATCGCGAGACACGCCGCGACGCTCACCGTCGCCGCGGCCATGCACAGCGAACCGTTCGACTTCTCCGGACCTGCGGGCCCGGCGCGGGACGATCTCGCGAGCCCCGGCACGCTCCGCGTGCGCGTGGGGATCGCTCCGTCGGCGGGCGGGCTCGGAAAGGGCATGCGTATCTCGCAGGTCTTCGAGGACACCTCGGCCGCCGAGGCGGGGCTTAAGCGGGGCGACCTGCTCATCGAGTGGGACGGCAAGACCATCACGGGCGTCGACGATTGGCAGGCGATCCTGCCCGAGCACACGCCGGGCGACGAGGTCACCGCAACGGTCGAGCGCGGCGGCAAGCGGGTGCGGGTGCGGCTAAAGCTGCGCGGGCAGTGATCGAGCGGCTAGCGAACAAACCAGCGGAGCCGCCAGCTCGGAGCCTCGAAGACGACGTCGATGCCGCGCCAGAAGTAACCGCGTTCGGCGGGGAAACTCAGGCGGTAGACGTTCCGTCCCTGGGGAACCATGAACAGCCCCGGCGTGTACTCCCCGTCGGGCATCCGTGTAAAGAGCTTCCGGACCGGGCGTTCGGTCTGCTCGACGATCTCGAACGCTCGTAGCGGGTCGTGGCCACGCTCAACGAACTCGTCGCGGGTGATCTGGCTCAGGATGTCGCTCGCGAACAGGTCGGCGCGTTCCTCATCGATGGTGTAGAGGATGTTTGCGACGAGATCGCGCACCGACGTCGAGAGCAGGCCGATGACTTCCTCGTCGTCGTTCTCGATGAGACGGCTCACGGCCTCGGGCGGCGGCGCCTGCCTCGCGCGGTTCGACTTTGGAGTGACCTCGACGCCGCGGACGGTTGCGCCCGGGATCTCGCTGAACTTCGGCGGCTCTTCGTAGATCGTCTCGGTCACGCACGCGGGCATCGTGACCACGAGAGCGGCGAACGCGATGGAGACGATCCGGATCACGATCCGCCGTCCGCGACCGGCGTTGTGGTGGGCGAAGCCGATCCGCGGCGCCAGCCGTCATGGACATGGAAGGAGTCGAGCGTGTCGGGGGCATCCGCTCGCCAGTGGCAACCCCGCGTCTCGCGTCGCCACAACGCTGAGCGAGCGATGAGCGCGCCGACGAGGAGCATGTTCTGTGTCTCCCAGCCGCGTGGATCGTCGAACACCTTGTCGAGCGTGTAGCGTCCCCAGAAGTCGAACATATCGACGACATCGGCAAGCCTGCTCTCCGCCCGCTCGATACCCACGTTGCGCCACATGACGCTCCGGAGACTCGAACGAACATCGCCGAGGTCGAGCTCGCCGTGATCGCTCGGAGGGATGTCGCTCACGATGCGGGACGGCGTGCCGCTGCGCGGCGCCTCGACCGCCGCCTGCCTGGCCAGCCTCCCGGCGCGGGCGCCCGTCACGAGCCCCTCGAGAAGCGAGTTGCTCGCGAGGCGGTTCGCGCCGTGGAGCCCGGTCGAGGCCGCTTCTCCGACCGCGAAGAGATTCGGAACGTCGGTGACGCCATCGACGGTGGCCCGGACGCCGCCGATCATGTAGTGCGCCGCCGGATGGACGGGAACCAGATCGGTCGTCGGATCGATCTCGAAGCGTCGGAGCGTGGCGTCGATGCCGGGGAAACGGTCCGCGAACCCTTCGATGCCGCGGCAATCGAGCCAGACGTTCGTACCGCCCTGACGCGCGATCTGCCGGACGATCGCCCTCGCGACGACGTCACGCGGCGCGAGGTCGGCCATCGGGTGCTCCGACGCCATGAACGGCGCGCCGCTCGCGTCGATGAGCTTGGCCCCCTCGCCACGCACCGCCTCGGAGATGAGCAGTCGATTGGCGCCGGCGAGGTAGAGCGTCGTGGGGTGGAACTGCACGAACGCCATATCGGCGACCGTCGCGCCGGCGCGAAACGCCATCGCCAGCCCGTCCGCGGTGGCGGGCCGCGGATTGCTCGTTTCGCGGAAGATCTGCCCCGCGCCACCCGAGGCGAGGATCGTCGATCGCGCCCAGATCATCTGGAGCCCGTACTTGGCGTGGTAGGTGATCGCGCCGAGACACGGAGCGCCCGGCTCGTCGGACGGTGTGATGAGGTCGAGCGCGAAGCAGTGATCGAACAGACGGATCGAATCGCTCGCCTCCGCGCGTTCGAGGAGCAGACGCTGGAATTCGCGACCGGTCCCGTCGCCGTCAGTGTGGTAGATCCGGTTCGCCGAGTGCCCGCCCTCACGGCCCGGAGCGAGCTCGCCCGCTCCGTCGCGGTCCAATCGCATACCCCACTCGATCAGCTCGCGGACGCGCTCGGCGCCGTCGCGGACGATCGTTTCAACAACCGTCCGATCGCACAACCCACCGCCCGCGGCGAGTGTGTCGGCGACGTGCGACTCGAAGTCGTCGCCCTCGCGAAGCACCGCCGCGACGCCGCCCTGCGCCCACGCCGTGTTGGTCAGGAACGCGTCGTCCTTGCCGAGCACGATGACATCGCCCGCGCCGTCAGTATCCACCGCCTCGACCGCCGCGCGCAGCCCCGCGACGCCCGCGCCGATCACGAGCGTGTCGCAGAAGATCTGCGGGAGCAGCGTGCTTCGGAACGGGATCAGGTAACGACGATCGTCGAAGAGCGTGTCCATCCGAGGCCGTTACTCCGCGCTCGCCTTCGCCCCGCCTGCGCACCCACACCCCGCGCCGCACCCGCCAGGCTTCGCCGCGTCCTCTTCGCACGACGACGCCACCGGCTCGGGGCGCGGGCCGAGGAGTTTTTCGATCTTCGCGTTGAGATAGGCCGCGTGGTGCTCGAAGTGCCAGGTGATGTGCGCGAGCATGACGCGCAGCGTCGTCTCGCCAAGGTACGGGTTCATCGCACGGCGCGACCAGTCGGCCTCCGAGAGCTGATAGAGGCCCGCGGCGAGCGTCTGGCGGAGCGTGTGCACGCTCGCGACCATCGCTCCGACGGGCAGGCGCACCGGCTCCCGACGCCCGTCCGACCCCGTGCCGCCGTACAGCGGCGATTCGAGATACGCCTGCTCATCAAAATGCTCGAGCACCGGCGCGTCCTCGACAAGCGTCCGCCGAAGACGGGCGTGGTAGAGCAGGTCGGTGTCGTACAGATGCGAGACCAACGCGCGACACGACCAGCAGCCCACGCCCTCCGAACCGTCCCACGGACGATCGAGCTCCTGATCGGGCATCTCGAAGACCCGCGGGTCCATGCTCTCGATCGCCAGGCGGAAACGCCCGATGAGCGCGTGCAGATCCATCGCCATGATGACGTCACGTGACGGCAACGACAGCGTGGCCGCTCGGTCACAGGCGTTCGATGCCGCCGATCCGCCATGCCCGCAGCACGATCGCCCCTCGCCGGTCACGGAAGCGGTTTCGGTCTCTCCCTTGGAGGTCTCGCTGGACGCGGGCTTGGTCGTGGGCATGAGCGGTTCCTTCCCTCCGCCCGCTCGCGCGGTCGGACCCTACACGATAACGCCCCTCCGACGACATATCCTTCGGGAATGCCGAACGATGTGACGCACGAAGGCGAAGGCCTGACCGACCGGAAGCTCGCCCTCCGCGTGGTCACCATGCCCCGCGACACCAACCCCTACGGCACCATCTTCGGCGGCGTGATCCTGAGCTACATCGACCAGGCCGGCCTCGTCGAAGCGCTCCGCCACGCGACCTACTCGTGGGTCACCGCCTCGATCGAGCGGGTCGACTTCAAGGCCCCGGTCATGCTCGGAGACGTCGTCACCCTCTACACCCACACCACCCGCCTCGGCACGACCTCCGTCAGCGTCGCGGTCGAGGTCGAAGCCGAACGCCGCGGCTCGGGCGAGACCGTCGGCGTGACGACCGCGACGCTTACGATGGTCGCGATCGGCGACAACGGCAAGCCGACGCCCTTCCGCGACCTCATCAACGCCTCCCAACGCTAAATCGACCCTCGAAAGGACTTGAGCCATGTTCGGACGCAACGACAAGAAGAAGACCGATCCGCCCGCGGGCGACGCCGAGCAGGTCCACGCCTCCCAGCACGTCGTCGCCGAACGCCGCGGACGCGTCATCAACGCCACGCTCCAACCGGAAACCGTCTCCGAGCACGAGAGCAGAATCCTCCTCGAAGAACTCGGCACGCTCTGCCTCGAACAGGCCTCGTCGCGCCTGGCGATCGGTCTGGATCATGTCACCGTTCTCACCTCCGCCGGCATCGGCATGCTTGTCCAGCTCCACAAGAAGCTCAGCGCCGACGGCGGCGGCATCGCGGTGTACGGGCTCAACGACGACCTCTCACACCTCATGAAGCTCACCCGCATGGACAAGCTCTTCACCATCAAGCCAGATGCCGACGAAGCCGTCGCGGCGCTCGTCTGACCCGCCATGCCCGCCCGCCTCGCGGTCTTCATCTCCGGCTCCGGTCGCTCGATGATCAACCTCCTCGATCGCTCCGGGGACGGGCGGCTCGACGCCGAGGTCGCGGTCGTCGTCGCGAGCAAACCCTGCAAGGGCGCCGACCTTGCGCGTGAGCGAGGCGTCGACGTCCTCATCCCCGACCACCCACTGACCGACGCGTGGCTCGTCGAACTCGTCCGCCAGCGGTCGATCGACCTGATCATCCTCGCGGGCTACATCCGCCACCTGCCCATCCCCGCCGAACTCGAGGGCCGGATCCTCAACATCCACCCGGGCCTCCTCCCCGGCGATGGCACGCCCGGTCGCTTCGGCGGCAAGGGCATGCACGGCGCCCACGTCCACCGCGCTGTCATCGAGGCTGGCGAACCAGAATCGGGCTGCACCGTCCATCGGGTGACAAACGAGTACGACGCAGGACCCGTGATCCTCCGAAAGACCTGCCCCGTCCTGCCCGACGACACACCCGAGTCGCTCGCCGCCCGCGTCTTTGATCTTGAGCTCGAGGCCTATCCAGAGGCGATCGCCAAGGTCATCGCACCCGACGCCGCCGTCCGTACGGATCGGCCCGCATGAAACGCGCCGCCACCGCCCTCGCGCTCGCCGCCACGCTCGCCGCCGCCCCTCCGAAGGTGGTCGCGGAGCCGCGGCCCGCCGCGGAGGTCATGGCCCAGCGCGAAGAAGCGAAGGACGCGGGCCAGGCGGCCATCGAGGCGTTGAAGAACGGCGACCGCGCCGAAGCCGTTCGCCTCCTCCGCGAACAGGCCCGCCTCGACCCAGCCAATTTTGTCCCCCACTACAACCTCGCCTGCGTCCTCGGGGCGATGAACGAACTCGAGCCGGCACAAGCGTCCCTCTCGCGCGCCGTCGAACTCGGCTTTGCGAGCCACTCAACGCTCACCACCGACCCCGACCTCACCCCGCTCCGCGACACGCCGCTCTACCACGCTCTCATTGAGAAATGGCCCCTCGTCCTCGAAGCCCGCCGCCAGGCCGCGCTCGCCGCGACCCGCGAATGGATGACCAGCAAGCCCCGCGAGCACGCGCTCGACGACCTCCGACTCGATGTCTTGAGCACCCTCGACGGCCACGCGACCGAACGCGCCCTCGAATCGATCACCGCCGCGACGGAGTGGATCACCACCTCGCTCATTCCCGAACTGGTCAACGGCGACGCGACGAACGACCCGTGGGCCGAGGTCATCCTCCTCGAGGACGACGACTTCCACGCGTGGCTCGTCCGCACGTTCGGACCGACCGCGGGTCGCCGAGGCGTGAGCTACATCGGCGGCGCCTACGAGCACGACCGCAAACGCCTCGTCGCCCAGGACGTCGGCGCCACGCTCCGCCACGAGCTCTTCCACGTCCTCCACACCCGCCACACCGAACGCCTCGGCCAGCGCCACCCCATCTGGATCCAGGAAGGCCTCGCGAGCCTGCTCGAAGACATGGATCCACACGGCGCCGGGTGGGTCCCCGTCCCTTCCTACCGCACCAACATCGTCAAGCGTCTCGCGGGCTGGAACCGCCTCACGCCCATCGACGAGATCGTCGCCCTCGACCAGCGGACGTTCGTGAGCGACAAGCCCCTCCGCCGCTACGCCGAAGCCCGCGGCCTGTTCATGTACCTCCTCGAACGCGGCCTGCTCCGTTGGTGGTACGAGACCTACACGACCGACCCCGAACACGGCTACGACGCCGACCAGACCGGCCTCCGCGCCATCACCCACGTCACGGGCCAGAACCTCGAGACCTTCGAGATCGCTTGGAAGGACTGGGCGGAGAACACCCTCCCGATGGTCGCCGAAGAAATCCGCGACGTCGACGTCTGGCTGGGTCTCGACGTCAACAGCGGCACAGGCGACGGCCCCCGCGTCCAACGCGTCGAACGCGCCGTCCGTCGGGAGTCCGACATCCGCATCGGCGACGTCATCCTCGCGATCGACGGCCGCCCCACCGGTGACCTCCGCGAACTCGCCCGCATCCTCGGCACGCTCCGAGCGGGCCAGAACGTGACGATCTCGTACCGCCGAGGCAGGCTCACGGGCGACACGCAGGCAACAGTTCTCGACAAGGACTGATTCGATCCGCATCCGCGGCAAGCCCGGAGCGTCAGCGACGGGTTGAGGTGGCGTCAACGAATCGCATCGACCATACTCCCGGCATGCCGAAATCAAAGCGATCCGGTAAACGCCGGTTTCTCCTCAAGTCGCTGGCGATCCTGTTCGCCGTGTGCGTCGTAGCCGCGATCGCCATCGGCGCCAAACTCTTCGCCGTCAGCCAACGCACCGCCTGGCCGACAATCGACTACATCGAACTTGCCAACCGCGACGCTATCGCGCTAGCCGAGAGCGATCGAGCGTGGCCGCTCTACCAGACCGCCCTCAACGCGATGGGCGAGATCGACAAGGAACTTCTCGACGTTGTCATCAGGAACCGCCGGGAGGCCCCTGACCGGTCGAACGCGATTGAACTGGTTCGAAGCAACACGCTCGCGTTGCAGTCCGCGTCGGACGCAGGCGATCGGCCCGCGATGGGATACCTCGCCGTGGGCGCCAGCCCGAGAGGGATGGCAGCCCCGTTTCCTTGGTTTCTTTCGGCACGTTTCGACAGGTTCGACGACATCATCAACCTCGCGCGTCTCCAAGCCGCCGACGCGTTGCTCGCGGCCGTGGAGGGTGACGCAAAGCGTGCGTCGCAGCGCCTCATCGACGCCCTCCGCCTCGCCGATCGAACCGCCGACATCCCCGAGACACTCGGGCAACTGCTCCGGAACGCCATCGGCGCGATGACCGTCAAGGCGATCCTCTCGATCCTGACCCTTCAGCCCGATCTGCTGGACGATGCATTCCTCGCTCGCATCGACGCCGCCCTCGCCGAGATGGCGACCCACAGCGCTGATCGCTTCCTTCGCTTCGATCGGTATTCCGTCGACGACCTCCTGCAACGCACCTTCACGAACGACGGCGACGGCAGCGGTCAGATGACCCTCGCCGGGATGAGATACCTCGCCGGCTTTGCCGACGGACAGGCGCCCATCCCCACCGACCGCGTGCTCGGCGGCGCCCTGGTCGCCCTCGCGAGCGACCGCGCCGAGATCCAGCGTCTCGTCGATGAAGCGTTCGAGGAAGCGATCGCGATCGCGTCATCGGACTACAGCGATGCCGCGCCGCCGGCGTTGGTCGTCGAACGCATCCAGATGGAGTCCGTCGGGTTCCCCCCGGACGCGGGGCGAGTTCTCATCGGCGCCGTGCTCCCTCCGGTGACGAAGGCCGCAAGATCGCTTCCGCTCTGGGCCCACTACCACATGGCGGCGACCGCCGCGATCGCGATCCATCGCCACCGACTCCGCGCAGGCGAGTGGCCAGCGTCCCTCGCGGCGATCGATGCATCGCTGCTCGCCAGGACGCCACGAGATCTCTATTCGGGCGACACGCTCCACTACCAGGTCTCCGAAGACGGTCCTCTCCTCTACTCCGTCGGTGTCGATGGCGACGACGACCGCGGCCGCCACGCCCCCAAAGCACACCAATGGCGCCCACTCGACGAACGCCCGATCCGCGTCGCCGCACGCCCCGACCTGTTCGACGGCGACTGGGTGTTCCTGCCCGCGCCGCCGACCGAAGACGACGACTTCGACTGACCAGCCACACGACCCGCAGCACGACCGCCGAGGAACCAGCAACGGACAGATCAACGCCCACCGGCTAGCCCGGAGCGTCAGCGACGGGGCCGTTCCAACATACGATCTCGCCACGCCGATGACCGACCGCAGCACCAACCGCCGACGCCGATCAATCCGTACGATCTCGCTCGCGAGTTCTGCAGTCGCCCTCATCACACTTGTGACGCTCGGCATCATGCTGCGGCAAGTCTCCAATCGCGAGCCGAGCCTTAGAACGGACTACGTCGCGATATACAACGCCGACACATTGAGTCTCGCCCCGACGGACCGCGCCTTCCCGATCTACCAACAGGCGTACGCCATTCTCGACAGTCTGCCGTCGTCAACGTCACCCGAATACGACGAGGCGATCGACGAACGACGGCGCGCGTTCGACTTCATGCTTGAGGCGAGCACGAAAGAGCAAATGGGCATCGAACTACCAACCGATCCCGACACACCACCTTCGCTTCTACAAGCCGAGAATGCGTACGACGATGACCTCGTCCACCACCGCGCGATGGAGGTCTTCAACGAGCGAACAGAGGCGATTTTCAAGAACGGCGACACCGAGGCCTATCTCGACGCGCTGCTCGCACGCATACGGATCGGACGACACTTCGCAGAAGTACCCTGGCCGCTCGGCGATGGTTTTCTCGACGGCCTCACCATCGCGTCGGCTGTCGACATCATGAAACTGGCGGTGGCACTCCCCGACGCCGTCACATCAGACCGGATCGCCGAGTTCGACCGCCTCTTTCGCCACGCCGTCGAGCACGAGGTCGGGCTCGACACAACCATCCTGCGGCTCTGGTTTCTCGATGTCGTCCAGTGGTCGTTCGATGGCAATGGCCGATTTGCGCCGCGCGGCGTGGTAGCCCTGTGCGGCGACGGCTCTTTGGCTCAGGATCCGCCGCTCGACCTCTGCTTCTCCGCGTTGTTCTCGACCGACCGCGACACGGTTGTCGATGTCGGACTCGCGACGCTTGATCACCTTGAGACCCGCTGCAAGACACCGTTCTTCGCCTGGAACGGTCCAGACCAATCGCCCGCTGAGCGATTCCTGAATCCAAACCGCCTCATCGTCGATAGCTCGCAAACGGTGCTTCTCACGGTCATGACCGACCCGGACTCGTCTCACCTCATAGCCCAACAGCGAGCACAGATACTCGACGCCACCCTCCTCACCCTCGCCGCCGTCCGCCACCGCCAATCCACCGGCGCCTGGCCCGCTTCCCTCGACGACATCGACGAAGCCCTCCTCCCCGAGGTCCCTCTCGACCGCTTCGACGGCCAACCCCTCCGCTACCGCCGCACCGACGCGGGCCCGCTCATCTACTCCGTCGGCATGGACGGCGACGACGACAACGGACGCCCCGCCCGCAACGCGATGGACTGGAAACCCAACGAAGAACGTGACGAAGCCCTCGAACGCTGGCCCGAGCGCTACGACGGCGACTGGGTCCTCTTTCCACCGCAGGACGACAACGACTGAAAGCCCGGCGCGAATCGGGTAAACAGACCTCATGCCCGACACCACGCCGCCCAAGCGCAAACGACACCCCGTCCGCAACACCTTCCTCGTCCTGCTCGGACTCGTCGTCGTCGCCGGGCTCGCCGTCGCGATCAAGCTGACGGCGGTGCTCAACCGCCAGCCCACGATCGAGATCGACTACCTCACGCAGATCAACGAGCCCGCGGCCCTCGCCGCCGACGACGATCGCGCGTGGCCGATCTACGAGCGTGCAATCGAGGTCATCGGCGAGCCCGAACAGAGCCTGCGCGAGATCATGGGCCAGAACGATGACGATCCCGCGCCGAGCGCGGAGGATATCGAACGCCTCCACGCTCTCGCCCCCACGCTCGACCTCGTCGAGCAAGCCGCCGCGAAACCCGCGATGGGCTGGACCGCCACCGGCGGTGGCCATCTGTACGTGTCGCTCAGCGAGCAACAACGCGTGGTCCTTCACGGCGCACGCAACATCGCCCGCGCTCTCGCCGATGACGCGTCGCTCGCGGCGACCGAGGGAGACCTCGACCGCGCGACCGGCCGCCTCATCGCGCTCCTCGGCCTGGCCGAGCACGCCGCTCAGCCGCCGACGCTCATCGCCGAACTCGTCCGCATCGCGGTCCTGTGGCTCGCGATCGAAGGCACTCTCGAACTCATCAACGAACACCCCGACACCCTGAGCGAAGCACAACTCGCGAGCATTGCGGCCGAACTCGCCGAAGCCCACCGCAACGGCCCCGCGATCGGCTACGACATCGAACGCATGCTTCTCGACGACTTCATGCAGCGGTCGTTCACCAACGACGGGTCGGGAAGCGGCAAGCTCGCGCCCTCGGGTGTCGCGGGAATGGCCGGCTCGGGCACGATGACGTCGGTCCCCGTGAACGGCGGGATCGTCACCGCCGCGGCGGCCCTTTTCGCCTCGAGCCGCGAGGAAGTCAAGGCCGCGTCGGACGCCGCGTTCGACCGGGCCGCCGAACTCGCGCAGACCCCTTTCAGCGCATGGGTCGACCCCGATCGCGAGATCGACGCCATCGACGACGCCGCCCGCGTCTTCCCCCCAGATATCACGATGATGATGCTCGGCGTCATGCTCCCGGCCGTGAACCGCTCCGCCGTCGTCTCGCAAACGACGACTCAGGCAATCGAGGCCGCCCAGGTCGCCGTCGCCCTCGCCAGACACCGCGCCGCGACCGGAGCGTGGCCCGCGACACTCGACGAGATCGACGACCGGTTCCTTCCGGAAGTCCCGATCGACCGCTTCGATGCCCAACCCCTCCGCTACCGCCTCACCGAAGACGGTCCGCTGCTGTACTCGATCGGCATGGACGGCGACGACGACGGAGGCCGCCCCGCGCGCCGCGCCAGCAACTGGCAGAAGTCCGCCCGCCGCGACAGCCTCCTCAAACTCGAACCCGAAGATCACGACGGTGACTGGGTCTTCCTCCCACCGGCGGACGATTGATGCACTGCTCGCGAACCGGTAGCCGGAGCGGGTAAACAAGTGCATGGCCGAACACGCGAAGAAGAAGCGTCGCCCCGTTCTGAAGGCATTGCTCGCGCTTGTCGTGATCGCGGGGCTCGCTTTCACGGCGAAGCTCACCGCGGTCCTCGGCCGCAGGCCGAGTCCGTCGATCGACTACGCCGCTCCGTTCAGACAGCAAGCTTTCGACACGTCCGAGGAGGACTGGGCGTGGCCAATCTATCAACGGGTGTTCGCGAAGGTCGATCACGCCTCTCCCGAGCTGCTCGAAATCGTTGCCGAAGGTGATGATGCCAGCGCGCGGTGGGACGAGGCGGTCGCGCACACCCGCTCACTGCATTGGCTCATGGAGCTCGCCACGGAGGCGACGCGAAAGCCCGTCATGGGCTGGCCGCGAGAGCCAACGGGCGGCACGATGATCAGCCCGGACCCAGATCAATACCGCCGCGAACGCACGCTCGCCCGCCTCCTCGACGCCGACGCGGCGCTCGCCGCCGTCGACGGCGACGCCGACCGTGTCGTCACGCGGATCCGATCGCTCATGGCGCTCGGCCAGCACCTCGGCCACCCGCCGGTGCTCTTGCACGAACTCATTCGACTATCGGTCCACGCGAAGGCGATCACACGCCTGCTCCACGTCCTTGCGAACTTCCCCGATCTGCTCGACGAGGAACGCCTCGAGCAGGTCCACAACGCAATGAGCGAGGTCCGGCGTCGCGGCGCCGGCATCAGCTACGAGGGCGAGCGTTTGCTCCTCAAAGACTTCCTGCAGCAGGTGTACACCGAGGCGGGAACCGTCTCGCCGATTGGGCTGCACCGCTACGCCAATACGTACATGCCAGGTGTGCTGCCAAGCGACAGCACGGTCGTGACGGCGTTGCTGGCGCTGTTTGCCTCCGACCGCGATGAGGTCGAGAGCCGAGTCGAGGCGTTCGTCGACCGCTCCGCCGAACTCGCCAAGACGCCGCTCTACCTCTGGCCCGACGACCGGAGCGACATCGATGCGCTCCGCGCCGACGCGAAGCGGTTCCCCGCCGACCCTTCGGTCATTCTGCTCGACACCATGCTGCCCGTGACGAGATACAGGGCCGACGCGTCGCAAACGCTCCAACAAGGCCTCGATGCCGCAATTGTCGCCATCGCCCTCGCCCGCCACCGCGCCGCCAAAGGCGCCTGGCCCGCGACACTTGACGAGATCGACAAGACGCTCCTTCCGGAGATCCCGATCGACCGCTTCGACGGCCAGCCGCTCCGCTACCACCTGACCGACGAAGGCCCTCTTCTGTACTCCGTGGGCTACGACACGGACGACGACAACGGCCGCCCTTCCAGTCACGCTCACCACTGGGCCACCTCGTCCCACCGCGCGTCGCAGCTCGACGCTGAGCCTGAGCTCTATGACGGCGACTGGGTCTTCCTCCCACCCCCAACCTTCGACAACTGACCCACCTACCGCCTCACCGATACCCGATGCCTGGCTCCCGGTGACCTCCTGCCGGATGCCGGATGCCGGA
>PAKY01000041.1 GCA_002706885.1 Phycisphaerae bacterium
TCGAGAAGGAGGAGCCCGTCGCTCGTCCGATTCACCCCCGCGAGGAGCTGCGCCGCCCGTGCCCGCATCGCGAGGACCAAGCCCGCGTGCTGACTCGACGCATTGCGCACGAGGCGGTCGATCTCGTCAAGGCTCGATCCGGACGAGACCAGCGCGGACAGCAGCGCCGCGTGCACGCTGGGTTCGAGAACGATCGATCGCTCAACGCTCCACGCAGCGAACGCCGCGGCGCTCTCGGCGAGGCGTATCGCGCGGCGTTCGTCCTCCGCGTCCACCGCTCGCTGGTACGCCGACAAGCCAAGCCTGACGACGCCCTGTGAAGCGAGCTGCTGCTCCAGATTGAGTTCCGCCGCGCGTGGAATCGAGCGGACCGCCTCCGTTGCCGTCAGCGTCGCCCAATCCGCGGCGTCATCGAACGAACTCGCCGCGTATCGGATCGCCTCGTCGATCGAGCGGGGCGGCGAGGACAGCCGTTCGGCCCGCAAGGCCTCGGCGTCGGCGGGTCGTCCGAGGTTGTTGTTCAGGAGCGACGCTCGGAGCACGTCTGCCCGCCCAAATCCCGCCGCTCGCTCCAGCAATGTCACGGCTTGCTCGACCGACCCCGCGATCGCCAGAGCTCCAGCCGCCGCGACCTGCGTCTCCGGCCACCCCCGGCGGGCGTCAGCGGCCCGCTCGAGCAGCGTTACGCGAACGTCCTGCGGGGTTGCCCGGTCGCGCTGCATCGAAGCGACGATCGATGACGCGGCGAGCGCCGCGAGGCGGTCCGACGCGATCAAGTCCACGAAGATCCGCGCAGCGGCCTCGGTTCGACCCCGCTTCACCAGTTCATCGCCCGCGAGCAGGCGGAGGCCCTCCGAGTTCGGCGCTTCGTCCCGGAGCCGTCCGATCAATTCGACCGTCCGCTCATCGGCGAGCGATGCGCCGTCGCCCTGGAGAGCTTCAAAGAGAGCGGCTGCGCCACGGGGGTCGAACGGATCGACCTCGGTCATCCGCGTCGCCACCTCGAACGCGCCCGATTCGTCGCCACTCGCCGCCAACGCTTCGCGCAGCACGCGCAGGTCATCGAGCGATGGTCGATCGGCAATCGACGGCGCGAGCGTCGCGATCGCCTCTGACCACCGCTGACCCGCGACGAGCCCGATCGCAAGCGCGAGCCGGCCATCGTCATCCGTCGCGCGACCGCGCAGCGTGCCGATCGCTCGCTCGTAGATATCCCACGCCCCCTCCGCGCTCGCAATCACCGCAGACGCTCGCGCGACCTCCCGTGAAGGTGTGGCTGACATCGCGGATCGAGCGAGCGACAGCGCGTCGTCGTACCGCGCCGCGGTCGCCAGAACATCGATCCGCAGCGCCATCGGAGCGTCATCCAGGGCATCGGAAGCAGAACCGTCCGCCGCCAACAACCAACGAGCAATCTGCGCCGACGCCTCCGGACGGGCGTCCGCGAAGGCAATCGCGGTCTCAATCGGATCCACGTCGGACCGACCGATCGCGATCTCGGCGACCAGACCGACATCAAATGCGGTGGGGGACGCGCCCCGATCGGTCGCAAGCGTCAGCAGAGCCCCGATACCGTCGCCACTCCTGGCGTCGGCGACGGCGGCGGCGCCGAGCGCCGACTGCAATCCCTCGTGAGCAGAGAATCGAACGGTGGCATGATCGAGCGACGCCGTCAGACGGTCTTCGAGTTCGGCGCTGATTCCGTCCCCGGAAGTCTCCAGCCGACCGATCGTCCAACTCAAGGAATGAATCAGTTCGGGCGGCAGCGGTCCCGGCGTCTGCTCGATCTCATCAACGAAGAGCGCGAGCGCGTCCTCGGTCATGCCCGCCCGCTCACCAACGATCGCCAGTCGGCGATACAGCCCCGGGCGCTGGTACGCGACGTTGTCGAACGCTCCGCGTAGGACGTCGAAGGCCTCGGCGTCGTTGCCTCGAAGCGCGAGCGCGTCCGCGATATCAAGCCGGAGCCCCGCGAGGACGCGTTCGAGGCGAGAGAGCTCCGAGACGAGCGCCGACGGCTTCGTGAGCCAACGCGGCATGTCGCCGCCCCGTCGAGACGCCGAAGCCGCTGCTTCGATGTCGCCCCGCTCGTACAGCGCTTCCGCGAGCCCGTGCCAAGCGACCGGGCCCAGCCCCTCATCCACGCTGATCCGCTTCGACTGGGCGGCCTTCGCGAGCAGCTCGATCGCCCGATCAATCTTCCCACGGTCGAGCAGATCGATCCCCGCGATCGCCAGCGGGATCGGCTCGTCGATGCCGCGCGTCGCGGCTTCGAGGAACGACTGCGTCGCTCCGGGCGTCAGGCCCGCCTCCCGCTGCGCTTCGCCCAATGCTCGCCACGGCTCGGGCGACGACGCATCGAGATCGGTTGCCCGTTCGAACGCCCGTACCGCGCCCGTCGCGTCGCCTGAACGGAGCAAGGTCCGCCCGCGGATGTATTCGCTCAGCGCCTCCGGAGAGATCGTTTCATCCGCCGGCGCAACCTCATTTTCACGGAGGGCCGCGGCGAGCACCTCCTCGAGCGTGACGACAGAGGCCCCATCGTCAGCAAGCTGAGGATCCGGGCTTGGAACGTCCCACGCCCACCATGGCGAATCACTGCCGCGAGCGAACAGCGTGACCGCGCCGAGCGCGAGCACACAAACGAACATCCTGAGACAGCGATTCATGACGCCTCGCCACGCTTCGCGCTCGCGCCCTTCGCCTGCTTCTTCGCAGTCTTCTTCGTCGATTTGGACTTCTTCTTGGCCGCGGGCTTCTTCGTCGTCTTCTGCGCCGGAGCGTCGCCCGACGACGCCGACCAGCGCTCGAGGAGTGTGTAGAACTCCATCGCCTCGCCGGCCCGCAGCACGCGTTCGAGCTTGCTCGAAACCTTCTCAGATTCCTCCGCCTCGACCACGCCCTCACCAACGAGCAGGGCCGTCAGCCGCTCATCCATCGGCGCGGCGTGGGCGTCCTGCGTCACCAACGCCAGACGGGCCGAAACAAACGGCGTCATCCCGTCGAGCTCGTCGAGGTACGTCCGGGCGTTCCGCTTCGACATGTCCGTCAGGTGCTCAAGCGTGACCTGATGCTCGACCTGCCACAACGCGTTCAAGACCCGCCGCAGCCGTTCGCAACGCTCGATCGCTCGCGGATACCGCGAACCGATCAACGCGACCGTCTCCGACGGCAGGCAGACCCGGAGTTCGTTCAAATCGACGATGTCGCTCAGCAACTTCGCGGTCGCGACCCTCGCCTGCTCCGCGGACGCTTCCCAGAGCATGAACGCGTACACGAGCGACTGCGCCATCGGATCGAGACCGTCCACCGGTTCAGGTGTCGCCGCCGGATCCGGCGTCGGCGCATCCCCGTGTTCCTTGCGAAGCCGCGTGACGAGCTTCTTCAACGCCTTCTGAACGTCTTCCTGGCTCACCAATCGGCTCCGGGGTGACGCTTGGTGTCGCCGGCGTCGCCGCCGTTCGCGTCCCCCTCATCATTGGCGTTCTCGATCCGTTCTGTCGCGGGGTCATCGCCGCGGTCATTCGCTCGGGCGATCAACGAGAGCACCTCATTCTGGTGCTTCAGCTTTTCGTCCAACACGATCTCGAGCTTCGGAAACGTCCGCGTCCTGACGCGAGACATCGCCTCTTTGCGAATATGCGTCGTTGCCGCCCGAAGGCCGTGCATGGTCAGGCTCTCATGCTCATCCGGCAGCACCGTCACCCGGACCCGCGCGAACCGGCGCTGGTCGAGGACGTCGACGCCCGTGACGGTTATGAGTCCCCTGATTCGAGGATCGTTGAGTCCACGCGCCAGGATCTGTTGAATCGCCTTTCCGATCTCGGAGGCGAGTTGAGCGTCGCGTTTGCTCGGGCTCTCCCCGTCTGGCGGCGGCGTTGGATTGGAGTCGCTCATGACAGCGTGTCCTCCGCCCGCTTGGCCATCTCGGCGGCGAGCGTCTGCGCGAGTTCGGCGTCGTCGATGCTCGTCATCGCGTCCTCGTCGTCCGCTCCTCGGATCAGCTCGCGCCGGGTCGATCCCAATTCGGCGTCGTGCAGACCCCGGAGCTTCTCGGTGATCCGATCGAGCGTCTGAGCGAGCCGTTTGCCGTCAGCGCCGACCGCGGCAAGGCCCATCACCGCGAGCGAGGGATTCTCCAACGCCGCGACCTCGGCCACGCTGACGAGGTGCTCGCGGTGAAGTCGGTCCTTGACAGACTTCACGACCCGGCGTTTGTCCTTGAGAGACTCCGCGCCGTGGATGAGCAGTTCGAACTGGAGGGTGGCGATGATCAGGGCAACGTTCCCAGATGGCAGATGACCAGCGGGCCAAGGCTGCGGCGTGGCCGTTCTCACCCGGCGGCGCGGTGATCTGGCCATCTGCGATCTGGCCCTCGCGGTCTTACAGCGTCCTCTTCACCTCAACCTGCTTGAAGCACTCGAGGATGTCGCCTTCCTTGATGTCGTCGTAGCCGACGATCTTCATGCCGCACTCCATACCGTTGCGGACCTCCTTGACGTCGTCCTTGAAGCGCTTGAGCTGCTCGAGGCGACGGTTGTCCTCTATGATGATGTCGTTCCGAGTGACGCGGATGAGCGCGTCGCGCTCGACCGTGCCGTCGGTGATGTAGCAGCCCGCGATGGCGCCGACCTTCGTAATCTTGAAGACCTGACGCACCTCGGCGTGACCCAGAACCTCCTGGCGGAGTTCCGGGGCGAGCAGACCCTCGGCGGCCTTCTTGATGTCCTCGACGATGTCGTAGATCACCTGGTACTGGCGGATCTCGACGCCCTTCGCCTCGGCCGATCGACGGGCCTTGCCCGACGGGATGACGTTGAAGCCGATGATCGCGGCCTTCGACGCCTCGGCGAGGATGACGTCGCTCTCGGTCACGCCGCCGACCGCCGCGTGAAGCACGCGGACCTTGATCTCGTCGTTCGAGACCTTCTCGATCTCGTGCTTCAGCACGTCGACCGAGCCCTGAACGTCGGCCTTGAGCACCACCAGGATTTCCTGGAGGTCCTTCTCGGCGATCTGGCTGAACATCCGGTCGAGCGTCATCGCCGGCTGGGCAAGCTGCTCCTGGCGCTCCTTGTCGCGGCGCTGCTCGGCGGCCTGCTCGGCCTTCTTGAGCGAGTCCACGACGTAGAATTTGTCGCCCGCGTCCGGCAACGCATCGATACCCGAGATCTGGACGGGCATCGGCGGGAGCGCGGTCTTGCGACGCTCGCCGCGATCGTCGGTGATGTCACGCACGCGACCGAACGCTCGGCCCATGACGATGAAGTCGCCGACGTTGAGTTCGCCTTCCTGGACGAGGATGTTCGCGACCGAGCCACGGCCCTCCATCGGCTTCGATTCGATGACGCTGCCCCGCGCGGGGCCGCCGAAGTCCGCCTCGAGCTCGAGCACCTGGGCCTGGAGATCGAGGATCTCGAGGAGGTCCTGGATGCCCTGGTTCTTGAGCGCGCTCAGGCGCACGACCTCGGTCTCGCCGCCCCAGTCGGTCGGGTTCAGGCCGTGCTCGGCGAGTTGCCCGAGGATGCGCTGAATGTTCGAGTCCGTAGCTTCGGGCTTGTCGATCTTGTTGAGCGCGACGACGATGGGCGCGCCCGCCGCCTTCGCGTGGCTGATCGATTCGATGGTCTGCGGCATGACGCCGTCGTCGGCCGCGACGACCAGCACCACGATGTCCGTGACGTTCGCGCCGCGGGCCCGCATGGCCGTGAACGCCTCATGGCCGGGCGTATCGATGAACACGACCTGGCGATCCTCGCCGCCGATCTCGAGCGGGACGCGGAAGGCGCTGGTTGCCTGCGTGATGCCGCCCGCCTCGCCCTGGGCGACGTTGGCGTTTCGGATCCTGTCGAGCAGGCTCGTCTTGCCGTGGTCCACGTGGCCGAGGATGGTGACGACCGGGCCGCGCGGCCGCTTGTCGACCTCCTCACGGTCCTCGAACGCCTCGGAAACCGCCTGCTCGGCGGTCTTCGCCTCGGTCACCTCGAGCTCGATGTCGTAGTCGAGCATCACCTCCATGGCCTTCTCGGGCTCGATGCCAGAGTTGATCGTCACCATGATCTGATGCTGCATGAACAGCTTCTTGACGATGTCGGCCGCCTTCACGCCCGTCGCCGCCGAGAGATCCTTGATGGTGAACGGCTCGGCGATGGTGACCTTGCCGCCACGCTGCGCCGGCGTCTGGGTCTTCTCGCCGCCGACGCCCTGCTGGCGACGCATCTGCTGGCGCTTCTGCTTGAGGTAGCCGCCCGACTGACGCAGACGCATCTCACGCTCGGCCAGGTCCTGCTGCGACCACGAGCCATCACCACCGCCACCGCCGCTGCTGCTGGTGCCGGCGCCCGTGTCGGCGCGACCGCGCCTGCGTGCGGGAACGCCCGTGCCGCCAGACCGACGGCGGTTTCCGCGACCGTCGTCGCTCGGGGGCATATCCATCGGGCCGTAGCCACCGCCGCCGCCGCCGCCGGGAGGACCACGACGCGGACGCGGCGGATCGATCCGATCGGGCGTCTCGACGCGCACGACCTTCGGACCCGAAAGCTTCACCGAAGCCTTCTTTTCGAGCTGCGGGCCCGCGGGCGTCACGACCTTCGGTCGATCGGGGACGTTCATCTTCGCGGACGGGGTCGGCGTGCCCGACGCCGTGTCGCTGCTCGCCGTAGGCGACTCGGCGCCCGATCCGTTCGACGCGGTCGTCGGGGCAGACGCCGCGGGACGGAGCGCCGGGGCAGCGGGCTTCGCCGTCGGCGAACCCGTTTCCGTCGGCGCGGACGGAGAGGTCGGGGTCGCGATCTGCGTCGGAGGCGCGGGCGCGGCGACCTGCGGGGCAGGGGCCTCGACGGCCTTCTCGGGCGCCTCAGTCGGCTCCGCGACCGCGGTGGACGTGTCCGACCCACTGTCGCTGTCCGATTCGTCAGCGTCCGCGGTCTTCGTCGCCGTCTTCTTCTTCGCGCGGGCCTTCGTCACGTCAACCGGGCCGGCCGTCTCCACCGCTGTGTGCGGCGATTCAGCCTCGTCCGAGTCGGCCGCGGCGGCAAACCACTCGCGGATCGTCGCCTCGAGACCCGGGCCCACCACGGACATGTGGTTCTTCACCACGTCCTCGGAAATGCCCTCCTGTTGGCACTTCTCGACGATGGCCTTGGACTTGACGCCAAGCTCCTTGGCGATGTTGTGAACGCGTTTCGTTGCCAAACGTTGCTCCGCTGCTAGCCGTTACGGTCGTGTTGCTCGTATCTCTCGTCGCTCGCGCCCCGGTCCGCGGGCCCGCCCTCAGTTGGCGGATCCGCCGCCGCCCAGGATGTCCGCCGCGCGAGCGTCGTCATCCGCCGTGACCTCCGTGGGCTTCGAGTCCTCAGAGTCAGCCCCTTCCGAACCGCTCTCCGAATCGTCAGTGGGCGAAGCGGGCAATGAGCCGGCGCCCAGGATCGCCGCGGCCGCGACCTCCGGATCGGCGTCGGTGTCGCCGCCTTCCAAGAGGCGTCGAGCGGCCTGCTCCTCGTCGGCGCGACGCTTCTCGGCCTCTTCCTTCTCGCGGGCCTGGATCTCCGCGACTTCCTTGGCCTTCTCCGACGCGAGCTCGATGATCTCCTCGAGCTTGTCCTCGTCCTCGATCTCGAGCTCGGCGCCGAGAACCTCAGGGCCGACGTCGGCGACGTCGAAAACACTGACCATGCCGAGCGCCGCGAGGCGGTCGATGTGCTCGTCAGTGATGCCCTCGACGCGGGTAAGCGTCTGCGACATCGTCTCGAGGCCCTTGTTGAATTCCTCGGGCGTCAGGATGTCGACGTCCCAGCCCGTCAGGCGGGCCGCCAGACGCACGTTCTGGCCTCGCTTGCCGATCGCCAGGCTGAGCTGGTCATCGCGGACGACGACCGTCGCGCGGGCCAACTCGAAGCACAGGCTGACTTCCTGGACTTCCGCGGGCTTCAGAGCGTTCTGGATGAGGATCTGGCTCGACTCGTTCCAGCGGACGATGTCGATCTTCTCGCCGTTGAGTTCGTCGACGATGTTCTTGATGCGGCTGCCGCGGACGCCGACGCAGGCGCCGACCGCGTCGACCTTGCTATCGATCGAGCTCACCGCGATCTTCGTGCGGTAACCCGCCTCGCGCGACATCGCCTTGATCTCGATGATGCGCTCGGCGACTTCGGGAACCTCGACCTCGAAAAGGCGTTTGATGAAGTCGGCGTGCCCGCGGCTGAGGTAGATCTTCACTTGGCTGCCGACGTCCTTCACGTCGAGGATCAACGCCCGCACCCGATCGCCAGCGGCGAACTGCTCGCCCGGGATCTGCTCGCTTCGGAGCATGACCGCTTCGGCGCGGTCGACCTGGACGACCAGCGCGCCGCGGTCGTACCGCTGGGCCACGCCCGTGACGATCGTGCCGATCCGCTTGCTGAATTCTTCGAGGATGCTGCTCCGCTCGTCGTCACGGAAGCGCTGGATCATGACCTGCTTGAAGGTCTGAGCGGCGATTCGACCGAACGCCTCGGGGCTCATCTCGACCGGCTCGCCGTGGCGGAGCAGCGCCATCTCGCCGCTGAAGCGATCGATGGTACACGTGAACTCCTCGGGATCGAGCGTGTGATGGTGCTTCCGCGCAGCGGTCACCATCGCCTGCTCAAGGTCGGAGACGAGCGTCTCTTTCTCGATGTTCCGGTCGCGCGCGATCGAGTCGAGGATGCGCATCATTTCCTGGCTGTTCACGTCTCTTGCCTTTCCACTGTCGATGTCTGATTGTCGAGTTGCCTGATTGCCCAGTTGTCCGATTCGATCACCGATCCGCGTCTCGCCGCTGGCGAGACAAAAACAAATCAACCGCAAGCGTCGTGGACACTCGCGGTTGACCGCATCGTTCGCGACGCCGAAGCGTCACCCCCGAAATGACCTGACACCGTCAAGCCATCGGGGCGCCCCCGCGGCTGTGTCCGTCCCGGCCATCGGCCGCGCGACGAACACCGGCTCGGCTCGATCGCCGGGCCTGTCCACGATCAACGAACATGTGCGGTCACCGTTTGCATCCACCAATGTCCATCCCGCGAGCGCACGACCCGCAGCAGCCGTAACGATAGAAGGGGCGCCTCCACAGGGTCAAACCGTTTTCGACCCCGCTCGTCTGGAACCGTCACACCCGATCGTGGGTGTCGATCGGCCGAAGGACGCGGATCGCGCGCTTGCCGCGATGCTGACCGAGCTGGCCGAGGAACTTGTGCTCCCCTTCCACGCACAGGACAACAGGCTTGGTGGCGAGCTTTTCGGTGGTGATGAGATCGCCGACGCTGAGCGACGCCAAGTCCCGAACAGTAAGGCGAGTTCCCGCGAGGATGCCGTGCAGATCCAGCGTCGCGCCGCTGATCGTCCCCTCCACCCGATTTCGGGATTCCTCGGAGACATGCGACTTCGCGACCGCGAACCAGTTCTGAGCGCTGAGCTTCTCGACGACCGGCTCGATAACGTTGTAAGGAATGCAGAGGTTCATCGTGCCCGCGCGATTGGCGAGCTTGAGCTCGAGGCCGACGACAACAACCACCTCGTTCGGGGGGACAATTTGAACGAGCTGCGGGTTGCTCTCTGTCGCCATGATCGAGAAGCTCAGCTTCTTCACGCTCTCCCATGCCTCCGCGAGGGATGCGAGGCCGCGGTTGGTCACGTTGCTGATGAGGCGGGTTTCGATCGCCGTCATCGGGCGCTGCGGGATGAAGAGGTCCTGGCTGGTGCCGCCGAGGAGGCGGTCGATGATCGGGTAGATGATGAGCGGGCTGATCTCAAGGCAGATCTGGCCTTCGAGGCCGTCCGCCTCGATCAGGTTGAAGCTGGTGGGGTTGGGGAGGGAGTTGATGAACTCTCCGTAGGTCATCTGCTCGCAGGCCGCGACCTTGACCTCGACGATCGTGCGCAAAAACCCGCTCAGCGCCACGCCGAAGTTGCGTGCAAAGCCCTCGTGGAGCGTGAGGAGGGCCCGCATCTGGTCCTTCGACACGCGCTCGGGGCGCTTGAAGTCGTAGGGACGGACCTCGATGTCCTCTGTATCACGCCCCCGACGGCTGAAAATCTGCGCCGACGGGCCCTCCTCCTCAACGCCTTCGGATACCACCGCGGCGAGAAGGGCGTCTACCTCACTTTGGTCAAGAACGTCGGCCAAGTTCGGGGAGCTCCTCCTGAGCTGCCTGCGTCATCGTCGGGCGCGCGGCCACCGATCCATCGGGTCATGGGCCAAGCGGGCATATCGGGCGTCCTCAAGTCCTCCCTTGAAGGACGGGGGGGTGGTACGAGCGATCGTTACGCCTCGGGCTCAACCGGGTGGGCCCGACGTCGGAACAATCATGACGCGGGCATGATTGCTCAGGCGTCGATGCGGCGGCGATGTTGCCGTTCAGAAATCGGCCTGACGAAGGGTGGGTTTGATGTCGAGATCGATCTTCGGGTGGTTCGCGGCGGTGGTCGTCGCGGTGTCCTCGGCAGCGGCACAGGTCGGCTCGATCGACTTCGGCGATCACCAAGCGGGCAAGCAGCTCCGCGTCGGCCTCGCCGCGGATCGCACGTCGGTGGCCCCCGGAGGACAACTCGTCCTCGCGGTCGTCCTCGACCATCAGAAAGGCTGGCATGCGCAGGCAGATCCTGCGCGGCTCAATGTTGAGGGCCTCGAGCCCACCCGGATCACCGCCTCAAGCCAAGGCGCCGCGTCGACGGGCCCGATCCAGTGGCCCGAAACGCACATGATCAACGCCGAGAACCTCTACCTCGGGGTCGACGAGATCCCGGTCTTCGAGGGACGGGCTGTCGCGTACGTGCCCGTGCTCGTCGCGGCCGACGCGGCGGTGGGGGATTCGGTCACCCTCACCATCGATCTGGTCGCCCAGATCTGTGACGATTTCTCGTGCCTCCCGCCCGAGGACGTGACCCGGACGATCACGCTCCCGGTCGTGTCAGCGGACGCGGCGGTCACGCCATCCGTCGATGTCGAGCTCTTCGGGTCGTTTGATCCCGCGACATTCGCCGAGGCCACTGAATGGGATGACGCCGCGGCGGCTCAGACCCTTCCCAAGGGTGAGGCGGCGGGTCCGCAGTTCTTCGGGGTGCAGATCCCGAGTCCGACGAGCCCGGGCGGGCTGGTCGTTGTGTCGCTGCTCGCGATCGTCGGCGGGTTCATTCTGAACCTCACCCCCTGCGTGCTCCCCGTGATTCCGATCAAGATCATGACGCTGAGCCAGCACGCGGGCTCGCCCGGCAAGAGCCTCGCCCTCGGCCTCTGGATGGCGGCGGGCGTTGTGGCGTTCTGGGTGGGGATCGGTGTGCCGGTGGCCTTCGTAGCGACGTTCACCGATCCGTCGATCATCTTCGGGTTCTGGTGGATCACGCTCGGGATCGGGGTGCTCATCGCCGCGATGGGCGTGGGCATCATGGGCGCGTTCGCGATCAACCTGCCCAAGCAGGTGTACATGGTCAACCCCAAGGCCGACACGGCCCAGGGTTCGTTCATGTTCGGCGTGATGACCGCGGTCCTTGGCCTCCCGTGCTTCGGCTTTGTAGCGGGCGCTCTCCTCGCGGGCTCGGCGACGCTCCCTCCGGCGGTCGTCATCACGATCTTCGCGGCCCTCGGCATCGGGATGGCCCTGCCCTATCTGGTGCTCGCCGCGAGGCCGCAGTGGGTGGAGAAGATTCCCCGCACCGGCCCCGCTTCGGAGCTTGTGAAGCAGGTCATGGGGCTGCTGCTCCTCGCGGCTGCGGCGTACTTCATCGGCGCGGGCGTGCTTGCGCTGCTGGGCGTTGACCAGATCCCGTGGTGGGGGCGCGTGGTGCACTGGTGGTTTGTCGGCATGTTCGCCCTGGCGGCGGGTGGATGGCTCGTTGTCCAGACGGTCCGGATCACGCCGAAGACGACGGCCCGCGCCTCGATGGCCGTGGTCGCTCTTGTGCTCGCGGGCGGCGGTGTCGCGGCGGCCGCGAACGAGACCAACCACGCGTACAACGACTTCTGGATCGCCTTTACCCCCGAGCGGCTGGGGAACGACCTGGGCGAAGGCAAGGTCGTGGTCGTGGACTTCACCGCCGAGTGGTGTCTGAACTGCAAGGCCCTCGAGGCCGCGGTGCTCGCCAAGGGGCCCGTGAAGGAGCTGCTTCTGAGCGACGGTGTCACGGCGTTGAAGGCCGATTTGACGAGCAAGTCGGCGCCGGGGTGGGAGACGCTGCGCGAGCTCGGTCAGACCGGTATCCCGACCCTGGCGATCTACGCCCCCGGCAGCGACCGCCCTTGGATCGCCAACGCGTACACGTCCGATCAGGTCGTGGCGGCGATCCGCTCGGCGGCCGAGCGGGACGGCTGAGGGTGGCGATCGAGGGGGTCTGCGCTGCCTGACGGGCTGGGCATGGGGGCGACATGGAGGGGAGGGCGTCTTTGCGAGCCCGAGCACATTGACGGCGCCGCGGATCGCGGCTACTTTTCCCCTCGCGGGATGAGGCCTCGGCCGGACCCTGCAGACAACCAGACGCGGGTGTAGCTCAGTGGTAGAGCGTCACGTTGCCAACGTGAATGTCGGCGGTTCGAATCCGCTCACCCGCTTTGCAAGAAACGCCCGGAGCCGACAAGCTCCGGGCGTTGTCGTTTTTGCGATACCGGCGGCTCTCGGCGTCAAAGCCAACCGCCGTGGAATTGATGTCCTCGCGACCCTGACTTACGGACAGTTCACAGCGACGCACGAGTAGTCAGTGTGCCACTGGACGAACTGCTGGACGTCCGCGAGGTCCAGTACGTCATACGGCGCGGCGACGTCCGCTCCGAGGTCGCCGTTCACAAACCAATCAACAAACGTCGACAGGTCCGACGCGTCTACGACACCGTCGGGATTCCCCGGGGGATCCACGTCGGCGGGCTGGAAGAACTGGTAGATCGCAACGCGATCGGCTTCGTCATTGTCGCCGTCGAGATCGGCGTCGAGCGCGTAATGGTACGTGGTGTCTCGGATTGTGCGGCCATCGAAGGGGGTGTTCCCGCCGCTGATCGCCGCCTTGATGGCGCAGAGATCAAGGCATCGATCGGTGAACCCGTGGTCATCGTGCGAATCACAGAACGAACTGTCCATGACGGGGTAGTAGTGTGGATACGTCAACCCGCCCGCATCGCACGGATCGGAGGCGGATCCATCGAAGTCGCCGAGGCGGCCCTGGTCCCATGTGAGACCGCTGCGCCACCGCGGCGTATCACGGAGTAAATCGAACAGTGCCATCGTTGTCGAGAACGGAATCACTCCGTCGTTATCAAAGTCGTAGTGGCTGTCGAAGCCGGGATCCGATGCGGTCCAGTCCGTTCCGTCTTGCGGGAAGTCTTCGAACGCATCGTTGAATGAGAAGCGTTCGTCGCCGCTCGTATCGAAACCGGGGTCGAGAAGCGCCGCCGTCGCTCCCGGGCCGCCGCACCGGTTTCGGTATGCGTCGAGAAAAAACAGGAGGTCCTCGATATCGATCAGGTAGTCCGGTTGCCCCGGATGGTCCGCGGAGGTGACGTCGAGTTGGACGACGCCATCGCTGATGGTGGTGTCGCCGGCTACCGGCGATCTCAGCAGGAACCGCCACAGGTCAAACTCGTCAACCTTCAAGTCAGCGGTTCGCGCAAGGTTGCTTCCGAACAGATCTTCGTCGCCGATATCCGCAGGGGCGACGGTTCGAATGAACCAGTCGAAGTCTCGAGTGTCATTGTCGCCGTCGAGGTCGATGTCCAGTTCTGTCTTGTAACCGGGGTCTCCCTTTGTGGCGCTGAACACGCCGGTCGCCAGCCCATAGTCCGTGCAGTCTGCGAGTCCATCCCCGTCGATGTCTCCGAAGACGCCGTGGCCAAAAGCCGTGACCACGGCGGCGAATCGCGTCACATCATCGGTAGACAGCGTTCCATCCAGATCGCTGTCCCAAACGAGGTCTGACGACGCCGTTGATCCCACACGAGCGCTGAGAGTGGCGATATCATCCGCGTTCACTCGATAGTCCCCGGTCGCATCGAGTGAACCCGCATCGAGAGGCAGATACGGGCGAGGCGAGAGCGGATTCAGTTCGCTCTCAAGGCGTTGCGCGAACGCGACGAGATCAGCGGCGTCGAGGTCCGCGTCGCTATCGAAGTCCCAGGCCGGGTCGAAGATGCCGTCGTCGATCCTCGCCGCGAGGTACAGGGCGTCGTGGAGATCGACGGCCCCGTCAAAATGTCCAAGCCACGACCCCGTCGATCCGCTATCGCCTGTGAGATCCATCGCCGAGGCCGGCACGCCAACGAGGGGGAAGTAGTCCGCCGAAGTTGGGTTGTCGGGATCGCCGTCACGGCGAAACCGGCGAAGGACAGGGCCGGCTCCGTTTCCACCGGTCAGCACTGCCGGAAGCATGAGGTCCCCGTTTTCGGCGCGGACGAGCAAGGCCCCGCCCGAATCGCCGTTATCGATTGGGATTCCGTCCGAGTTGAGTCGTCGGTCGTGGAAATCGGAGGCGTTTCGCTCGGGTTCGAACTGGTAGCGATCGCTCGCGTCCTCCCTGTAGATGTCGAAGTATCGAAAGTTCGCTTTCGTGGCGTTCGGGTCCCCGATGTCCGGAAGCCCCCAGCCCATCGCCCATCCGGACCATTGGTCACCTGTTCCGGGGGAGCCAGGGACTCCATTGAACGGTCCTTCCGCGACCCGTTGAGTGCTGACCGGAACCGGTGTTATGTGACTCATATCAAAGGTCGGATCGAGGACAAGAATGGCAACGTCGTAGTATTCGTTGTCCAGTGGATCGTCACAATCCGCGCGATAATTTGCGTAGAATCCGGTCGGGTGCGTGATGATGTCAACAACAGGAACATCATAAAAATCTAAATGGCCGCCTCCGGAAGTACAGTCAACACCACGTGTTCCGTCGGGTCGGAGGCGAAATCGAGCGGTATAACGAAGGTTATATGGTCGTGAGGAGTAGTCCGTTGTGCTCAGGAAGCAGTAGAAGCAGTGGGACGCAGTTACTACCAGGTGGTCGCCAATGTAAATGCCCGAGCACGTCGTGTGACAGAACGACCCATCCGTCCCGTCGAGACGTGTGTTTCGAGCAAGGCCGCAGACAGCGTCGAACACGGCCGCATCAGGAT
The DNA here is from genome assembly GCA_002706885.1 of Phycisphaerae bacterium. GTDB lineage: Bacteria > Planctomycetota > Phycisphaerae > Phycisphaerales > UBA1924. The sequence continues at coordinate 15,098 of PAKY01000041.1, forward strand.
GCGGCGGCACGGGCGCCGGCAAGTCCGGCAGCAGGCCGATAGCGACTGAACTCGTGAAGAGCGCTTCAATAATCATTGCGGTTCCTTTTCTCCATTCTGCCCGTGTTGAATACGGCGATCCCGTCTGCTGAATCGTGGTAATCGACTATCTGGTTTACCTTTAGATTCACTGATGCAAGTTGTGGAATTCAGGAGGCGAGAGTTGCCTCGTCATGCATCTCTGAGAGTTATCGTTCGGTGCGATTCCAGCTCTTGAATGTCGCTGGCAGGCGGTCGAGTGCGCCGTGATCTCAACGCATGATGAGCAGTCCGCAGGAACCGCGGCGGATCGGCCGCGGCGCCGGCAGATCGGGCCTCGCGAAGAACTCGTTTCGTGGCGTCTTGGCTGAGCCGCTGGCGACGGTATTCGCGATCACCGAGGCGAACGCCGTCCGCTGCGCCGCAAGGAACTGTGCGATCCGTGGTCGACGGGACGATGTCCGAGTCGACGAGGCTCTGAAGTCTGTAAGTGACGCTCCGGAAGTGCGATGCCGCGTCACATTTGACACTACAAAGCAAGAGGGGGCTCCGAACGCCGGAGCCCCCTATTCATTGACAGTGGCCGATGGTCTTCAGGCCGTCGCGTCAACGTTCGAGCGTCGCCCGGTCCTCGGCGAACGGGAGTCCCTCCGCGAGCGGCGCGAGCGGTTCGTCCAGAGGCGTCAGCGCCACTTGGTTCGTGAAGTTGGTCATCACCTTCGCGGCGATGCCCGCGACCACATCGAGGGCGTCCTGACGGGAGTATCCCGCGGCGAGGAACGCCTCGAACTGTTCGCTCGTCACACGACCCTTCGATTCGTAGACATCCAGGGTGAAGCGCCGGAGGGCGTCCTGCTTCGGGGTCGGGAGCTTCGATCCCGTTCGCAGAGCCGCGATCTCGGCGTCCGTGTTCTTGAAGACGGCCTTCCCCCCGAGGGTGTGGCCCGCGACACAGTACTGGCACTCGTTCTCATACGCCATCGCGAACTGCACCACGTTGACGTCCGCGGGTGAGAGCGAACTGTGGGTCAGCAGGCTCTGCTGCAAGGTGGCATAGGAGCGGATCAGGGCGGGTGACTCCGACATCACCCCCACGAGGTTCGGCACAAATCCGAGATTGCCGACGAACCACTCGATCGACTCGCGCGACGCTTCCGGCGCCGACGCGACCGAATGGATCGCGAAACCACGCGACGTCTCAAACCGCGGCGCTTCCGACTGGCCGTCAACGCCGCTAGCGGCGACCGTCGCGACGGCCACCGCCGCCACCATCAAACCATTGAACATATCGAGGCCTCCTGTTCCCGGAACATGTGTTGGGTCGTCGAATTCCGTTTCGTGGCACAACGGCCTCTGATCAGGCCAGCATCCCGCCGTCGATCACGATGTGCTGTCCCGTCAAGTACGAACTGCCATCGGACGCGAGGTAGACGGCGGCTGACGCGATCTCCTCGGGCTGTCCGACCCTTGCCATGGCCGTCATGGATCCGATGACGTCGACGTCGCCGCCCGTGACCTGGCGTGCCATGTCTGTTTCGATGGGTCCCGGGGCGAGGGTGTTGACGCGGATACCGGTGGGCGCGAGTTCGTGAGCGAGCGAACGCGTCAGCCCTTCGACCGCGAACTTCGACGCCGAGTACGACGAGAACCCCGAGAAGCCACGGAGACCGACGACCGACGACACATTGATGATCGAACCGCCCTTAGCCAAACGCGGGATGGCCGCTCGCATGGTGTGCCACGTGCCGATGACGTTGATCTCGAGAATGCTCCGGAGGTTTTCCTCGGTATCGTCAACGAACGGCGTCACGCCCGCGCCGGCCGCGCCCGCGTTGGCGACCACCACGTCGAGACGGTCCCAGCGTTCGACCGCCGTTTCGATGAGGGCCTCGACTTCTGATTGCTTCGTGACGTCTGTGCGCACGAA
>PAKY01000042.1 GCA_002706885.1 Phycisphaerae bacterium
CATCGCTCACGGCGACATCGACAACACCGTCCCGTTCACGCAGAGCGTCGAACTCTCAGCGAGACTCTGGGACACGCCCGTTCCCGCGCCGTTCGTACCAGTGCCCGGCGCCGGACACACGCTCGGAGCGATGCCATTCGACGACGCGTTCGACTTCCTCGATCTCGTTCTGCGTCCGACATGCGACCGGGCCGCCGATGTGACCGCCTATATCGGCCACGCGCAGAGCGGAGAGGTCTTCGCCGATCTCGCGGCCCCCTCCGGGTCGTTCGATGTCTTCGACCTGCTCGCCTACGTTCGGATCCTGAACGCCCGCTGCCCCTGATCCGCGACGTCTCGGCAATCAGCCCCGTCCGAGCGCTTCGGCCATGATCGCCGCCGTCGAACTGGCGCCGCATCGAGTGCAGCCCAGGGCTCGCATCCGTTCAACGTCCGCGAGCGTCTTGAGCCCGCCCGACGCCTTGACCTGCACAGCCGGATCGGTGATACGCCGCATCAACGCGACGTCTTCATCGGTCGCCCCGCCCGACCCGAATCCGGTGCTCGTCTTGACCCAATCGACGCGGAGTTCCGAGCAGATCCCGCAGAGACGCTCGATTTCCGATGCCTCGAGGTAGCAGTTCTCGAAGATCACCTTGAGCTTCATCCCCGCCGCGCGCACCGGCGCAAGCACCGCGGCGACATCCGAGCGAACGTCGTCCCAGGCGCCGGACTTCACCCGCGAGACGTTCACGACCATATCGAGCTCGGTCCCACCATCGGCGAGCGCAGCCTCGGCCTCAGCGACCTTGACCGACGTCCGATGCACGCCAAGCGGGAACCCGATGACGGTGCTCGGCTCGACCCCGCTCCCCGCGAGCCGTTCCGCGCACCGAGCCAGCGCAAACGGCATCACGCACACGCTCGCCACCCGATGCTCAATCGCGAGGTCGTACCCCGCCTCGAGTTCGGCGTCGGTCAGCGTCGGCTTGAGCAACGCGTGATCGATCGTCTTCGCGATCTCGGCGGGCGTCGCGGCGGTGGGGGTGGGGTTGGCCATGAACCGATGGTACCGCCCGTTCCACGGCTGTCGATGCGCGTTCCGCTACCGATCCACCGTGCCGAGCCCGTGTTCGTACACCAGCACACCGCCCGTGTGGCCCGTCCACGCGAACCGCGCCGAGACGAAGCCGACCGCAAGAATCGCGACAACCGTCGCCACGATCCCCAGCCACTTCGGCTTCGGCGCCAGCGTCAGCCCCGCGACAATCGCGCATCCCAGGGGCCACATCCAAGCCCCCTCACCGAGAGACTCGTGCCGCTCCAGGGCCTCAGACTCGGCCGTCGAGAACGTCTCCGTGACTGTTCGAATCCCAGCGATCGACTCCTCCCCCGCGCCCGCCGCGACGCCGGCCCCCGTCGCAGCCAACAGCAAGGCCGCGACGGAGACGAGCACCGCCCCGATCCGCTTCCGCCCGCCGAAGAGCCGCCACATCAGACCGACCAGAGCGAACGGGGTCAGCACAATCGGCCAGTGCACCGCCGCCGCGTGCAGCATCCGAGGATCGTCGAGCGTCTGAAGCATCTCGCTCAGCATGGGGACCTCCAAGATCCCTCCAGCTTACCCGCCGCCGAGCGCGTCCAACGCTTCGACGAGCTTCGGCACGTACACGTACCCAGGCCCGCCCTGCATCATGACCACCACACCAGCGAGTTCGAGGATCTGCTCCCGCGTTGCGCCGGCCTTCAGGCATTTCTCGGTGTGCGCATAGATGCACGACTCGCATCGAAGCGCCATCCCGATTCCGAGAGCGATCAGTTCCTTCTCCCGCGACGTCAGCGCTCCATCACCCATCAGCTTCCCAAAGATCGACCCGAACGCGCTCGCCACGTCAGGCGTCGCTTCCTTCATCGCCCTGATCCGCGACGGCCAGGTCTCGTAGTGCGCAGCGGCGTCGGTGGACATCCGTCCCTCCTGTTCATGGTTCTCAGATTTCAACACGGAAAGCTCAGTCAGCTCGAACAACTCGTCCCGTGAACGCGATTCCATGGGGCGAGCGACAGTGCCTTCGCAAGCCCGCACCACCCCGTCGCTCCCGCGAACACGAGCCCGCAGCCCACGACCGCCGAGATGCCGAGAAAAGCCGGGGCAACCGTCGCCCCGAGGACGACCCCGAGCAGCACGAGCGACCCCGCGGTGATCTGCACCTGCCGCATCACGCCAATACGCGGCGCCGACGCCGATCGCTCAACGGGTAGCCCCGCCGATTTCCACGCGTCGATTCCCCCATCAAGGGTGAACGCCATCACGCCAGCCGCCGCGCACCGCTCCGCCGCTTCCTGCGATCGCTTGCCCGCCTGGCAATGGAAGATGACCCGCGATCCGCCGAACTCGCGCGCGATGTCCTGCGCATCGATCGAGCCGAGCGGGCGAAGCATCGACCCTCCAATGTGATTCGCCGCGTTCTCGAACGGTTCTCGGACGTCGATCAACACGGCATCGTCCGATCGGAGCCACACCTGCGCCACGCCGGGCGAGACAGGCAGCGGCTCGGCCGCGTATGGGGCGAGATCATCCGACACGGGCATCGTGGTCATGGCGGGGCCTCCGAGCGAAGTTCTTCCTTCGCCATCGGTTGAGAGGCGCTTCCAGCGCCCACCGTTCCCATCGATTTTGATTCAGACCGAAATTTTCCGCCGCAGCCGTTCGATCAGACCGGCCGGCGGCTCGGTCCGCCCGAGTTCCCGGCAGAAGTCACCCGCCAGATCGAGCGTGTCAAACACCGACCGGCACCGCTCACAAATCACCCCCTGATCAAAGGGAACACCACGGTCGAGGGCCTCCTGCTTTGCCGCGAGCAGATCGAGACAGGTCTGCCTGTCGTACGCTGGTGCTGGAGCAGCCTCCTTCGGAAGTGCATGTTCGATCGCGTGGCGGAGCCGCAGCCGCGCCCGATGCACGCGGCTCTTCACGGTGCCGGTTTCGAGGCCAAGCACTATCCCGACCTCGGGCACGCTCAGGCCCACGATCTCCTTCAGGATCAACGGCATTCGAAACTCGTCCGGAAGCGCCGCGATCGCCTCCTGAAGCCGCTCCCGGGCCTCGCGCCGGACCTGTTCGCCCAAGCCGTCCACATCGGCGCCGGGGACGGTCGCGACGAGCGGATCCCCGAACGGCAACAACGCGTCGAGCGATCCGATCTCATCTGGTTCGTCCGCCCGCTTCTGATGCAACCTCTGACACGCCCGCGCCGCGATCGTGTAGAGCCAGGTCGTCGGGTTCGAACGCCCGTCGAATGTTTCCCAGCGGCGGTACGCCTGGAGGAACACCTCCTGCGTCAGATCCTCCGCCTCCTCGCGGGACCCGCAAAGTCGCGAGGCGATGCCGAAGATGGTCCCGCCATGGCGGCGGGCGAGTTCCTCGACCGCTTCTCGGGCGTCGACGTCTGTCACAGCTTCTTCAGGGCGTCCACAAGGGCGTCAATGTGCGAAGGCTCGTGCGCCGCGGACATCTGGATTCGCAGACGAGCCGCCCCTTCGGGAACGACGGGGTAGCCGAAGCCGATCACGAACACGCCGAGCTCGAGCAGTCGCTTGCTCATCCGGATCGCCTCCGCGGTGTCGCCGACGATGATCGGGCAGATGGCGGTGGGGCTGTCGAGGACGTCGAACCCCGCGGCGCGGATCTTCGACCGCGCGAGGTCGACGTTCGTCCGCAGCTTCTCGACGCGTTCGGGCTCATCCATCAGGATCTCGATCGCCTTGTTCGCGCTGCACGCGATCGTCGCGGGAAGGGCGTTGCTGAAGAGCGTCGGCCGACCGCGCTGGATGAGCAATTCGATCCCGCGGCTCGTGCCCGCGACGAACCCACCCGCGCCGCCGCCCAGCGCCTTGCCAAGCGTGCCCGTGAAGAAATCGACCTCGCCGATGTCGTTCCCACTCGCCGATCCGCCCGACGGACCCGCGCCCATCATCCCGAAGTGCTCGTGCGTGCCGCGCCCCGTCCGCCCCATGACGCCGTGCCCGTGGCTGTCGTCGACGACGAGCATCGCGTTGAACTCATCGCATAACCCACGGATCGCCGGCAGATCGGCGATGTCGCCCTCCATGCTGAACACCCCGTCGGTCACGACCCATATCTGGCCCGTAACTTCCGGGTCTTCCGCTGCGGCGACGAGCTTGGCGCGAAGGTCCGCGTAGTCCGCGTGCTTGTAGACCGTCTTCTTGACACCCTTCTTGATCACAGCGGCGAGGCGGATGCCATCGATGATGCACGCGTGGTTCAACTCGTCAGAGATGAGGATGTCACCCGGCTCCGCGAACGTCGGATAGATCGCCTCGTTCGCCGTCCAGCACGAGACGAACGTGTACGACGCCTCTGTCCCCATGTAGGACGCGATGGTGTGCTCGATCGCCTCATGCGGCGAGAACGTGCCGCAGATGAACCGTACCGATGCGGTCCCCGCTCCGAACTTCCGGAGCCCCTCGATTCCCGCCTCGACCACGCGCGGATCATTCGCGAGGCCCAGGTAGTTGTTCGAGCAGAAGCACAGGACCTCGCGGACGCCACCGTCCGGGTCGCGGAGGCGGATCGTCGCGTCCATCGGACCGTCAATGGTCTGCAACGTCTTGTACTGGCCGGTCTCCTCGAGCTTGCGGAGGACGTCGTCGGTGCGTGCGTCGAACGAGGCTGCGGTGGTCGTCATCGCGAAGTACTCCCCTCAGGAGGATTTGGAGCAAAGGTTCGGTCAAAGTCTATCGAGCCGCCGCCGCGAAGCATCTGCCGCCACCTACCATCGCGCCCGCGGGTACGCCACGGTGTCGAGCGAGCGATTACCGGTGGCGAGGAGGCCTGTCCGTTGCTCAAGCAGATCTCGATCGTCTTTCGGAGCCTCGTCGGTCTCGTGGCCATCGCGCTTGCGTTCGGCATCTTCGGCGCGTTGTTCGTGACCAAGGAGGGCGCCAACCGCGCGACCGATCTCGAGCCGCCGCGTGTGGTGCCGACGATGCGTGTCGAGCGGGCCATGGCGCCGCTGGTCTTCAAGGGCTACGGCGTCGCTCGATCCATGGACGCCGTCGAGGTCGCCGCCGAGGTGTCGGGAAGGGTCGTCGAACGCCCCAGGACGCTTGAGGACGGGGTGGCGATCGGCGAGGGCGATCTGCTTCTCCGTATCGATCCGACCACATATCAAGCCCGTGTCGATGCTCTCCAAGCCCAGATCGAGCAGGTCAATGCCGATCTGAGCGCCCTCGAAGTCGAGGAAGCCTCCTTGGCCGAGCGCATCCGACTCACCGAGGAACAGGCCGAGGCTTCGCAGCGCGATCTCGACCGCGCCAGGGAGGCCTACGAGGCCGGCGCTGGCAACCAGAGCCAGGTCGATGCCCGCATCCAGTCGGTCCGAGCAAACCTCGTGACGCTCGAGGGTTTGCGAGAGCGGTTCGCGAGCGTGCCGAGCCGCCGGGCGTCGTTTCGAGCGCAGCTCACCTCTCGTCGTGGCGATCTTCGCTCCGCCGATGCGGACCTCGAACGCACGACCATCCGCAGCCCGATCAGCGGAACGGTCCAACGCGTTGACGTTGAGATCGGCGAGTTCCTCCGCGTAGGCGACCCGATCGCCCGGGTTGTCGACGTCGATCGCATCGAAGTGCCCGTCCGCCTCCCCGTCGGATCGAGCGGCGTGGTTGAGATCGGCGACGAGGTCGAGCTCCGCCCCGACGGTCCGGGGGATGCGGCGTGGCGAGGGACGGTTTCACGAGTCGCGCCAGAGACCGACGCCGATCGTCGGACGCTGACGGTCTTTGTCGAGGTCGACGCGGTGGCCGGTTCGGGCGACCGCCTCCGCCCCGGACGCTTCGTCGAGGCCATCGTCACAAGCGGCCGGGTGATGCCGCGTCTGGTCATCCCCCGTCGCGTGATCGACGACGAACGAGCCCTCATCGGCGAACCGATCGACCCCGTGACCGCACGCGCTGACGCCGAATCGTCCGGCCTCGACCGCGTTGATTTCGACGCCGCGACCCGGCTTCTGCGAGTCAGGGAGGTCGAGGTCCGTGTCGAACGCTACATCGACGGCCTCTTGCCCGATCTCCACCCGCGTGAAACAGAGTGGGCCGTGCTCGATACCGGGTCGGTCGCGGCGTCACGCGGGATCAACGACGGCGACCTTCTTCTGATGGGCGACACCCAACGTCTGCACGTCGGGATGATCATCGACGGCGGCGTCCCGGGCGCCGAGCCGACGGTGGACGGCGCCGAGGCAGAGACCCCGCGCAACGGGGACGCGTCGTGAAACTCGCCGCCTTCGGTGTTCGCCGTCCTGTCGTCGCCAACCTCGTCATGTTCGCGTTGCTCGGCGCGGGGCTCATCTTCGGGCTCGGTCTGCGCAAGGAATTCTTCCCGGAACTCCCTGTCCGGATCGTGACGATCTCCGCGCCGTACCCGGGCGCAGCGCCGGAGGAGGTCGAGTCGGCCCTCGCGATCAAGATCGAGGACGCGATCGAAGGCCTCGAGGACATCGACGAGATCCGCACCACCGTCCGCGAGGGCGCCGCGGGGGTCGTCGTCGAGTTCGAGGACGGCGTCGACATCGACGAGAAGGTCGCCGAGGTCAAGCGTGAGGTCGACGCCCTCCAGGACCTGCCCGATGAGGCTGACCGTATCACCGTCGACAAGGTCGAACAGAAGCTCCCCGCGATCATCGTCTCGCTCTACGGCGACCACGACGAACGCGAGATGAAGCAGGCGATCCGCTCGATCAAGGACGACCTGCTCCACCTCCCCGGCATCACCGACATTTCCATCGACGGCATCCGGACCGACGAGGTCGTCGTCGAGGTCCGCCCCGCGGCCCTGATCGAGCACGGCCTGAGCATGTCGGACGTCGCCGCCCGCATCCGCATGGCAATGCGCGAGAGCCCGGGCGGCTCCGTTCGCACCGACACCGCGAACTACGCGCTCCGCGCTATGGGCGTCGACGAGCGGGCAGGCGAGATCGCCGACATCGTGGTGCAGAGCCTCCCCGGAGGGCGCGCGGTACGCCTGCGAGATATCGCAGACGTTCGCGAGGGATTCGCCGACACGCCCCTGATCAGCCGCCTGAACGGCGAGCCGGCGGTCAACGCGACGCTGTTTGTTGGCGGCAACGACGACGTCGTTGAGATGGCCAACATGGCCAAGGCCTACGTCGCGGGTCGGAACAAGGTCGCGTTCAAGCCGACCCTCACCGAGCGCCTCAAGGGGTTTCTCATCCCCCCCGGAACCGATCTGCCGGTCTCTACCCGTGAACAGGCGTGGCGGGCTGGTTACGAGCAGTCCGACGTCGCCCTCCCGGGCACGCTCACGACGACCACCGACCTCGCTCGTTTCGTCGTCGGGCGTCTCGACCTGCTCGTCCGCAACGCCGGGATGGGCGGATTGCTCGTCTTCCTGACGCTCGTCCTGCTCCTCAACTGGCGCGTGAGCTTCTGGGTAGCAATGGGCCTCGTCGTCAGCCTGTCGGGCACGCTCGTGCTCATGCGCATCTTTGACATCACCCTGAACTTGCTCTCCATGTTCGGCCTGATCGTCGTGATCGGCATCCTTGTGGACGACGCGATCGTCGTCGCGGAGAACATCACCCGCCGCCACGAGGAGCGCGAGCCCGCGCTCGTCGCCGCGGTCCGGGGTACCGGACAGGTCGGCTGGCCGGTGGTCGCGACCGTTCTGACCACCGTCTTCGCCTTCCTTCCCCTCGGCATCGTGAAGGGAACGATCGGCGACTTCCTCGGCGTCCTCCCGATTGTGGTGGGGTGCTCGCTCATCATCTCGCTCGTCGAGAGCCTCTTCATCCTCCCGAGCCACATGGGCCACAGCCTCAAAGCCGTGGACGACCGCGAGGAGAAGCACAACGAGGGCTTCTTCACCCGCGTCGAACGCAAGCTTGACCGAACGCGCGATGCGTTCATCTCCGACGTCGTCATCGCGAACTACTCGAAGCTTCTCGGCGTGGCGCTGCGGATGCGTTACACCACCGTGCTCATCGCCATCGCCGTGTTCATCGTGAGCATCGGCATGGTCGCCGGGAAGCGGCTCGACTTCATCTTCTTCGAGACCAACGACGCCGAGACGGTCAGCGCCGAACTCCGCATGCCCGTCGGCGCCCCGCTCGCCGAGACCGAGCGCATCATCCGCCGCATCGAACGGGCGGTGTCGACCCAGCCCGAGGTCACGAGCTACTTCGCCTCCGTCGGCTCCATCAGTCCGCTCGACGGATCGGGCGGCGCGACCGTCGCGACCGACGCGGGCCAGGTCATCATGGAACTCGCGCCGATCGAGAACCGCGATCGCACCAGCGAGCAGGTCATCCAGTCCATCCGCGACGAGCTCGGCCCGATCCCCGACGCCAGAAGCCTCGTCATCCGCGGGAACTCGGGCGGCCCCGAGGGCGCGGCCATCAGCTACGCGATCGTCGGGAACGACTTCGACACCATCGACCGCGCCGTCGCCGAGATCATCCAGACCCTCCGCACTTTCGACGGCGTCGTGGACATCCTCACGAGCATCGAGAAGGGCCTCCCCGAACTTCAGATCACGCTCCGCCCCGGCGCCACCGAACTCGGCTTCACGCGCGAGAGCCTCGGTCGCCAGATCCAGGGCTTCGCCTTCGGCATCGAGGCCTTCACCTTCGCGGGGGACCAGGAAGACGTCGACATCCGCGTCATGATGCCCGAGCGCGTCCGCCGCAGCCTCGCACAGATCGAAGACCAGTACGTCTTCACCCCCGCGGGCGTGCCCGTTCCCCTCCGCGAGGTCGCGACCCTCACCGAGGCTCGCACCGAATCGTCCTTCCGCCGCCTCAACCGCCGACGCGTCGTCACGATCGACGCCGATGTCGACGCTCGCAAGGCCAACCCCGAAGAGGTCAACGCCGAGCTCCGTCCGATGGTCGAGCAGATCGTCGCCAAGTACCCCGGCGTCAACCTCGTTCTCCAGGGTCGCCAGAAGGACATGCGCGATTCGTTCAGTTCACTCCCGGGCGGCTTCCTCCTCGCCGCCGGCCTGATCTACGTCGTCCTCGCGTGGCTTTTCGGCAGCTACACCCAGCCGCTCGTCGTCATGTCCGCGATCCCCTTCGCGATCATCGGCATGGTCTGGGGCCACCTGCTCCTCGGCTACAGCATGACCTTCCTGAGCATCATCGGATTCGTCGCGCTCTCCGGCGTCGTCGTCAACGACTCGCTCATCTTCATGGAGTTCTTCAACGAGCAACGCCGCCAAGGCAAGACCGTTCAGGAGTCCGCCTACAACGCCGGCCGCGCCCGCGTCCGAGCCATCCTCCTGACGACCATCACCACCGTCCTCGGCCTCCTGCCGCTCATGCTCGAGCAGAGCTTCCAGGCGAGGTTCCTCATCCCGATGGCCATCACCATCGCCTTCGGCCTCATGAGCGGGACGGGCATCATCCTCCTCGTCCTCCCCTCGCTGCTCATGATCCTGAGCGACATCAAGGTCACGCTCGCCACCCTCTGGAAGGGCGAACGGGTGACGGTCGACGTCTACCACGACCACGCAAAGGAACTCGAGGACGCCTTGGCGCTCGCCGAGCGTCGAGCCAACGGCGATCAGTCGAAGTCGATATCGACGTAACCGAACAGCCGCCCGCGCGCCAGCCCGATCCTCGCCGTCCGACGCGCCTCCCGCAGCCGCTCGTTGAGTTCCTCAGTCGTCTTCACCTCTCGCCCGTCGACCTCGGTGATGATGTCCCGCGGCTCGATACCCGCCTCGTCAGCCAAGCCGCCTGGCGTCACCTCGTACACCAGCACGCCTCGGACATACCGCCGATAGCCCAGCTCCGACGCGATCTCCGGCGTCATCGCGAGCCCGACCACACCGAGCCGCTCGTACGTTGTCACGCCGAGCGCGAGACGCTCGCCCGTCGCGGTGTCGATCAGACGCGCGCTGACCTCGCGGGCGTTTCCCTCTCGGAGCACCCGCAGGTTGACCCGTTCTCCCGGAGCGTTCAGACCGATCAGGTTGCGCAGGCGGTTGATCCCCCCGACCACCGCTCGATCGTTCGCGAGGACGACGATGTCGCCCTGCTCAATCCCCGCTTTCTCCGCAGGACTCCCTCGCACGACCGACGTGATCACCACGCCCTCGTCGGGCGAGAGGCCAAGTTCCCGCCGGACCACCGGATCGAGATCACCCATCCCGACGCCGAGCCATCCCCGCTCGACCATGCCGTTGTCGATGATCGACTCCATCACCGCCCGCGCGATGTTCGCGGGAATGGCAAACCCGATGCCCGCCGACTCCCCAGTCCGGCTCAGAATCGCCGAGTTGATGCCCACCACCTCGCCCTCGAGCGTCACGAGCGGTCCGCCCGAGTTGCCGCGGTTGATCGAGGCGTCGGTCTGAATGAATTCGTGATACTGCGCGTCGCCGCCCGGCAGCGTCCGCCCCTTTGCGCTGACGATTCCCGCTGTCACGGTCTGATCGAGCCCGAACGGGCTGCCGATCGCGAGCACCCAATCCCCGATGCTCAACTCATCCGAGTCCCCAAGCCGCGCCGTGCGCAGATCGCTCGCGTCGATCCGCAGCACCGCGATGTCCGTCGACGGGTCCGACCCGAGGAGCTGCGCCTCCAGCTCCCGACCGTCGTACAGGCGCACCGTCAGCTTGTCCGCGTTATCAACGACGTGGTGATTCGTGAGAATGAACGGCTCGCCGCCGTCGAACGAAACGATCACCCCCGACCCCAGCCCCGAACGGATCTGCGGCGCAAGACGCATCTGCCGACCGAAGATGGTTCGACCCGTCGGCTGGACCGTCGCCTCGGTCGTGATGTGAACGACCGACGGCTCGATCCCCTCCGCAGCCTGGTTGAACGCGTTCGAGAGGCTCCTCGCAAACCGGAGGTCGTCCGCGTCAGCGCCATCCTGCGCGATCGCGAGCTGTGCCGTCGAAACCGCGAGACCGAGAAAGGCGATGCTGACGATCCGTTGGATGGACATGCGGTGTGAGCTCCTTGTAGGACGCCCCCGCCTCGTCGCGGGGCGTCTCAGATCCCGTACTCTGCCCAGGACGAACTGGTCTCCCCGACCCGGACCCGTTCCACCGTGAGGCCTTGGCGGAAGGCAAATTCATTGCCGTCTTCGTCCGCGCAGGGCGTCCCGGCGCCGATCCGCTCTTGGACGTGCTCAAAGATGCGCCTCGCCAGGACTTCCGTCGTCGGATCCTCGCCGTCGAACACGACCAGCCGCCCGCCGCTCGGGCCGCCGCGGAGACGCTCGAGTTCCGGATCCTCGCTGTTCACGGCCAGCGCATGGTCAAAGCTGTCGATGAACGCGCTCACCGCGAGCTTCAACGCCTTGAAATCGCACACCATGTCGTGGTCGTCGAGCGTCTCGGCGCTCAGCACGATCTCGATCCGTCGCGAGTGGCCGTGCGGATGGCGGCACCTCCCGGGGTGCTTCGCGAGCATGTGCCCGCTCTCGACCTCGAACGATTTGCAAACGCGATATCGCATCAGCGGATGGTATGGAGTGGGGGACCGATGAAGCCACGAGCGCCGGCCCGACTCCGACCCGCCGCCTGACCCCGCTACAGGGTTCCCGGTCACGTCCCCCGCGTATCCCCGAACAACTCAATATGCAGCCGAGGCCCGTACCGCCACCCACGCGCGATACACGCGTCCACGACCCACCGAACCCGCGCCGGTTCCGGCACGCTGACGCCCTCGGGCATGAGATAGACCTCCTCAGGCCGCCACCCGCGTAGCTTGCCGAGCAGGTCCTCGATCTCGGCAAGGTCAGCCTCACTCGTCACCACGAACTTGAACTGCCTCGCCCGCGGCGCCGTCGATCGATCGACCAACGCCTGCAGCGCATCGAAGTCCAGTCGCCGGCCCTCATGCCGCGCGGCCCACGCACCACTCGGGTCACGTGGATCGTCAGTAGGCGTCGAGTTCGCGAGCTTCGGGCTCAGGCTCATCAGGTCGAACGCGATCTCTCGGTCGACCGTACCCGCCGTCTCGATCGTGACGTGCATCCCCGCCTGTCGCAGCCCATCGCACAACGCTTCGAGCTGCGGGAAGATCATCGGCTCCCCACCCGTCAGCACCGCGTGCCGCGCTGGGCTCGCCGTCGCCTCCGCGACCAACTCATCGACCGTCCGCTTCGTCCCCTCGGGGCTCCACGACGCGTACGGCGTATCGCACCACCGACACCGAAGATTGCACCCGCTCAGGCGGCAGAACCAGCTCGGAACGCCGACCAGCGATCCCTCGCCTTGGAGGCTCGTAAAGGTCTCGCTCACGAGGACCGGGTTGGTGTGCACTACGAGGGGATAGGCCACGCCACATTGTTGTCACGGAGCCGGCAGATCGGCGAGCGCCGCCACGTTTCGGGCTCGCTCGCCCATACCGTTGGCCGCATATATCTCCATGGCCTCGGCGGCAAGCGTCCGTACCAACCCGGTGTCGCCAGCGAAGCTCGCGACCGCGACGCGGTTGCAAAGAGCGTCCGCCAGACCGATCGGATCGTCCCGCTCTCGGTAGTTCGCGATGACCACGTCGAACCTCGCCGCGGCGGTCTCAAGGTCGCGTGCGAACGCGTCACGCAGCCCGAGCGACGTGTGAGCAAAGGCGATGAGGTCCCCATCCTCCGCGGCCTCGCTGCGGACAAGCAACGTCTCCAACGCGGCCACCGCAACGACATCATCTCCACGCCGGTCCTTGATGCTCGCAAACAACGTAAGATCGTCGAGTGTCTCGAGGTCGTCGACACCACTTCGGCCAGTCAGAAGCATCCACCGCTCGAAGGCGCGGTTCGCGAGGTCGAATCGATGCCCGTAGAGATCGTTCTCGGCGAACCGGCGCCACCACTCGGCGACCTCGCGTTGAAGTCCCGCTGAGAGGCCCGCCTGCTGAATCGCCTCGAGTTCTCGGCGCGCGTCGTCGAACGCGCCGGCGTCGTAGTAGAGTCGGACTTCAGAGAGCCTCGATGCCGTCTCGGTGTCGCGAGCGGAAAGCGACGTCTCGGACCCGGTCTGTTGCGTGACCGCTCCCCGCGGCGAACTCGCGCAAGACGCGGCGAGGGCCACGAACATGCCCGCCGACGCGAGCAAATAGCACCGACTTCGGATGTCTAGCACGCTCATCGTCGGACTGCTTGGGAAGTGCGTCACGCCGCTGTCACGCCTACGTCGCATCCCCAACCCGCTCCGCGTACCGCGTCGGATCCTCCACCCCCGCGTCCAGAAACCCCTTCCGACGGATCTGGCACGAATCGCACCGCCCACACGCCAACCCGTCCGGCGAGGGGTCGTAGCACGACACCGTTCGCGCGTAGTCCACCCCGTGCTCCGTGCCCAGTCGGATGATCTCCGCCTTCGTCAGGTCGATCAGCGGTGTGTGGAGCCGGATCCCCATCTCCCCGCCGCTCGCCGCTTCGACGCCGCGCTTCGTCGCGAGATTGAGCGTCTCCTCGAACGACTGGATGAACTCGGGCCGGCAATCCGGATACCCCGAGTAGTCCACGGCGTTGACACCGATGTACAGGTCGCCCGCCCCAAGCGTCTCCGCCCAGCCCGCCGCGATCGTCAGAAAGATCAGGTTCCGACAGGGGACATACGTCACGGGGATCCCGCCCGCCATCTCGTCCTCGCTCCGATCCTTTGGGACATCGACGACGCCCGTCAGCGCCGATCCCGTGAAGAGCGAAAGATCGAGCGGATAGATCCGGTGTTCGACAGCGCCGAGCCGCGCCGCGATCTCCGTAGCCGCATCGAGCTCGGCCGCGTGGCGCTGCGTGTAGTCGAAGCTCAGCGCGTGACAGGCAAACCCATCGGCCTTCGCCACGGCGAGCGCGGTCGCGCTGTCGAGCCCGCCCGAGACGAGCACCACGGCGCGACGATCGTCGGTCCCTTGGTCACCCATCCACGCAGCTTACCACCGAGGATTCCCCTAGGCGGCGCTCCGCGCGACCTTGCCCTTCCACCGCCCGATCATCTCGTCCAGGTCGCCGAGCGAAAACGGTTTGACGAGGTGATCGCTGCACCCCGCCTCGATGCACCGCTCGCGGTCGCCGTCCATCCCGTGCGCGGTGACCGCGATGACAGGGACGCGCATCTCCATCTTGCGCAACCGACGGGTCGCCTCGTACCCGTCGAGCTCCGGCATCTGCATGTCCATGAACACGAACTCAAACGCGTTCGTGCCCTCGCGCTTCACGATCTCCACCGCCTCCAGCCCGTTCTCTGCCTCCGTCGCGTCGTACCCGAGCGAGGCCAGCATCTCGACGAACAGGAGCCGGTTGACCTCCATGTCCTCGGCCAGCAAGACACGAGGCGCATTCGCGGGCCGAGCCACCGCCGGCGCCGGTTCCGGCGCGCCCATCGGCGCCATCACGGGCGTCAGACGTTCTTCCTCGATCTCGTCAGTAGCTTCCAGAACCTCCCCCATGCCATCGAGCGGCAGCCGAAGCGTGAACAGGCTCCCGCGACCGACCCGGCTCGTCACCGTGATGTCACCGCCCATGAGCCGCGCGAGCCCCCGGGAGATCGGCAAACCCAGACCAACGCCGTCGGATCGCCTCGACATCGAGTAGTCCGCCTGCTCGAACGGATCGAAGACACGCGTCAGATCGTTCTGGGCGATTCCGGGGCCGGTATCGATCACCTCAAACGCGATGCACGGCTCGCCCGCCTGGCCAGTCGTCGCGAGCGAGCGCAGCGTGACCGATCCCTTCTCCGTGAACTTCACAGCGTTCGACGCGAGATTGATTAGGATCTGGGACACGCGCGTCGGATCCGATACGAATCGAGCCGGCGTATCCGGCGAGATGTCGATCCAGACCTCGATCCCATGACGATCGGCCATCGGCGCGACCAGGCTCTGCGCCCGCTCCAGCAACTCACGCGGGTTGCACACACCGGGCTTCAGGCCGAACTCATTCATCTCGATCCTGCTGATGTCGAGCACGTCCGCGATGATCCGCTCGAGGTGCCTCGCGCTCTCGCAGATGATGCGTACCCGACGGCGCGTCTCGTCCGCGTCGCGCGGCGCGAGGAGCAGCGATTCGCCATAGCCGATGATCGACGTCACCGGGGTCCGTAGCTCATGACTCATGTGGGCCATGAACCGGTTCTTGAGTTGGTTGCTCGCCTCCGCCGCGACCAACGCCGCGTCAGCCTCCGCTGCCCGCCTCGACACCCGCGCGAGGCGTTGAATCATCCCAAACGCCCGCAGCCACGCGAAGCTCACGAGCGCGAGCGAGATGCCAGACACGAGGCCCGCGAGCATGATCCGCTGAAACATCCGCCGGCGTTCACTGAAAAGCCTCGCTCGCACCGCCTGGTCGGCCCGATCCATGCCGCGCGCGTAGATGACTTTGTTCTGGCGGTAGGACGGCCCGTTGAGAAGCTCCCAGGCCCCGTCGCGGTCGCCCGACTCGATCAATTCGAACGCCCGCTCCTCCGCCGCGACCAGCCGCCGGTTCGCCGCGTCCGTCTCACCGCCGACCTCGCTGTCGAACAGTTCGGGCGAGATATCACGCAGCGCGGTGATCGCCGCGTCGAGGTCGCCCACGTGTTGCATGTAGCGGTCACGCCACTTCAGGTCGCCGCTCGCCGCCGCCATGTACGCCGACATGGTCAGCACCTCATCGAGGTGGAGGATTTCCCCCCGCAGGGCCTCGGCCTTCTGGAGCCGTTCCATCGCGGGCGCCGTGTCCCGTGTCACCATCCAGATCACGGCCAGGATCGACACCACCATGAGAATCGTGGCGCCGACGCCCGCCGCGAAGGATCGGCGTACAGCGGACGCGGGCGGGCCCAACTCGGACCCGGCGAGGGATGCTGGCTCGCGCGCAGACACGCATCTTCGATCGGCCGTCAGGACCGGTCGGATGAGGGAGATGCCGCCAAGGCGAGCTTGCGGAGCGATGCCGAGTAGAAAGAGCGTCCCTCCCGACGCCACTTTCGCTCGTAGTTCGACCCGACGAGTTCCCCTTCACCGGCGGTCGTTGCCGCGTCGTACGCGAGGAGCTCAAACGGCCTCTCCGGATATCCCCCAGCGCCCCGGGCGGGGCTTTCATGAGCCTCGCCCGTCCAATTCGCGAAGTGCGACTCGTCCCACGCCCAGAGTTCGGGGTGATCCGTCACCACCCGCAGCTCGCCGCCGGTCTCGAGAACGCGCCAAACCTGCGCAAGAAACGCGTCCTGGATCACCCGCTTCTTGTGATGCCGCTTTTTGGGCCACGGATCAGAAAAATACAGGTGAATCGCTCGGACCGATCCGTCCGCCACGCGCCAACGGATGAACTCCGTCGCGTCTGCGTTCAGAAGGCGAACGTTCTCGTGAGATCCCGAGGCGCGGCGCCTCCGAACGCGATCCGCGGCGTAGGCCCAGAACTCGCCCGCCCACTCGATCCCGAGCAGATTGGTCTCCGGATGCTCCTGCGCGTGCTCGAGCAGGAACGTTCCCTTCCCGCAACCGATCTCGATTTCCAGCGGTTGGTGGGGGACGGGGAACCATGAGCCGATATCAACCCAAGCAGACGTCGGGTCTTGCAGCACGTTGTCGGGAAGAGGGCCGAGTTCTTCGGCGCTGACGCCGACGACGCCCGGCGCCGTGTCGAGAGGTTTTCCGTGACCAAGACCGAAAGACATGAGCGAACGCTAGCCACGCTCCCTGTGCGCAGTATCGCTGACATGCGCGGAAAACCCGACGCCGGGGTTTCATCACGCCTCGCCGCGCTGCAAACTGTCGAACGAATGGAGAACTGGGTAGGCTGAAGCCGCGTAGCGATACGCAGGAGAACTCGACATGACGACGGAGTCAACGCCAGGGATGGCAGGGGCGGGCGACGGTTCACGGTCGGACCTGCTCGGCATCATCGAGTCACGCCTCGATCGCCAGAGCTTCCAGGACCACCACTGGACCGGCTCGTTCTGGGACTACCTCGACATCTGCGAGAACAAGCCCGAGGTGCTCCGCAACGCCTACCAGCGGGCCTTCGACGCCATCCTCGCCCATGGTTTCGAGAAGTACAAGCTCTTCAAGCGCGAGTGTGTCCGCTACCACTTCTTCAGCGATCCCTTCGGCGAGGGCGCCGACGGCATCTATGGTCTCGACTTCGCCCTCATGCGCCTCGTCGACTTCTTCCGCTCCGCCGCCGAGGGCTACGGCACCGACAAGCGCATCCTCCTCCTCCACGGCCCCGTCGGCAGCTCGAAGAGCACCATTGCGCGGCTCCTGAAGAAGGGCATGGAGGCCTACAGCCGCACGCCCGAGGGCGCCCTTTACTCGTTCAGCTGGCTTCTCGACGACCGCTGCGAGGTCTCCGCCTCGCCCGACAACCCACGCGAGGCTCAGAAGGAACACCCGTTCCCGAGCCCGATGCACGAGGACCCCATCGTCCTCATCCCACAGCCCGCCCGCCAAGCCATCCTCGACCGCTTCAACGCCAAGTTCAGCCCCGCCCACCACGGCGGACGCCTCCGCAGCGCGGGCGAGCCCGACCCCTTCAGCCGCAAGATCTTCGAGGACCTGATGGCCTTCTACGACGGCGACTGGAAGAAGGTCATGGACCACGTCCGCGTCCGCCGGATCATCCTCAGCGAGAAGAATCGCGTCGGCATCGGGACGTTCCAGCCCAAGGACGAGAAGAACCAGGATTCCACGGAACTCACGGGCGACATCAACTACCGCAAGATCGCCCAGTACGGGTCCGATTCCGACCCGCGGGCGTTCAACTTCGACGGGGAACTCAACATCGCCAACCGCGGCGTGTGCGAGTTCATCGAGGTGCTCAAGCTCGACGTGGCGTTCCTCTACGACCTCCTCGGGGCGTCGCAGGAGCACACGATCAAGCCCAAGAAGTTCGCCCAGACGAACATTGACGAGGTCATCATCGGGCACACCAACGAGCCCGAGTACAAGCGCCTCCAGTCCAACGAGATGATGGAGGCGTTCCGCGACCGCACCATCAAGATCGACATCCCCTACAACATCCGCCTCGACGACGAGATCAAGATCTACCAGAAGGACTTCGGTCCGCAGAAGGTCCGAGGCTTCCACATCGCCCCGCACACCCTCGAGGTCGCGGCCATGTGGGCCGTCCTCACCCGCCTCGAGGAACCGAAGAAGGCGGGCCTGACGCTCCTCCAGAAGCTCAAGCTCTACAACGGGCGGAGCGTGACCGGGTTCACCGAGGACTCGGTCAAGGAGCTCAAGGAAGAGGCGCCGCGAGAGGGCATGAACGGTATCAGCCCGAGGTATGTCCAGGACAAGGTCTCCAACGCCCTCGTGAGCCCGCAGGCCCTCGCCGAGAAGACCGTGAACCCGTTCATGGTGATCAACGAGCTCGAGGCCGGCATGAGCCACCACTCGCTCCTCACCGACGAGGAGCTCAAGAAGCGCTACCGCGAGCTGCTCGCGGTCGTGAAGGACGAGTACGAGGACATCATCAAGGGCGAGGTGCAGCGGGCGATCTCCGCCGACGAGGAGGCGATCAAGCGCCTCTGCGCCAACTACATCGAGAACGTCCGCGCCTACACGCAGAAGGAACGCGTCCAGAACAAGTACACGGGCCGCGACGAGGAGCCCGACGAGCGGCTGATGCGCTCGATCGAAGAGAAGATCGACATCCCCGAGAGCCGCAAGGACGATTTCCGTCAGGAGATCATGAACTACATCGGCGCCCTCGCGCTGGACGGGAAGAAGTTCGAGTACAACACCAACGCGCGGCTCTACAAGGCCCTGGAGCTCAAGCTCTTCGAGGACAGCCGGGACACGATCAAGCTCAAGAACCTCGTCTCGAGCGTCGTCGACGACGAGACGCAGCAGAAGATCGACGTCGTCAAGCAGCGGCTGATCAAGCAGTTCGGCTACAACGACGTCAGCGCGACCGACGTGCTCAACTACGTCGCGAGCATCTTCGCTCGGGGGGACAGCAAGGGGTCGTGATCGGTGGAGGAACCCGTCGCCAGCGGCACATTCGATTCCCGCCCCGACGCGACCCGCGACGTCTTTCTTCGTCACGCGCTCTGTGAGTCGTGCGGGCATGCGCTGGCCGGCTTGGCGTACACGCCGGGCGAGGCGGTCCTGTGCCCCGAGTGCGGGCGTGAGCATCGATTCCAGCGCGCGGCCAATCGATCCTGGCCAAAGATCCCCCGTCTGATCGGCTGGATCGCGGCATGCGTAGGCGTGGTACTGGTTGTCCTTGCTCTCTCGGCGCTATTCCGATGAACTCGTCGGAGCACGTCCATTGCCCGGCCTGTGGCTATCTGCTTGACGGTCTCGGCGACGCCATCTGTCCGGAGTGCGGCGTTGATCCGGGAACCTTCGTCGCGAAGCCGGTCCTGGATCGCCTGTACGCCAGAGCGATCGCAGGGCCGATCGCGGTCTGCCTCATGTGGGTCGCGCTGCTCGCAACGCTGAGCCTGCTTTGGACTTGGTGGGCGGCCGTTTTTCTCGCTCTGTTTGTCAGCTACGTGGGCTTGGTCTGGTGGTACTTCCTTGACGGTCCTCGCGCGACTCGATGGAGGCCGATCATCGTTCGAGAGGCGCGGATGTGGGGGCCGGCGCTCGCGGGAATCGGATGGTTTTCCTGGTGGTGGGGCGGTCCGCTGAGGCTCTTCGCAACGCTCGGCGTCATCGGCGCCGCGGGAACGGCGATCGCTGTCGGGGCGGGCCACTCGAAGCTACGGCGTCGAACGATCGCTCACGAATCACCGGTTGATGCGACTTCTCGGGTGTGATTGGCTGGTCGCGCCGCGAGAGTTGCCGCACCTTCCGCGTATGGCCCACGACTATCGCTGCCGCCGCTGTCGCTACGACCTCTCCGTCCTCGATGTGAAGGTCTGTCCGGAGTGTGGCGTGGACAAGCCGTACGAGCCGCTGAGCGGGCCGCTGGCGCGGGGGACGCGGAGGTGGGAGCGAGCGGGGATGGTGATCGTGGCGGGACCGCTGACGTTTCTGGCGACGTCGTCGTTGGTGTTGCTTGTGGCCGCGAGTTTGGCGCGTTTGTAGAGCGGGATTCCGGAGAATCGGCATCCGGCATCCGGCACTCGGGATGGCGGTAAACGGCGTCTCGTTGTGTTCGTTGGGTGGGGCCGTTCAGGGGCAGCCAGCGGCGAAGGACTGGAGGAACGAGACGACGTCCCCGATGTCGAACTGGCCGCTCGGCGCCGCGAAGTCGGTGATGGGGTCCTCGGCGCCGAAGCGCTGGAGGAACTCGATGACGTCGGCGATGTCGAGGCGCCCGCACGGCGCCGCGAGGTCGGCCATGACGCATGATCGGTTGACGGCGCCAGCGCACGCAGGCTGGCCGAGATAGGCGTTCCAGTCGATGTCCGACAGCGTGAACGCCGCCTCGCTTTGGCCGTCGGCGTAGAAACCCTCGATGACGCGGTCGGTGTCCTCGGCGAAGTAGGACGCGAGGCCCGCGAGGTCGCCGTCGAGAAGCAGGGGGGCGATGACGCCGCCGTCACGGTCGAGGAGGCTGATGACCCCTCGGTTCAGGTCGTCGAACGGGAAGACATCGAGGACATCGGTGAGCGTCTGCGGGTCGAACCCTCCAAAGAGCGCGAGCGCCGAAATGAGCTCCGGGTCACGCGTTCGAAGCGCCTCGAACACGGCCGAAGCCGCGCCCTTCTGGCTGAGGATCGCGATCAGGAACGGGCCGATCTCGGGCGGCAGAGACTCCAGCGCCGGGCCGAGCACCTCGTCCACGAGCTCTGGATCAATGCTCAGGGCGGTGATGATCGCCTGGATCTGGTCGTCGAGCGTGCGATCGCGCCCGCCGTCCACGACCGGGCTAAACGTTCGGGCGCGGATCTCGGCGGCCATCGGGTCGAACTCGTAGAGCCGCATCCACCCGTTGCCGCCGCGCGGCTCGGAACGCTGGAAGTCCTGGATCATCTCGAAGACCGGCAGGCCGGCGCCGTTCGTGGTCACGGTGCGGCGCTCGGAGTCCTGGTGGCCGCTGAGGACCATGATGACGTTCGGGAAGCGGGTAACGATCCGCTCGTAGAGGTCTGGCGTCCCCGGCATGAAGTCGCCCCAGAGCGGGCCGAGCAGCTCATTGACCGCTTCGGTGACGCGGCCACGCATGAGTTTGAGGTCGTACTGGTAGAAATGCGTGGTGACGACCACCAGGCGGTCCGGGTGTGCGGCGACGACGTCCTCGGCCCAGTCGACCTCGGTCTCCCGCAGCTCAAACTCGACGTTGAGGAAGAGCATCGGGAGCGGACCGAAGTCAACGATCTGGTAGCTCGAAAGGCCGGTTGGCGAGGAGCCGCCCCACCAAGTCTGGTCGGACCACGTTCCCTTCGCCGCGTCGGCGAAGTCGTAGAGGGCTTCGGGGCCGAAGTGGTCGAGGTAGTTGCGGCCGAGCAGCGGGGGGGCGTCGAAGCTCTGGAAGTCGTGGTTGCCGATCGCGAGGCCCTGCGGGATGTTCACGGCGGACAGGCGATCATGGGCCGCGCGGGCGATCGACCATTGCCCGAGCGTGTCGCGGTTGACGATGTCGCCGACGTGGCTGAGGAATTTCAGGTTGAGCGTCTCGCGATTGTCGACGAGCCACTGGCACATCGCCTGGTAGATCACCGGCTCGGCCTCGGAGAAGTTCTGCGTGTCCGGGAAGACCGCGAGCGTGTGCGTCGACTGGGCGGCCGCGAGCGGGCAGGCGAAAGAGAGGGCTGCGACGGCGGATCGGGCGGCGCGGGCGTGCATGGGGCGATCTCCTTCCGGACGGCGGGAGCGTACCGGGGTCGGAGAACTCATCGGCGCGCCACGCCGGATACGGCGCGCGGTTTAGCCGAGTCTTGACAGTCCGAGTGTCCGGGATCGGTCGAAGCCGGGATCGGTCGAAGCCGGGTTCAATCGAAGCGGGTCGTTTCGTCCTCGATCTGCGCGCCGAAGTTCTCGGCGTCGGGCTCGGGGTCGGCGAGGAGGATGCCGCGGAGGTGGGCGGGGCTCATGCCGAGGTTCACCGCGATGCGCTGGATGAGGTCGATCTCTTCGTCCTCGAGTTCGCCGTCGCTCGCAGCGATGTCGATCGCGATGCGCACAAGGACTTCCTTGCCGTGTTCGTTCACGTGCTCGGCGGCGGCTCGGAGCGAGGCGTCGATCGGGATGCGCCCGTCGAGCGCGGCGGTGGCGTCGGCGTAGACCTCGTCCGCGTCGAGCTCGTGGCCGAGGACGTTCGAAACGATCTGGCGGGCACGCGCGACCTCGGCCGGGTCGATGTTGGCGTCGGCCGCGATCATGGCGACGACGACGTGGCGGACCGCCTGCCCGAATGCGTTGGTAGCCTCATCCTGACGCTTGCTCGGATCGTGCTTGAGGATGTCGAGGTGGAAGTCGGACCGGCAGCCGTCGCAGCGGACGTACTCCTTCCCACCGGAGATGGGGATGAGCGGGATCCAATAGATGTGGAAGAACCCACGGGCGCGACGCTGGCGGTACGCCGAGCGGGCGGAGCACTGGGGGCAGTGGAAGTGACCACGACCGCGCGTCGTGCTGATGCTGCGTGTGCCGAAGATGATCATCCGTTTCCTTTCTCTTCCCGTGTTGAACGGAACGAGGGTACCTCCATCACGCGGTTCTCGGAAACAATTTTCGGGAAACGTCGGGCGTCCGGTCGTCTCGCGGCGGAACTTGGGAGAGGTCGCCTCATAGACTGTGACATGCCCTCACCCGAGGCCAGCGCGGCCCCCACGCCGGCGACGGCGCCTCCCTCCACCTTTCGACACTCGATCCGTGTGCGGTACGTCGAGTGCGACCCCATGCGCGTCGCCCATCACAGCAGTTGCATCGCGTGGCTCGAGGAGGCTCGGACGGAGATGCTCCGGGGTTCGGGCGTGAGTTACGCGCAGCTCGAGGCGGCGGGCGTTTTTCTCGTCGTCGCCTCACTTGAAGTGGGGTATCGGCGCCCGATCCGCTATGACGACGTGATCGCGATCGAAGTCGAGGCGTCGGCGATGGGACGCGCGCGGCTTCGCCACGACTACCGGCTTGTGCTGTTGGAGCGTGACGGCGCGGCGCCGGATGCGCAGAGCGATCCCAGTGTGCCGCTGGACGGCGTGTGTGTCCGCGCGACGACGGTGCTTGCGTGCGTCGGCGCTGATGGGCGTCCGCGGCCGATGCCGGGCTGGCTCGCGGGGGCGGAGGCGTGACGGGTCGGGACGAGCCGCGCCGGACGTGGCGATATGTGGTGAAGCGCGCCGTTCGCAAGCTTTGGCGCGCGGCGCTGTTTCTCGTCGTCGGCCTCCTGGTTTCCGCGATCGTCATCACGCGTCTCGGCGTGATGCAGTCGATCGCGATGCCTCGGATCGAGCAGGCGTTGGGCGTGCCGATCGAGGCGGGTGACATGACGGTGTCCCTCGATCTCCAGATCATCCTGAAGGATGTCGTGATCCGCGCGCCCGGGATCGACGGGCCGGCGGGCGAGGTCGTCCGGGTGGGGCGGGTCGAGATCCAACCCGACTGGGGGGCGTTGAAGGACGGGCGACCCGGCGCATCACGCATCGAGTTCGTGAGTCCACGGGTTCGGATCAGCCGGGATGTCAATGACGAGTCGCTGAACGTGTCGGCGTGGCGAAGGGGTGGGACGGGTCGGTTCGACGGTCTGCCTCTGTTGCCGACGGTGTACATCGACGGGGGCGTGGTCGAGCTTGGCGAGCACGACGGCGCCAACTACACGACGATCGGCGAGGCCGGAGGATCGGGGGCGATCGCTCGTGATCGCGAGCGTGACCCGGCGTCGGGGCAGAACCGCTACCTCATCTGGTTCGAGTCACCCGGGGCGTCGGCGGGGGCGGCTGACAATTTCAGCTTCAGCGGGCGGCTTGGGGACGACGGCGTGTCACTGTCGTTCAAGAGCCTCGAGATTCCGGGCGCGTCGCTCGCGAGGCCGCTTCCGGCGGAGCTTCGCGAAGCGCTGCGGAGTCTGAACATCGAGGGGTCCGTTGTACCGAAGAGCCTGAGCGTTCTGGCGGACGGTTCGGCGTCGGTCACGCTTGGGCTCGACGGCGTGGCGATCGACGTTCCGACGACTGAGGAGGCGCGGGGTGAGGGGGCGTTGCGGCTTTCGGATGTGAACGGCGAGGTACGGATCGCGAACGACGGTCTACGCGGGGCGATCTCGGGGCGGGCGGAGACGATCCGGTACGACGTGGCGTTCGACGTCTGGGGGCTCTCGGAGGACGCGTCATTCCTCTCGCGTCTGAAGGCTGAGCGGTTCCGACTCGAGCGGGACATGAGCGTGCTGCGATTCGCGCCTGACGTGGTGATCGAGAAGATCGACATGTTCGTCGATCCGCGGTCGGACGTTGACGCGGAGATCTGGCTTGCTCGCGGACAGGCGCCCGAGGGCGCTGCGCGTGTTGCGACGGCTCGGTACGCGACGCCCCCGCGCGTGAGCGACCCCGAGGCAACGGGCGACGTCGAGGTGATCGGGCGTGTCTCGTTTTCGGCGGGCTCGGCGGCGTATCACAACTTCCCGTACCGCTTCGATCGGCTCTCGGGGGACATCACGTTCGATCGCGAGCGGATCGAGCTGGTCGGGTTCAGGGGTGTCTCCCGGTCGGGCGCAACGTTGTCGCTGACCGGCTGGATTGCGCCGCTCGGCTCGACGGCGGAGGTTGTGTTGGAAATCTCGGTCGACGGGATTCCGATCGATGACGAGCTGCGCGAGGCGATGGGGCCGGAGACCCGTGGCGCCGTGTCGCATCTGTTCAGTCTCGAGCGATACGACGAGCTGGTAGAGGCGGGGCTGTTGCGACCGGCGGACGAGGGGGCCGAACTCGCGACGGAGCGGGATCGGCTCGTTGCGCAACGCGAAGCCTGGGTGGGAGCGCCCGGGATCGCGGCGACGCAGCTCCGGGAGCTTGACGAGCAGATCGCGCGGATCGACGAGGCGTTTGATCGACGACCGTGGCTCGCGTTCGGCGGCATGGCTCGCGCGGAGCTGAAGATCCACCGATTCGAGGGCGAGGAGAGCGTGTGGGAACGATCGGTCGAGGTGCACGTGCCGGAGGCGGGGGTGGTGCCGCGGTTGGCGCCGATCCCGCTCGTGGGGCGTGACCTGCGGCTGCACATCGAGGACGGGCGGGTTGATCTCACTGGCGGTTCCTACACGACGCTGAGCGGGGGGCAGGTGCGGTTGAGCGCTTCGGCGCCGCTCGGTGAGGAAGAGGAAGCGTCGGAGACGGCGGTGGCGGGTGAGGCGACGGTGCACATCGCGGCGACGGCGGTGCCGATTGATCCGTTCATCCTCCGCGCGGCGTCCGGGCCGAGCGCGGGCGCCGAGACGGACGCGCCGGCGGACCTGTCGCGACTGCTCAAGGAGAGCGGGATTCGCGGGCTGCTCGATGTGGAGGGGGAGATCATCGCGCCGCGGGTCGGCGAGCCGCTCGTGGACGTCGTGATCCGCCTTCGGGACGCGTCGGCGACGCTTGGTGAGGAGACGCTTGGAACCATCGACGCGAGCGGCATCGACGGGATCCTGGTCGCGGACAGCGACGAGCTCGTGGTTTCTGTTGATGCGTTGCTGACGGCTCAGACGGACGGGGGAGCGAAGTCATCCGAAGCGACGGCGTACGCGACGCTTGCGCTTGAGGCGTTCGGGGACCGCGCCGAGTCGGAGGGACCGAAGGCCGAGTTGACGCGGGCGGAGGTCGTCATCCGGCGTCTTGACGTCGAGATGCCGCTCGAGCGGGCGGTGGCGTCGATCGATCCGGGACTGGCGGGCAACTTCGCGGAGCTGCGGGCGGCTCACCGCCCGACCGGAACGATGTACCTCAGCGCGGTGCGTCTTCAGGACGCTGGCAGCGGGGAGGAAGATCGGAACGAGGAGACGGCGCTGCGCGTTCGGGACATTGAGCGGCTTTCGTTCGACACGCCGGAGGGGCGGCTCACGCTCGAGGGACGGGGTGGTGGCGCTTCGTACACCTCGCTTGGCGGCGGCGAAGCGCGGTTCGACCATCTCCGTGGGTTGTTGTTGCTCGATGGGAAGAACGTGGCGACGGCGCACGTGGACGGGTCGTTGCCGCTCGAGGCGCCGCGGGCGTTCAGCCCGTTCAGGCCATTCTCGGCGCCGAGCGTTCGGATGGATCTCGATGGCGTCGAGCTCCACAGCCCGTTGACGCGTCGGGTCCTGCGAACGCGGGTGTCGGAAGACGCGGCGGACTTTGTCGATCGCCTCGACCCGGTGGGCGTGATCGATCTGACGCTGTGGGTTGAACGGGGCGACGACGATGGGGCGGCGGTGGCGAGCGGAGAGGGGATGACCCTGCCTGCGCTGCTGCTGTACGGCGAGTTCGAGCCAAGGCAGCTCGTTCTTGAGACGGACCGCGGACCGGTCACGCTCGACGACATGTCGGGCCGCGTGATCTTCGACGATCGGGGGGGGCGGATCGATTCGGTGTCGGCGCGGGCGGCGGACTGGGCGTTCGACGCGGCGGGTCGTTGGACCTTGTCCTCGGAGAGCGATCTAACGGTGGATATCACGGCTTCGGGCGCTGGGTCGGCTGTCCCGACAGGGCTCATGCCCTTGGCGCCGCGAGCGGTGACGGACCTGATGGACACTGCGTCTTTCGAGCTTGGCGCGGGGTTTGGTCTCTCGGACATGCGCGTGTTGTTGGAGCGAGAGGCAACGACCGAGGCCATGACGGTTCACGCGACGGGCGAGATCGAGCTTGAGGGCGCGTCGTTCCGCGTTGGCGTCGGCGTGACGGATTTCACGGGCGTCGCTTTCTTCGAGGGGTGGGGGGACGACAGCGACGAGTCCGTCGGCGGATACGCGGTAGACGTGCGCGCCGATGAGCTTCGTGTCGCGGGCGTGCGGATGACTGACGCGAGCGCGACGGTGACCAGTCGTGACGGGGGGGGCGGGATGCTCGCTCCGGATCTCACGGCGACGGCGCACGGCGGGCGGGTTTCGGGGGCGATCAGCGTGTCGGCCGCGGAGCCTGACGAGCCGTCGGCGTACGCGGTGGAGTTGCGGGCATCGGGCGTGAGCGCGTCGCGGCTGCTCGGCGGTGATGAGGCGCCGCCGGAGGGCTCGGCGGCGGAATCGGTTCGGGCGCGGGGCGTGATCGGGGGGAGTCTGTCGCTCAATGGGGTGACGGGACGGCCGGAATCGCTCGTGGGGCGTGGGCAGTTCAGCGTGAGCGGTGGCGAGGTGCTTGGGATGCCGCTGCTGCTTCCCTTGATTGAGTTGAGCAGTCTTCAGCTTCCTGTCGGAGCTCGGCTCGATCGGGCGGACGCGAGTTTCTATATCGCGGGGGATCGACTGACGTTCGAGGCGATCGAGGTGGAATCGGGAGCGGTGAGCTTGGCGGGGCACGGGATCCTGGACCTGCCGACGACCGAGCTCGATCTCCGGTTTCGGTCGCTCGGCACGGCGCGGGTGCCTGTGCTGACGGATATCGTGGAGTCGGTCCGCGATGAGATCGTCACGGTCAGCGTGACGGGGCCGCTCGCTGAGCCGCGGTACGCGGCGGAGACGCTCCGGGGGACGCAGCGCATCGTGCGCGCGATTCTCGGTGACGAAGAAGGCGAGCGGAGCGGGCTGATTCGGAGGCTTGGGCGCGAAGCCGGGCGGCGAGACGCCGCAGGCGGTGGTCGCCGTGGCGACGCGGCGCCGCTTGAGCCGATCAG
>PAKY01000043.1 GCA_002706885.1 Phycisphaerae bacterium
GCGGTACGGGCTGACGGATCGGGAGGCGGTCAACGCGATCACGATCGACGCGGCCGAGGCGCTCGGTGTGGCGGATCGGTACGGGTCGCTCGAGGCGGGGAAGTCGGCGACGCTCGTGGTGACGGACGGGAACATCCTGGACATCCCGACGAACCCGACGATGGCGTTCGTCGATGGGCGTCGGATCGATCTCTCGAACAAGCAGACGAAGCTTCGGGACAAGTACGAGGAGCGGTATTTGCAGACGGGGGATCTATTGGGGGAGTGAGGGGGAGAAGAGCGGCATTCGGCATCCGGCATAGGCAGCAGGCATCAGGGAGGTTGGGGAGCATGCCCGCGCTGCGCGTGGGCATGGCACACAGGAGTGTGGGCGTGGCATGCAGGAGGGCGATGGCGCGCTTGCGATTTGGAGGCGCCGGCTCTGGCCCGGTTTGCGGGGCGCTTTCGCCGTCGGCGACGGGGGAGGTGAGGTGGCGTGGGCGTGGTCTGGGTGGTTGTTGAGGTCGGTGGGTTGGTTTGAGCCCAGGGACTTGGGTCCCTGGGTTTTCTGGTGTAAGCGGTTGAGGGTGTGGGGGGGCGTGGTTCTCTGGCGCTCGGGGCGCTAGGGTCGGCGCGGGTTGTTCAGTTCATCTGAGAGCTGATTTTGGAGCTTCGCGCGTCTTGGGGGCGTTGCGGAGCGGGTTGTCTTACCACCTGTCGCGCCATCTCTCGCATCATCTGACGCACGGACGCCACGCATGACGGACAACGGTTCTGGTTTGCCGAAGGTTCTCGATCTTCGGAGCGGGATGAGCGGGTCGGCTCGGGCGGAGGTGCTTTCGGGGCTGACGGTGGCGCTCGCGCTCGTTCCGGAGGCGGTGGCGTTTGCGTTTCTCGCGGGCGTGCCGCCGCTCGTGGGGCTGTACGCGGCGTTCATCATGTGTCTGCTGACGTCGGTGCTGGGCGGGCGGCCCGGGATGATTTCCGGCGCGACGGGGGCGATGGCGGTGGTTGTCGTCGGGCTCGTGGCGCGGCACGGGATCGGGTACCTGTTTCCGGCGGTGATGCTGTGCGGCTTGATCCAGGTGGTCGTCGGCGTGCTGCGTCTTGGGAAGCTGATCCGGATCGTGCCGCACCCGGTGATGCTCGGGTTCGTGAACGGGCTGGCGATCGTGATCCTGCTCGCGCAGCTCGGGAGCTTCAAGACGCTCGGGGCGGACGGCGGGCTGGTGTTCCTGAGCGGGACGCGGCTGTGGCTCATGCTCGGGTTGGTGGCGGTGACGATGGGGATCATCGCGTTCCTGCCGCGGCTGACCAAGGCGGCGCCGTCGTCGCTGGTCGCGATTCTGGCGGTCGCGGGGGCGGCGGTGGCGATCAACGCGTCGATGGGCGTGGGCGATGACGGGCGTCGTCCCGTGCTGACGGTCGGCGACATGCTCGTCGACTCGACACGGGCGGTGGCGGT
This sequence comes from Phycisphaerae bacterium, assembly GCA_002706885.1. Classification (GTDB taxonomy): domain Bacteria; phylum Planctomycetota; class Phycisphaerae; order Phycisphaerales; family UBA1924. The sequence continues at coordinate 1,445 of PAKY01000043.1, forward strand.
GAACGACGCGCAGGTGGCGAAGGACGCCGCGGCGCTGGCGGAGGCGCAGGCCGGGCTGCCCGAGGGCGTGGTGGCGGTGGGCGAGCGGGGGTCGGTGGCGCCGTTGACGGCGGCGGAGGTTGACGCCGCGGTGGCCTCGGTCGACGCGGACGAGGTCGGGATCGCGGGCGGGTTGCCGCGGCCGACGTGGTGGGACTTCGAGCTTCCGCCGATGACGTTCGAGACGCTGTGGATCATCCTGCCGTTCTCGCTCGTGCTGGCGGGGGTGGGGCTGATCGAGTCGCTGATGACGCTGACGCTCGTCGACGAGTTGACGGAGACGCGTGGGCGGAGTAACCGCGAGTGCGTGGGTCAGGGCGTGGCGAACGTGGTGTGCGGGTTCTTCGGTGGCATGGGCGGGTGCGCGATGATCGGGCAGTCGCTGATCAACGTGAAGTCGGGCGGTCGCGGGCGGCTGTCGGGGGTCACGGCGGCGGTGGCGCTCTTGATGTTCATCCTGTTCCTGGCGCCGTGGATCGAGGCGGTGCCGATGGCGGCGCTGGTGGGCGTGATGTTCATGGTGGTGATCGGGACGTTCGAGTGGACGACGCTTCAGACGTGGCGTCGGATCCCGCTGCCCGAGGTCCTGGTGATGGTGGTGGTCGCGGCGTACACGGTGATCATGCACGACCTGGCGACGGCGGTGATCATCGGGGTGGCGTTGTCGGCGGTGGTGTTCAGTTGGAACAAGAGCAAGCACCTCGTCGCGGACGTGAGCTACAACGAGTTCGGGAGCAAGATCTATCAGCTCCACGGGGTGGTGTTCTTCGGGAGCGTGACGCGGTTCCGCGATCTGTTCACGCCGAACGAGGACCCGGACGACGTGGTGATCGATTTCTACTACAGCCGGGTGTTCGACCAGTCGGCGATCGAGGCGATCAACGCGCTGGCGGAGCGGTATCGGCGCGTGGGCAAGCGGCTGCACCTGCGGCACCTGAGCGAGGACTGCCGGCGGTTGCTGGATCGCGCGGGCGATATGGTGGAGGCGAACATCAGTGAGGATCCGCACTACCACGTGCTGACGGATCGGAAGACGGCGGCGGACGCGCGGTAAGGGTGAGGAGCATGCCAGCGCTGCGCGTGGGCATGGCAACACCGGAGGCGCTGCGGCACGGGCGGAGAGGGTGGAAGCGTCCGGCTCCGGGGTGGCGGAGGCGGACGGGGGGATCGGAGCGCAGGGACTCTGGTCCCTGAGCTATCGCTGGTTACTTGCGGGTGTATTCGATGACGCCGACCTTGGCCCAATCGCCGCTCGGGTCGGCGGGGTTGGGCTGGTAGAACTCCATCGTGTAGTTGCCGTCGTTGTCGAAGACGTAGACGTTGCGCATCTTGCTTTCGCCGCCCATCTGGCTCGTGCCGGAGCCTTCGAGGGTGAGCTTGCCGTTCTGCATGGAGCCCTTCTGGACGAGCATGTAAGGGTCGATGGTGTCCATCCACATGGACTCGTACTCGCCCGTGGCGCGGTTGTAGCCAACGACGCCGACGCCCTTCATCGGGATTGACTGGCCCATGAAGTTGAAGTTCATGTCGGCCTCGGTGATGACGCAGAGGCCGTTGAGGCCTTCGCGGGTGTGGGAGGTACCGGTGCTGACCTCGGGGTCGGCGCCCGGCTCCATGAAGAACTTGGCTTCGACGTCCCACTTGCCGACGAGCTTGTCGAGGAACTGGTGCTCGGGGCCGGGCTTGCCCGCCATCTTGATCATGTCGGCGATGGCGGCGGGGTCCATGTTCATGGCGTCCTGCGCGGCCTGGCGCTCGTTCTCTTCCTGCGCCGACTTCTTGAGCATCTCGATGAGCTGCTCGGGGTTCGGCTCGTCGGGGGCCTTGGCGCCGTTCTTGGCCTGCGCCACGGCGAATGAAGCGGCGGTGGCGGCGACGCCCGCGATGACGAGGGCGGTGAGTTTGGCGTGGTTGCTACGCATGATTCGTGTCTCCGTTGCGAGGGTGTTGGTGGCCCGGCGGCTGCGCCGTTGGGCGACGCCGGTCGGTGGGGCCTTTGTTGATCGCATTGTCCACGATCGCGTCGATCGTCGCCAGCGGCAAGTCCGAGAATGAAGGCGGCTTCAGGTTCGTGCGGCCTGGATTGATGGCGCTCAGAGGGGGACGCGCTCGGTGATGTGGAGGTTGAAGGCGTCGAGGCCCGGGAGGTTGGCGGTGGAGTTGGTGAGGAGGCGGAGGTTGGAGAGGCCGAGGGCTCGGAGGATCTGGCCGCCGACGCCGTAGGCGCGGACGTCCATGTCGGACGGCGCCGCGGCGGCGAGGTCGGGGATGTCGGGGTCGGGGGCGCCTTGCGGCTGGGTGTTGGGGTGGGCGAAGGCGGAGAGGCGGGCGGAGAGGTCGGGGGCGTCGTGGGCGCCGTCGGGGCGGAGGTAGACGATGGCGCCGCGGCCCTCGCGCTGGATGGCCTTCATAGAGGCGTGGAGGAGGTCGGCGGTGGGCGACTTGCCGTCGACGCCGACGCCGAAGATGTCGCCGAGGAGGTCGCGGCGGTGCATGCGGACGAGGGTGGGCGTGGGGTCGGCGATGGGCTCGCCCGTGTCGTCGAGCTTGCCGACACCGCCCGCGGTGAGCGCGAGGTGCGGGAGGCGGTCGACGAGGCTGGAGAATGCGATGAGGTTGAAGGGGCCGTAGGGGGTCTGGATTGTGGCGCCGTGGATCGGATCGAGGCGGCGGACGAGGCTTTGGCGCGCGAGTCGGTGTTCGATGATCTGCGCGACGGAGCAGAGCTTGAGGCCGTGCTGCTCGGCGAGGGTGACGAGGTCGGGGAGGCGGGCCATCTCGCCGTCGTCGCGCATGATCTCGATGATGACGGCGGCGGGGTAGAGGCCCGCGAGTCGGCAGAGGTCGACGGAGCCTTCGGTCTGCCCTGCGCGGACGAGGACGCCCCCGTCGCGGCTGCGGAGCGGGTTGACGTGGCCCGGGCGGACGAAGTCGGCGGCGCCGTAGCGCTCGTCGATCATCATGCGGATGCACTTGGCCCGTTCGGCGGCGGAGACGCCCGTGGTGAAGCCGTGCCTCGGGGCGCCGTCGACGGAGACGGTGAAGGCGGTGCCGCGGGTGGTGGTGTTGATGGCGGACTGGGGGTGGAGGTCGAGGCGGTCGCAGTCGTGCTCGGTGAGGCTGAGGCACATGTAGCCGCGCGCGACGGAGAGCATGAAGGTGACGGCTTCGGGCGTCAGGTGCTCCGCGGGGAGGATGATGTCACCCTCGTTCTCGCGGTCCTCGTCGTCGGTGAGGATGACCATTTTGCCGGCGCGGAGGTCGGCGAGGACGTCGTCGATGGGGGCGAAGGGGGTCACGGGGGACGGTAGACCGGGGAGGGGGTCGGGTGGTCAGATGGCCAGATAGCAGATGGCCAGATGGCCAGATGGCCAGATGGCCAGATTCGGAGGAGTCGGTTTTCGATGTGAGCGTGTGTTAGTCGCGCCACTTCTCTACGGCGACGCCGTCGATGAACTTGACGTGGACGGTGCGGTCGACGACGCGGGTGTCGCTGGCGGAGACGAGGAAGAGGACGCCGCCGTGGCCTGAGCGGCGTTCGGTGGCTTCCCAGGACCAGACTTCAACGCCGTCTTCGGCGCAGTCGCGGCAGGTGGGGGGGCCGAGGCGGCGTTCGACGTCGTCCATGGTGGAGCGGTGAATGGCGACGGCGGCGAGGTCGGCGTTGTCGACGTAGGCGCCGTTGACGCGGGTGGAGTTGTGCGAACTGACCAGGCAGCCCGGGATCGCCGAGAGGGCGAGGAGGGCGGTGGCGACGGCTGCTGCGGCGTTGGCTCGTGCTCTCATCTCTGGTGTCCTCGGGTGGGATGCTGGCGTTGGTGGTATTTGGATTCTAACGGGTGGGTTGCAGTTGGGAGGGGATTGGGGATTGGCGATGGGGGGGAGAAGAGCGGCATCCGGGACTCGGCATCCGGCATCCGGGACTGAGTGGGGAGATGGGCGTTGGGATGTTGGTACGCTTGGGTGATGTTCAATATGCAGAATGGTGTTGGGCGGGCGTTTCTGGGCGTCGGCTTGCTGGCGGCGCTGGTCGTTGGGGGTGGGTGCGCTTCGGAGATGGGGAGCTCGGTTGAGCGACCCGGGCTGAACGCGGCGCTCTGGACGCAGGACTCGGCGGAGTTCGACGCGGTGTGCATCCAGACGTATCACGCGGCGGGGCAGAAGCTCGCGGCGATTGTCGATGAGCAAGGTGGGGGTGGGGGCGACGGCGGGAAGCCGCTCGCGGTCGTGCTCGATGTCGATGAGACGGTGCTGGACAACACGCCGTACCAGGCGCGGCTCGTCAAGGGCGGGGCGGGGTATTCGCCCGAGACCTGGAACGCGTGGGTGCGCGAGGAGCAGGCGGCGGCGATTCCGGGCGTCGCGCGGTTCGTCGCGGAGGCGCGCCAGATGAGCGTTGACGTGTTCTACGTGACGAACCGCGAGGCGGTGACGAAGGAAGCGACGCTTCGGAACATCGAGCGGGAAGTCGATCCGCGAGTGGAGATCGAGCGGATCCTGTGCAAGAACGAGAACGGCTGGACGTCGGACAAGGACAGCCGGCGGGCGACGGTGCGCGAGACGCACGAGATCGTGATGCTCATCGGCGACGATCTCGGCGACTTCGTCTCGCCCGTCGATGGCTCGCCGGCCGAGCGGCGGGCGCAGGTCGATGACAACCGCTCGAAGTGGGGCGAGTCGTGGTTCGCAATACCGAACCCGATGTATGGGAAGTGGGAGCGGGCGGTGCTGGGGCATTCGCCGTTGCCGAAATCGGCGAGCGATACCGACAAGAAGCTCGAGCACATGGTCACGCTCGATTGATTCATGAACGAGTGGCGCGTGACGCGGCTCGCGGGCGGTAGGCTCGGGGCATGATGCACATGCGCTGGTTCGTCGCGTCGTTGGTGTTCCTGATGGCTGGGGTGGCGGGGGCTCGGCCCGTGCGGACGCACGCGGTCGGGGAGTTGTTGTTGCCGGGCGGAGCGGCGCCGTTCCTAATCGAGTTCGCGGGAAACTTTGGTGAATTGACCGGTGGCGGTCCGGCGATCGAGGCGTGGGTCCGGCTCGGTCAGCCCGGGATCGACGGCGACTTGTTCATGGCTACGCAGGATGCGTCGCGGGTCGAGCGGCTTGTGGCGGGCGATGACGAGGTCGTGACGCTGTGGTTCGAGACGTACGGATCGAAGCTGACGTTTCGTTGGACGGGCGAGGATCCGTCGCTGCGGTTCGGGATGGGCGAGTGGCTGACGCCGCGTCGGGATGGGTTTGCGCGGATCCCGGTGTCGCTTCGGCCGACGCGTCTCACTGACGAGCGTTTGCCGCTCTTCGGGCCGTCCGTCGTGGCGGGTGATGACCAGCCGGCGGACTTCGCCGGGCGGTGGCGTGTGGACTTCGATTCGTCGGAGGACGACGCGGTGGGCGTGTTCGAGGTCGACGCGGAGACGGGGCTCGCGACCGGGACGTTTCTGACCACGACTGGGGACTACGGCCATCTCGGCGGTCGGGTGGACGGTCGGACGTTGCGGCTGTCGACGTTCGACGGGGCGCACGCGTTCCTGTTCTCGGCGGAGATGCTCGACGACGGGACGCTCGCCGGGCGGTTCTGGTCGGGGGACTGGTGGGAGGAGCGGTGGACGGCGCGACGTGACGACGGGTACGAACTGCCTGACGCGTTCGGGCTGACGAAGGCGACGGGATCGATCGAGCGGATGAACGACCTTCCGTTCATGCTGCTCGGAAACTGGCCCGGCGCCATCAGCGGGCCGGGGTGGCGCGATGTGACGTTTGGTGATGTGTACGAGAGCGGGCGGCCGACGCTGGTGTACGTCTTCGGGTCGTGGTGTCCGAACTGCAAGGACGCGGTGGAACTGATCAAGCAGCTCTACCGCGACCACCGCGCGGCCGGGCTCCAGGTGATCGCGATTGCGTACGAGCGGGAGGACGGCGCGCGGGCCGTTGAGCGGGTGCGGGCGTACGCGGGCGCGAGCGGGGCGCCGTGGCCGATTCTGATCGGCGGGCTCGCGGACAAGGATGAGGTGGCGAACGACGTCCCGATCATCGACGGGCTGCGGAGCTATCCGACGACGATCTTCGTCGACAAGACGGGTGAGGTGCGCGGGGTGTACCAGGGGTTCAGCGGCCCGGCGACGGGCGAGGCGTACGAGACCTTGCAGCGGCGGTGGGGCGAGATGGTGGGGAGGATTGTGGGGGAGTAGCGGGAGGGGAGGGGACTGGGGATCGGCGATCGGCCATCGGGGTGGCGAGAGCGAACGCCAACTCAACCCTGATCGCCGATCCCCAGTCCCCTCCTCCCGTACCGTCTTGTCGTGTCCGGTTCACTCGCTGATCCCCGTTCGGTCGCCATTGAGATCGTCTCCGTGCTGCGCGCGGGGGGGCATGTGGCGTACTTGGCTGGGGGGTGTGTTCGGGATGAGCTTCTGGGGCTCGCGCCGAAGGACTACGACGTTGCGACGGACGCGACGCCTGGGCGGGTGGTTGAGTTGTTCCGGTCGCTCGCGGGGTTTCGGTCTGTCGAGGTCGGAGTGAGCTTTGGTGTGGTGCTGGTCCGCCGGCGCGGGGTGGCGACGGAGGTCGCGACGTTCCGCGAGGACGGCCCGTATGAGGACAAGCGCCGGCCCGGGTCGGTGACGTTCTCGACGCCCGAAGCGGACGCGAAGCGCCGTGACTTCACGGTGAACGCGTTGTTTTTGGAGGTGGAGGGGACTGGGGATCGGCGATCGGCGATCGGGGGGGCTTCCTGGATCGCCTCGGAGGCGCCGGCGGGCGTCATCGACTTTGTCGGGGGGGTCGCGGATCTTCGCGCGGGGGTGATTCGGGCGGTTGGTGAGCCGGCGGCTCGGTTGGCCGAGGATCATCTGCGGGCGTTGCGGGCGGTCCGGTTTGCTTGCAGGCTTGGGTTCGAGATCGAGGCGGGGACAGCTCACGCGATTCGTGCGCACGCTTCGGAGCTTGCGGGGGTCAGCCGCGAGCGGATCGGCGACGAGGTTCGTCGGATGATGACCATGGTTGGCGGCGGATCCGGCTCGACTGCGGGCGGTCGCGGGCGGGCGGCGAGGCTGTTGTCGACGCTGGGGCTGGACCGGCCGATCTTCGGGGCGAGCGTGGAGGCGACGGAGGGTGGGCTGCTCGATGCGCCGGTGGAGATGGCGTACCCGGTGGCGCTCGCGGCGTGGGCGATCGATCGGGGGCTGGATCCGCGGGACGCTGGGCGGCGGGGCGAGATGGCGTCGGCGTGGCGGCGGGCGCTGTGTCTGACGAATCAGGAGCGTGATGGGCTCGCGGGGACGCTGCGGGACCTCGCGGGGCTTTTGACGGATTGGTTCGAGAAGGGCGTCGCCGCCCAGAAGCGGGGGGCGGCAAGCCCGACTTTCGGGGGGGCGATGACGCTGTTTGCGTTGTTGTCGCCCGAGGGGGCCGGAGGGGCTCAAGAGCGGTTGGATGAGCTTGCGGGCATTGGGGGCGGGTTGTGGCCCGAACCGTTGATCGATGGGGATCGTCTGATAGCGATGGGGATGCGGCCTGGGCCGGTGTTCGGCGCGTTGCTTGCGCGGGTGTACGACGCCCAGCTCGAGGGGCGGATCGGTACGGCGGCGGAGGCCGAGTCGATGGCTCGGGAACTTTCCGGTTCGGGCGGCGTCGAATAGTGTGAGGGCGGAGCCGGTTGGATGGTCCGTCGGGCGAGCGAGACTGCAGCGGGCTTTCGCGTCGCCTCGATCAGGTACGCAAGGGAAATAGATGAACATGAAGCGAACATTGACGCGTGGCATTTGTGCGATGGCCGCTTGCGTCGCGCTGCTGGGCGTGGCGCCGGCGGGGACGTTCGGGGTCGCGACGGCCCATGGGGCGGTGGTTTCGTCGGCTGACGACGTCGATCGGATCTACCTGCGGAGCGGGCGGATCGTCGAGGGTCGGATCATCCAGGAGACGTCGACCGAGATCCGCATGGAGGTCGTGGTCGGCGGGATCAAGGCGCCGACGACCTATTCGAAGGACGAGGTGCTCCGGGTCGAGCGCGGGGACGCTCAGGAGAGCGACGACGCGGCGGAGAGCGGCGAATCCGACGGCGGCGTGGACGTCGACCGGCTGCGTGAGCGTCTTCGGGGCGGCGGCGAGTCGGTCGACCCCTCGCTCGCGGGGGCGCCGACCGTGTACCACATGCCGCTGCGTGGTTGGCTCGGATCGGACATCAACACGCGGATCGTCAGTGAGATGCTCGAGGACGCGCGTCGTCAGGAGCCCGACTTCCTGGTGATCGAGATCGATCGGCGTTGGCAGCGGTCGGTGTTCGAGGACGCCCCGGACGACCTCGGCAACGCGTCGAAGTTCGACGAGTTCTCGGTGGCGGACGAGATCGAGGCGCTGTTCACGAAGGAGATGCCGCGGACGTGGCGGAAGATCCCGCACATCGTGGTGTGGGTGAAGAGCGCGATGGGCGGGGCGGCGTTCCTGCCGTTCGTCGGTGACGAGATCTATTTCCATCCGGACGGTCGCATGGGCGGCGTTGGCAACCTCGGTGAGCTGTTCGGAAGCACGGGCGACCACGTGGTGCGTCAGAAGCAGCGTTCGTTGCGTCTCGCTCGGGCGCAGGGCATGGCGATCGCGGGCGGGTACGACTACCGGATCGTCACGGCGATGACGATGCGGGCGTACGAGCTCTCGTACCGCGCGGTCGGCGGCACCGTCGAGCTGTTCGAGGGCGTCGCGTCGCGGGCGAACGAGCAGACGCTGACGGAGAACGGGACGATCCGCGAGAACCAGGATTCGCTTCGTGACGTTGTTCGCGGCACGGGCGATGACGTCCTGACGCTGAAGGCGGAGACCGCGAAGACGCTCGGCGTCTCGAAGGGGAACGCCGAGACGTTCAATGACGTGCTCGCGGGGATGGGGATCCTCCGCAACCACCGCAAGCTCGACGGTCGCGCCGAGAAGATCATGGACGACTGGATCGTCCAGCTCGACGAGCTCGGTCGGACGATGCCGCAGATGTGGGAGGATTACCAGCAGGTCGCGGTCGGTCGGAACGGCGTGGACGATGAGCGCGAGGCGATCGGCCGGCGGATGCGGATCCTCCAGGACATCAAGCGCCTGATCGATCGGTACGGGAACGCGTTGTTCGTTCCGGAGGGGCTCTTCGGGATCGAGAAGCTGCCGCCCGCCTGGGGCGTGCCGCAGCCCGGGGACCTCGAGATCCTTCTCGAGCAGCACCGGGTGCAGCTCATGGGTTTGAACGGCTGAACGGCGGAAGCACAAACAGGAACGGAGTCAAGTGATGATGAACGTACTGAGTCGATTCGCCGTTCGGAGCGTGCTGGCGCTGGCGGTGCTGTTCGCGGCGGCGCCCGGCGCCTTCGCGGAGGACGTGGTCGAGCTGAAGACGGGCGAGACCGTCCGCGGCGAGATCGTCAGGGAGCTCGACGGCAGCGTGTGGCTGATCGAGAGCTTCGGGACGGTGAAGCGTGAGCGGTTCTTCGCGGCGTCTCAGATCCTGGCGGTCACGCGTGACGTGCCGGAGAACGCGGACGTCGAGGAGGGTCGGATCGTCGAGGACGAGACGCCGAGCGCGATCGCGCCGCCGAAGGGCGCCGTGATCAGCCTCGAGGGCACGGTGGGCATCCAGATGACGGCGCAGAAGCTCCGCGATCTGATCCCGCAGCTCGAGAAGGACCTCGGCACGGACGGCACGGGCATCGTGGTGTTCAAGATCAACTCTGGCGGCGGCCTGCTGCTCGAGATCGACCGTCTCCACAAGGTGATCGTGGAGGAGTACAAGCCGCGTTTCCAGGTGTGCTCGTGGATCGAGAGCGCGATCTCGGCGGCGGCGATGACCTCGCACGTGATCGAGAACATCTACTTCAAGCCCGAGGGCAACTACGGCGCCTGCACGGGCTGGAGCGGCGCGCTCCAGGCGGTGAAGGGCTACGGGTACGAGTCGGTGCTGTACCAGATGGAGATCGCGTCCGACCAGGGCGGGTACGACCAGCGGATCATGCGCGCGATGCAGGGCCACCCGGACGAGTCGCACTTCGGCGCCGCGTGGCCGTTGAGCTGCACGATCGACGAGCGCGGCAACGTCACGTGGTTCCAGAGCGCCGATGACGGCGAGATGGTCGTGAACCCGGTCGGCGAGGTGCTCACGCTCAACTCGGAGGTCGCGAAGCGCGTCGGCTTCAGCAAGGGGACGGCGCGGACGCTCGACGACCTGACGGAGCTGCTTGGGTACGACGAGATCGACTGGGTCGGCAAGTCGTTCGAGGGTCGGATCTACCCGGTCTCGAAGGCCGAGGAAGAGATGATCAAGTTCCGCGAAGTCGTGACCGAGGACGAGGCGCGTCTTGGCGAGTACCAGGCGAAGTACAACGTGAACTTCGGCGCGGCGCAGGGCGCGCCTCGGGACATCCGCGGTCGCTACGTCGGTCGCGCACGCCAGCACCTCGCGCGGGTCGCTGCGGTGGTCAGGAACAACCCGAACTTCGCGCTGCTCGAGTTCAACACGCTCCCCGAGGACTTCGAGCGGGATGTCATCGAGTACCAGGAGGGGCTGCTCCGCGAGCTGATGCGGGCGCCGTGAGCGGGCCTCGGTTCTGATCACACTGATCGAGCGGCGGGCGTCCCTTTCGGGGCGCCCGCTTGTTTTTTGGGGCCGTGGCGGTCGCGCCGAACGCTTCCCTGGGGGTTGGTCGGCGCGGCGGGGGCGGGGCTAGTGTCAGGGAGAAGAAGGAGATTGGCGTTATGACGACCGCTGTATTCGTACCCGAGCAGATCGACGCGACCGACTGGGCGAACCTCGAGGCGCTGTTCCGCGGGCTCTCGGAGCGGGAGGTCGAAGACGCGGAGGGGTACGAGCGGTGGCTGGTCGATCGCTCGGAGCTCGAGGCCGCGTGCAGCGAGGCGCGGGCGAACCTCTACATCAACATGACCTGCGAGACCTCGGACGAGGAGGCGTCGAAGGCGTACGCGGCGTTCATCGAGAACGTCGAGCCGAAGCTGGCGCCCGCGGCGTTCGAGCTTGACAAGCGGCAGGTGGAGCTCGCGGAGCGGTTCGGCGCCACGGGCGAGCGTCACGAGGTGCTGCACCGCGACACGCTCGCGGAGGTGGAGCTGTTCCGCGAGGAGAGCGTCGCGCTGAAGACGAAGGTGCAGCAGCTCGATCAGAAGTACGACACGGTCTGCGGGGCGATGACGGTCGAGTTCGACGGCGAGAAGAAGACGCTCCCGCAGATGTCAAAGTATCTCGAGCTGACCGACCGCGCGAAGCGGGAGGCGGCGTGGCGGACGGTCGCGCAGCGTCGGCTGCAGGACCGCGACACGATCGACGGGATCTACGACGAGATGGTCGGGCTCCGCCACAGGATCGCGAACCAGGCGGGGTTCGAGAACTACGTCGGCTATGCGTTCAAGGCGATGCACCGGTTCGACTACACGCCCGCGGACTGCCGGCTGTTCCACTCGGCGGTGGACCGCGTGGTGACGCCGTTCTGCGACGCTGTTTCGGAGCGGAGGCGGGCGGAGCTCGGCGTGGACGAGCTCCGGGCGTGGGACCTCGCGGTGGATTCGAAGGGTCGTTCGCCGCTGAACCCGTTCGAAGGCGGGGCGGACCTTGTCGCGAAGACGCGGCGGGTGATGGAGGCTCTGGACGGTGAGCTCGCCGATTTGTTCGCTGAGCTCGGCGACGGCTCGACGCGTCAGGGCGCACGGGGCGGGGCGAGCTTCGACCTCGACTCGCGGATGGGCAAGGCGCCGGGCGGGTACCAGTACATGCTCGACCGCTCGCGGCGGCCGTTCATCTTCATGAACGCGGCGGGTCTGCACCGGGACGTGGAGACGATGGTGCACGAGGCCGGGCACGCGTTCCACAGCATGCTGTGCAAGACCGACCCGCTGCTGCACTATCGCCATTCGCCGATCGAGTTCGCGGAGGTGGCGAGCATGTCGATGGAGCTGCTGACGATGCGCCACTGGGGCGTCGACGGCGGGTTCTACGACAACGAGGCCGACCTCGCGCGGGCGAAGCGCAAGCAGCTTGAGGGATCGATCTCCCTGTTCGGTCACATCGCGACGATCGACGCGTTCCAGCACTGGGTCTACGAGAACCCGGAGCACACGCGTGAGCAGCGGACGGCGGCGTGGCTCGATCTGATCGAGCGGTTCGGGTTCCGCGGCTCGCGGATCGGGTGGGAGGAGCAGGACCTGCCCGCGCGCGACGCGGCGTGGCACGCGCAGCCGCACCCCTTCGGCGTGCCGTTCTACTACATCGAGTACGGCATCGCGCAGCTCGGGGCGTTGCAGCTCTGGGTGCGGAGCCTGAACGAGGGCGAGGATGTCGCGGTCGCGGCGTACAAGAACGCGCTCGCCCTCGGCGGGAGCCGCCCGCTGCCCGAGCTGTTTGAGGCCGCGGGCATCCGGTTCGACTTCTCGGCGGAGATGTTCGCGACGGTCCGCGAGGCGGTGGAGAGGGAACTCGCGAAGCTGCCGGAGTGAGGGGGCGGGGAGCGGCACTCGGCACTCGGCCTCCGGCATCCGGCACTCGGGGCCCGATGTCGGCGGGAGTCGCCAATCCTGAGCCCTTCGTCGCTTCGTCGCTCTGTCGCTCCGTCGCTTTCCCCCCCTCCCCTATCGTTCGGCGATGGGGGTTCGTTGCATACGCCTTCGCTTTCTCGGGACGGGTACGAGCGCGGGGGTTCCCGCGATCGGGCAGGAGCCGGTTTCCGATGATCCGCGGGACGTTCGGCTCCGGACCAGCGCATCGCTCGAGTTCATCGATCCGGGTGGCCAGGAGCGGGTGATCCTGATCGACGCGGGGCCCGATCTGCGGCAGCAGGCGCTCGCGGCGGGGATGAGCCGCTGCGACGCGATCCTGATCACGCACAACCACGTCGATCACTGCTGGGGCCTCGACGAGGTCCGGCGTTTCAACGTGATGATGCAGAAGCCGATCGACGTCTACGCGGACGATCACACGATCGAGCGGCTCCGGGACGTGTACAACCACATCTTCGATCCGTCGCGGAACCGCCAGCGGTCGTTCGTCGCGAGCCTGATCCCGCGGGCGGTCCGCCCGTACGAGCCGTTCGACCTGTACGGCCTGCGCATCACGCCCATCACGGTGCTGCACGGACGTGTGCCGATCCTCGGGTTTCGCTTCGATCTTGCCTCGTCATCGGGCGAGAGCGAGCGATCGGCGGACGGCGTGCTGCCGCTCGCGTACTGCACGGACGCGAGCGGGTTTCCGCCGGAGACCTGGGGCTATCTCGATGGGCTGGGCGTGTTCGTGCTCGATGCGCTGCGCTATCGGTCGCACCCGACGCATTTCACGCTGGGACAGTCCGAGTCCGTCGCGCGGCGTGTGGATGCTTTGCGGACGTTCTTCGTTCATATGAACGGAGAGGTGGTCCACGCCGAGGCGGAGGCGTCGCTGCCGCCGTCAATCAGGCTGGCGTATGACGGTCTTGTGGTCTCGTAGTTGTGCGCGTGGCATGCGCTCCTGAACATCGCTTGATTCCGGGGCGTCTGAAACCGATTGTCAGCGGCATGGCGTTTGTGCTCGGGCGCGGACGCACGACGAACCACATCGGGCGTCAGGGCCCAGGAGCGGAGCAACGATGGCCATGCCAGCGCGTGTATCGGACACGAACCGGGCCCGGAACGTCGAGCGACTTACGGGTGGCTCGGTGGCGGATCGGACCGACGTCACGCAGGTCAGCGACGAGAACCTCGACGGCGTGACGGGGCTGAGCTTCCCGTTCCCGCTCAGCATGAGCGATCTCCCCGTCGACGACCACGGGCTCGAGACGCCCCCGCCCGGGCAGGTGCTTCGGATCGTCGACGACGCCTGATCGGGACGAACATTGATCCTGTCGAGGGAGCGGCGTGGTCCGCTCCCTTTTTCATGCGCTGATGGAGCGGCAGGGACGCGCAAGAAAAAACCACCGCCGGTCTGGCGGTGGTCGTTTGATCAGGCGGAGATGACGGCTCGATCAGAGCGCGTCGTTCTCGTCGCTCAGCAGCCCCCAGTCGTCCTCGGGGAGGTGGCGATGGTGGACGCGGATGACGCGGCCGAGCTGCTGGGCGAAGAGGTCGCTCGCGATCTGAAGGGTGCGGACATCACGCTCGCTGAAGCCGGTGTGCTGCTTGCGGAAGAGCGCGATGACGGCGAGGCACTCGGGCTCTTCGCCGTCCGCGTGCTCGTCGTGGCAGGCGACGGCGAGGAGCGAGCGGTCACCGACCCAGTGGGCGTCGGGTCCGAGGCGTGCCTCGAGGTCGGCCTCGGTGTCGAACCGGGCGACGCGGCGGTCGTCCTCGAAGGCGGGCGCGAGGACATGGACGAGCTCCTCGAGCACGAGGTCCGTGCTGTCGCGGGGCAGGTCGTAGTTGATGTAGGCGCCGAGCGAGTACTCGCCCGACTGGTTCGGGAGGAAGATCCCGGCGTTCGTGGAGCCGACGCGAGCGAGGAGGAACTCGAGCACCGTGCGCAGGAGGCTTTCGACGTCGAGTTCCTGGCGGAGGAGGCTGTTGAGCTCGCTCGCCATCGCGACGTCGTCGAGCTGGGTCGAGAGGCCCTTGTACGCGCCGAGGAGGTCGGCGCAGAGGCCGCCGACGCTGCCCGTGAATTCCTCGCGGACGTCGTTGAGGCGCTTGCAGAGGTCGCTGAGCCGCTCGGCGGAGGCCGCGGGGGCGGCGTCCTGCGGGCGGGCGGCGGCGCGGAGACGCTGGACGACGTCGACGTCGCCCGAGATGTCGATCGCGTCGACGGCGCCGGCGCGGACGGCGTCGACGGCGAGCGCCGCGCCGAGGGTTCTCGAGGAAACAAGGCAGACGCGTGCGCCCGCGTCGGCGTGACGGCGGACGAGGGGCAGCGCGCCGCCGGCGGGGATGTCCGCGTCGACGAGGATGAGGTCGTGGTCGATCTCGTCGGCGAGGCGTTCGGCGTCGCGGGTCGACTCGGCGTGCGAGAGGACGGCGCCGATCTCACGGAGCGACGGTCCGAGCTGGGCCGCGAGGTCCGGGTTCGTCGTGACGAGCAGCGCAAGCGACGGGGCCGATGACGCGGTGCTCTTGAGTTCGTTGTCCCGCGAGCCTTCGGCGGGAGTGGGGTAGCGATAGTTCATCAGTGAACCTCCAGTCGCCGCGTCTATGCGGCTTCATCTGCGCCTTCGTGTCCCTGCCCGTCGATCCCGTCGGCGTCGAACGCCGCGTGCAGCGGAAGCGCGATTGTCACGCACGCCCCGCCCGTTCGGGACGCGCCGAGGGTGACGTTCCCCCCGATCAAGTCCATCGATCGCCTGACCCGAGCCAGGCCCATGCCACGCCCTCGACCAGCGGGCTTCTCGCTGAAGAACGGGTCGAACCCGTGAAGGAGCGCTCGTTCCGAGAAGCCTGGTCCCTGGTCCATGACACTCACAATCACTCGGCTATCAGCCCTGTCGATGTGCACGGTCACGCGAACAAGACGGTCGGGCGCCGCGTCGATCGCGTTGGCCACGAGTTCTGTGAGGGCTCGAACGAGCAGTTCTCGGTCGCCGCGGGCGACAGCCAGGGGGGTAGCTTCAACCGTGACGCGTCCGGCGTGTTCGCGCGTGGCGGATGCGCGGTCCGCGGCGTCGCGGGCGATCTCGCCGATGTCGCACGGTTCGAGCGGTCCGGTGGAGTTTGACGACAGTTCGTGCAGGTCCGAAACGATGAGGCTGACCTCGTGCGTCGCGTCCGCGATGCGCTCCGCCTGCTCGCGCTCGGCGCTGCCCTCTTCGAGCATCGAGAGGAGCAGCTCGGCGCGTCCTTGAGCGACGGCGAGCGGTGTGTTGAGCTCGTGCGCCGCGCCCGCGGTGAGCTCCCCGAGCCTGGCGAGGCTCTGGTGCTCGGCCATGCGCGACTGCGCTTCGGTGAGTTCGCGCGTGACTTCTGAGAGGGATTCGCTGGTCGCGTCGGCGCGCTCGATCGCGGCGGCGGCGCGGATCGCGGAGCCCCATACCCCGACCAGGGCGGTCGCGGCGTTGGTGTCGCGCCAGACGGGGGCGCCGCGCCGGTTGTGGATGAGCATCGCCATCGGATCGTCGTTGTCGTGCGGATCGACGAGCGGGAGGACCATCGCGTCCTGCGGAGGTCCGAGCGTGCTCAGGATCTCGACGAGCCACGCGTCGGCGGCGGGTGAATCGACGGGCCTGCCGGGCCCGCGGGTCACGCCCGCGATCGAGCCGCCCGCGTCGGCCGAACGCCAAGACTCGATGAGATCGGAGCGGAGATGCCTGCCCCGTTCGTCCATGGCGTAGACGCGCCACGGCTCGCCGACCCAGGTGCGGATGGCGATCGCGTAGTAGCCCTGTCCGAGCAGGTCCGCGGCGGACTGCGTGACGAGTTCCGCGGCGGCGCTCACGCGGCGCGGCGCGACGCTCGTCTCGGCGAAGCGTGACATCGCGGCGAGCAGGGCAGTTTGCGAGCGGCTCGCCTCGGCGTGGTCGCGGAGCTGGGCGTTGAGGCGCGCGAGTCGGCTGTTGGCCGAGGCGACGGAACGGATAAGCAGCTCGACGTTGGTCTCGTCGTCGAGCTTGAGCGCGGTGGAGCGCTCGATGACGGAGTGGATGAGCCGTTCGAGCACGTCCTCGCAGGCGTTCGCGGGAATGTCGAGGTCGCGGGCGAGGCCGCGCGGGTCGCGCGGTTCGGAGAAGTCGCCGCTCCATCCGAGGTGCTGCTGGCGGCAGTAGGACTTGGCAAGGGTCACGAGTCCGATGAGCGGGCGGTGCGGCTCATCGGGCAGCGCGCTGAACGGCTGACCGTGGCGCCACATGACATCCTGGAGCGCGATGGGGAGGCCCCAGCGCTGCGCCACGCGACGCCCCGCGGTGTGGTGATCGATGCCGATGAGCTGGCGCTCGACGGGCGCGCTGTCGCTGCCGCGTCGCTCGGCGAGCTCGTGGACGCGGGCGACGGCCTTGGGGAGGACGAGATCGAGCACGAGGCGCCCGACGTCGTGCAGGAGCCCCGCGACGAAGGCCTCCTCGGCCTTGACGCCGAGCTTGGTGTGCTTCTCGGCGAGCAGTTCGGCGCAGCAAGCAACGGCGATCGCGTGCTTCCAGAGGCCCGCGCGGTCGATGGGTTTCGTGCCGCCGTCGGTCGAGCGACCGATGCGTTCGTTGTTCTCGGCCTGGTCGCTGATGAGCTCGTAGACGGTGACGCTGAGGACCGCGGATCGGACCGCGTCGAGCCCGAGGAGCACGACGGCACGCTTGACCGTGGTGATGGTCGCGGTGATGCCCTTGTCCGCGCGCCGGCAGAGGCCGAGGATCATCGCGGTCAGCGCGGGGTCGGAGCTGATGAGGTCGACGACCTCATCGATATCGACCTCGTCGGCGCTGCCGAGGGCGAGCAGCTGCATCGCGATCGGCGAGAGCGTGGGGAGCCTGTCGACCTGGTCGAGAACGAGCTCGACCCGTCGGCTCGAGGCCCGCGACTCGGCGGGGAACTGATGCACGCGTCCGTTCCTCCGATCAGCCGCCGTTGCCGTTGGTGTGGTCCTTGGAGCGAGCGGCGACGCCCGTGAGCCTGATGACCTGCTCGACGAGATCGACCGGATGGAAGGGCTTCTGCATGAAGGCGTCGGCGCCGTTGGAGATCATGTGAGCGATCTCGTCGCGCTTGATCACGCCCGAGATGATGAGGATGCGGGTGTCCTTGCCCTCGGGCATCTCGCGGACGCGTTCGATGACGATGTCCCCGTTGATGTCGGGGAGCATGTAGTCAACGAGGATCAGGTGCGGCTTGAACGAGGCGGTCAGGAGACCCGCGTCGTAGCCGTTGGTCGCGGCCTTGATCTCGAAGCGGCCGTCCCGGTTGAGGATGTCGCTGATGAGATCGATGATCCGCTGGTCGTCGTCGACGATGAGCACCCGGCGCGTATCCCCTTCGATCACATCGAGGGGGATCCCGTTCTGCTTCATGAAGCGGATGAGTTCTTCGCGGGGGATGCGCCGGAACTTGCTGCCGGGGACCCGGAACCCCTGGAGCTTGCCGCTGTCGAAACAGCGGATGATGGTTTGCTGACTGACGTTGCAGAGCTGCGCGGCTTCACCCGTGGTGAAGACGCGCTTCGAGCTGAGTTCGGTGTCGTTCGCCTGCTGGTCAGCCATATTCCACCCCAGACCGCAGCGCGTCGGCGGCCGATCCATGGCCTGACCGAGGCATCATCGCCCTGACGCGCGTGCAGAGGGCTATCGGCCTCTGCGGAGAGCAAGTTCACGCGGAATGTGGAGGGAATGCTGAGGATGGGGGGATTGGATCAGGGGGTGTGCCGTAACCGCCACTGACGCACGGCCTCAGGCTCGCGCCCGTAGAGAGGACGGATCTCCGCGGGCGGTACCGCGGGCAGCGCAGAGGCCGCGCGGAGCACAAGCCTCGCGTCGAACGTCGGCGCGACGATCGGCGTTCCCGACGCGTGAGCGGCGTCCGAGAACGTCTGAGGGAGGAATCGATCGGCCACGACCGTCCGGTAACGCCCGAAGTGGAGGGACGATGCCTCCATGACGCCGAGGTCCTGCGTCTGATCGCCGCGCCCGGCGACGACGGTCGCGTGCGCGGTCCGTCGTTTCGAGGCGAGGCAGATCAACGCCGGGAACGCGTTGTCATCGAGCGCCTCGGCGAGCGAGAGCGATGTTGGCACGCCGAAGAGCCGCGCGCCGTTGACCTCGGCGAGCGTCGCGGCGGTCATGATCGAGGTGCGGAGCGCCGTGTAACCGCCCGGACCAAGCGAGACGGCGACGGCGCCGAGGCCCGATGGAGCCAGGTCGAGCCGCTCACGAAGTCGCTCGATCGCGGGAAGGAGATCATCATCACGCGCCGAACCCTCGTTGAGGGGTTCGGCGCCGATCTCGCCGTCGGGCGTACGGACCGCGACTCCCGGACCCGGCCCCGGCCCGTCGGCCGAGGGGTTGGAGGTCTCGATCGCGAGCATCCATCCGGAGGTCGCGTCGGCTTCTGCGGAGCGACGGCGCGTCACCAGTCGTCCTGTCGGCGACGCTGCTTCTTCTCACCGTGCTGACGCTTGGCCTCGAGACGCCGCGCTTTGGCGCCACGGCTCGGCTTGGTCGGCTTCCGCGGCGTCGGCGGCTGGACCGCGATACGGACGAGTGAAGCGAGACGATCGATGCACGACTGCTTGTTGTCGCGTTGCGAGCGCCGCCGCCCGTCGTTGATGAGCAGTTCATCCCCCGCCATACGGCCGGGGCCGGCGAGCTTGCGCAGGCGTTCGCGGGCGTCGTCTCGCAGCGGGATGGCGTTGACGTCGACGCGGAGCGTGACGCGGGTGGACCGGCGATTGACGTTCTGTCCGCCTGGGCCCGAGCCCGCGGAAAAGGCGAACTGGAGGTCGTCCGCGCTCACGCTCACCCCCGGGGCGAGGGTGATCCGGTTGTCTTCGTGGTCGGGCCTGTCCATCACTCGAACGCTACGCTGTCCGCCATGCAGAGTGCACCCGTGCCGGCGTTTCGTCGGAGGCTCCTGATCATCACGTCGATGGCGATCGCGACTTTCGGTGGAGGCGCGTCGGCGCAGTCGGCGACAGCGACCTCGACGCTGGCCGACACGCCGCCAGGCGAACCCACGTCGGAGATCTCGTTCCAGCGCGTCCACCCAGATGACGAGGGTTGGCGCGTGCGGTTCGAGCCCTCGGTCGGCTACTTCGGCGTCTCAGGCGATGTCGGACTCCCCGCGCCGCTGACAGGGCGTGAGGACGACCAACGCTCGCTGAGTTCGCTCGATCTCGATAGCCCGAGGCTCAGCCCATACGGCGAGTTGCTTGTCGGCTACGAGCGGTGGAGCGTGACCGTCTCCGGCCTCGGGTTCTCGATCGATGGTGGCGCAAGAGCGGCGCGGGCCGGACGCTTCGGCGACGCGGTCTTCGCGGCGGGCGACGAGATCGAGACCGAGTTCAGCTACGCGACCGTCGGGGTGCGCGGCGGATACCGGATCCATCGGTGGGTAAGCGAGTTCGAGGCGGACGGCACGCCGGTCGTTGCGACGCGCGCCGATGTGCTTTTCGGCGCCCGAGGACACAGGGTCGAGGTGGACGCTTCGATCGACCGCGTCGTTCCTTTGCCCGGCGCGGTGTCGGCGGCGAGCGCGGACGAACTGTTCATCGAGCCCGTCGCGGGTCTGTCACTCGAGCTTGAGTACAAACGGACCTTCGGGCTCGATTTCTACATCGCCGCGGGCGGTCTTCCGTTGGACGATCGATCGTCGTACTCGTTCGACCTGGGCGTCGGATTCAACTACCGCCCGAGACCTTGGATCGGCGCGCAGATCGGATACCGGCTCATCGTGCTCGGCGTTGAGGAGGGCTCAGGCGCTGACCGGTTCGAGTGGGACGGCGCGATCGCTGGACTGTACTGGGGGGTTCGTTTCGACTTTTGATGAAAATATTGGTATTCTGCGCAAACCGGCGCAGGCCAATACGCTTGTGCCAAATCGGCGGCTTGGCGTTGACGAATCGCCCCCGCTCTGCGATACTCCGATCCGGCGACGACGGGGTTGCCGGTTTGGGCAATTTAGGGAACGAGAAGAAGGTCGACAATCGCAAGCTGCGGAAGCGCAAGAAGCCGCCGCTCAACGGGCTGTGTCATGCATGGTCTGGGTTTGTTGATTGCCGGGAAGACAACCAGGGGGTGAGCGCGTGGGGACGACCATCACCAAGAAGGAGCTCATCGACCGCATCGCGGAGAATACGGGTCAGACCCGTACGAACGTGAAGCGTGTCGTTCAGGAGTTCCTCAACGAGGTCACCGACGAGGTCGGCAAGGGTAACCGCATGGAATTCCGTGACTTCGGCGTGTTCGAAGTCCGGGAGCGCGCGTCGCGCATGGCGCAGAACCCGAAGACGCTCGAGCGGGTCGAAGTGCCGGCGAAGCGGTCGGTTAAGTTCAAGCCCGGTCGGAAGATGAAGGAGCTGCTCGATGCTCCAGTCGATCCGCCGACGATCGAGGTGAAGCCGCGGCACGTTGAGCCTGCGGTGAACACTCGATAATCGATAATCGATCACAAATCTGTGGCGTTTGTTGTAGCGACAGGCCGTCGCTTCTATCCTCACGAACGCCCGATCTATTTCCGTACAAATTGAACTAGAGCAGCGTAGCGACGTCCGTTGCTCTCGTTGCGCTCAACTCTGCATATTGGCGGCGGGGGCGCTGAGCGCGAGCATGCGATCGAGAGCGGCGGTCGCGAGCGACGCCACCTCGGGATGCACCGCGATGACGTTGCGTTCGACGGGCGGGATGTCCTGGCCGTCGTCGCCGATGCCGCACAGGCCGTCGAGCACCCAGAGGAGTCGGCGGCGATCGATGCGGTACATCGTGGTGCAGAGGCACTGGCAATCGGAGAGCAGCCGGACCTCGACGTCTCGCTCGGCCATGCGCTTGCGGAGGCGGTTGACGAGGTGCGTCTCGGTGCCGACGGCCCATTTGGCGCCCGCGGGGGACGCTTCGATGGTCCGGATGATCGCCTCGGTCGAGCCCGACTCGTCCGCGAGGTCGACGACCTCCTTGGCGCACTCGGGGTGAACCATGATCCGGGTCGGCTCTTCGCTCGCGGGCAGCGCCGCGTTGGCCTCGCGGATCTCGGCGCAGTGCTCGGGGCGGAAGAGCTTGTGAACCGAGCAGTGGCCCGCCCAGAGGATGACATCCGCGTTGGCGATCGTCTCGGAGTCCGGCCCGCCGAAGGGCTCGCCACGGCGCGCGAGCTTGGGGTCGTAGACGCACGTGCGCGTGGCGACATCGATGCCATAGGCCGCTGCGGTGTTCCGCCCGAGATGCTGGTCAGGTAGGAACAAGATCTTGATCTCTTCGCCTTCGGCCCTCGGGGTGTCGCCCCCGTTGAGCGCCCACGCGAAGACGCGGTCGGCGTTTGAGCTTGTGCAACACGCGCCGCCGTGCTCGCCCACGAAGGCCTTGATGGCGGCGGTCGAGTTCACGTACGTGATCGGTATGACGCGGCCGTTCCAGGACCCGCCGTTCTCGAGGCGGATGGCCTCGTGGATCGTGTTCCAGGCGTCGACGGTGTCGTCGTGGTCGGCCATGTCGGCCATCGAGCAGCCCGCAGAGAGGTCCGGGAGGATGACCTTCACGTGGTCGGGCGTGAGGATGTCCGCGGTCTCGGCCATGAAGTGCACGCCGCAGAACACGACGTGCTCGACGGGGCGCTCGTCGGCGACCTTCGCCGCGAGCTGGCTGAGCTTGAGGCTGTCGCCCGTGAAGTCGGCGTGCTCGATGACATCATCCACCTGATAATGGTGACCCAGGATCACGAGCTTCTCACCGAGGCGATGGCGGCGGTCCTCGATGTCGGCCGCGAGCGACTCAGGGGTCGCGTCGAGGTATCGCTTGGATAAGGAAGGTTGCCAGAGCACCGCGCCTCCAGACCGGACGTCTCGCGTACCGAACGCTTTGTGCGCACGTCACCATCGCCCTTGCGGACTGTAGGTCGATTCGCGGGGGTCGCTCGCGCGGATGCGGAGAATATAGGATTTTGTCAGGCTGCCTGAACGGCTTCGGTCATGATCGCCGCGGCTTCGATCTGCGGGCTGTCGAAGCGGATCGCGAGCGTCTGACGCCCGTCGTGGAGGGGCGTGACGCGGACGATTTCGGCGTCAATGGTCCGATTGCCGCGGAGGATTGGCTCATCGATCCACGCGACACCGACGCGGAGGCGTTCGCCGCTGGCGAGGGCGGTCGGCGTCGTGATCTCGATGAGTGCGCCGCCTTGCGAGACATCGGAGGTCCGCGCCGCGAGGTATCGGGCCGCGTTCGGCCTGAGCACCTTGCAGGGCAGCGTGGCGTTGGCGCGCTGGAACGCGCGTCGGTTCGTGGTCGTGCGCATATGTGGTCCCATCCGTGGGCGCCCGCGGATTACCCGTGGACAAGTCGTGCATCGGCTGCGGGGACGGCGGAACTTCGGAATTAGGCGGCGTGGCGCGCGTCGCGGAGCTCGA
>PAKY01000044.1 GCA_002706885.1 Phycisphaerae bacterium
AGGCCTCGGCGTCGAACATGAGGAACTGCCCGTTCGCGAACGCGCGCTGCCGTGGGCCGGCTCGGTTCACGCGCGTCAGCGGGTATTGACGCATCAACTCGAACCCCGCCATCGGCTGGACAAACCACTCGAACCACCGGTCGGACGTCAGCGTATTGAGCAAGCTCAGCAGATGGAGCCCGCGGTCGGCGAGCAACGCCGCGGCGGCACGGAGGCAGGTCGGCGCGAACGTGCAGTCCGCGTCCACGAACACGAGCAGTTCCGCGTCCGCCGCTCGCATCGACCTCTGCAGCGCGTCGTATACCGCGTGGACCTTCCCGGCCCAGCCGGGCGGGCACGCGCCGATCTCGACGATCTCGAAGCGCTCGTCGCCATCGATCGCCTCCCGGGCAACCCGCGCGGTGTCGTCGGTGCAGCGGTCGAGCGCGAGCACGACGATGAAGTCCGGGTGATCCTGGGACCGCAGCGAGGCGATCAACTCGCCGATAACGCCCTGCTCGTTGTGAGCCGGGACGACGACGGCCGTGCTTCTCGTCGCGCTCTCACGGTGATCGCCGTCGGCGAGCACGACGCCATCGCGACCGGTCGGCAACTGGATAACCGTGATGACGACGCGGTAGAGCACCACCGCCCAGTAGAAGAGCGAGCCGCACGCGAGGAGCAGCAGCGTCCACACCGCGATCGTCTGGGCGCCAGCCATGAAGGGAAAGGGTAGAGCGTTCAGTCCCACCGAACGACAAGCTTGCCGAACTGCTCGCCGGATTCGAGCTTCTCGAACGCCTTCCGTCCATCCCGGGCGTGAACGACCGCGTCGACGACCGGCCGAAGGGCTCCCGACCGGAACAGGCTCGTCACCTCGCGGAACTCGTCGTTTGACCCCATCGTCGAACCGAGCAATCGGAGCTGGTTCCAGAAGATCCGGGCGAGGTCCGTCGTCGCGTCCGGCCCGCTCGTGCAACCGGGCGTCACGATCGCCCCGCCCCGCGCCAGGCTCTTGAGACAGGACATGTGCGTCGCCTTCCCGATCGAATCGACGACCAGGTCCACGCCACGCTTCCCGGTCATCGTGCGCACCGCTCGCGACCAGTCCTGACCTTCGTCGAGGACGACATCGTCCGCGCCGAACTCCCTCGCCCGTTCGAGCTTCCATTGGTGGCGGCTGGTGACGATCGCGCGGCAGCCGAGATGCCGCGCGATCCCGAGCGCCGCCAGCGCTACGCCCCCGCCGATCCCGGTGATCAGAACGGTCTGGCCCGGGAGCAGCCCCGCCTTGGAGACCATCATGCTGTACGCGGTCAGATGCGTGAGGCCGAACGCTGCGGCGTCGGCGGGGTCGGCGTCGCCCACGTCCGCGAGTTGTTCCACGGGGCACACAAATCGCTCCGCGTGCGCGCCGGGGCTGAGTTGCTCGCCGATGAGCTGGAGTTCGGGCGCGAGCGTCGAATGCGGCGGATCATCGGGCAGCTCCCGCGGCGCCTGCTCGATCGCGGCGTTGACGATCACCCGTCGCCCGATCCAGGACTCGTCGACGTCCTCACCGACCGCCTCAACCTCCCCGCAGATGTCACACCCGCCGATGCGGGGGTATTCGAGATCGTGACCCGGGAGGCCCTTGCCGATCCAGAGATCGAGGTGGTTCAACGCGCTGCACAAGGTCCGCAGTCGGACCTCGTGCGGCTCGAGGTCCCAGAGATCCTCGATGTCCTCGTAGTGAACGTTCGGAGCGACCGGATCGCCCTGCTTCTTGATGACGAGTGCCTTCATGCCAACAGCCTACGCCGAACGCTCGCCACGCCCCGTCAGGGTCGGTTTGGGTACATTCGAACCATGGCTCAGAACCTCACCCGACGAGACTTCATGCTCGCGACGAGCGCCATCGCGACAGGCTCGTTCGCCGCTTCGGGATCGCAGCCGAGCGAGCGGACGGGGGGTGGTCACGCGTCGGAGCGTGATCCGCGACAAAAAGGACCCGTCGCGATCGCGAGCGCCAACGGTCTCGGGACGGTCGAATTGGCGCACCGCCTGATGTCGTCGGGCGTTGACCCTGCCCTCGCCGCGGTCGATGGAGTGGCGTTGGTTGAAGCGGATCCGAACGACATGTCGGTCGGGCTGGGCGGCCTCCCGAACGAAATGGGTGTTGTCACGCTCGACGCGGCGGTCATGCACGGCCCGACGCACAAGGCTGGCGCCGTCGCGGCGCTCGAGGACACCGTCCACGCGGCCGCGGTGGCCCTCAAGGTGCTCCAGACCACCGACCACGTCCTGATCGTCGGCGAGGGCGCCAGACGGTTCGCGAGGATGCATGGCTTCCCGGAGGCCGACCTGCTCACCGCCAAGGCCAGAGAAGCGTGGCTGCGGTGGAAGCAGGAGAGCTCCAAGAGCGACGACTGGCTCGACCTCGACGAGATGGACTGGTCACCGGACGGCTCAAAGGCCATTCCCCGCACGACGGGCACGATCCATTGCTCGTGCGTCACCGACGGCGGCGACATCGGCTGTTGCACGACGACGAGCGGTCTGAGCTACAAGATCCCGGGCCGTGTCGGCGACTCGCCGATCATCGGCGCAGGGTTGTTCTGCGACAACGATGTTGGCTCGGCGGGCTGCACGGGCCGAGGCGAGGCCGCGATGCAATCGCTGGCCGCGTACTCAACGGTTCGTCACATGGAGGCCGGACGGAATCCCACCGAGGCGGCGCTCGCCGCGCTCGATGAGGTGGCGCGGAGGTCCAGGCGTCAGCGCCGTCTGGTCGACGACGCCGACAACCCGAACTTCCAGCTCAAGATCTACGCCTTGCGGAAGGACGGCGCCTTCGGCTCGGCGAACATGCGACCCGGGAACAACGCGTACGCCGTGTGCGACGCGGCGGGAGCGCGGCTCGAGAAAGCCGCGATCTACGCGGAGTGATCCAGAGACCGGCGGTTACGGGCAGCCGTCGCCGAAGAGACGAAGGAAAGCCACGACGTCCGCGATATCGAACGAGCCGAACGGCGCCCCGAGATCCGCCGGGGCTTCGCTCGCCCCGAACGCTCGGAGGAACGCGACGACGTCCGCGATATCGAGCGTCCCGAACGGCTTCGCGAGATCGGCCGCGTTGCACTCCGGCCCTCCCGCGACGAACTCGCTCGCGCCCATGTCGATCGTCTTTCCCTGTACGCGAGCTGCGCCCTTCACGTCGTACGGATACAGCTCGCTCGTGTCCCCGTCGCCGTCCGCGTCGGGCAGGTCGGCGGATGCGAGCGCCTCGTTGCCCGCGTCGATGGCAGGCGACCCCTCGCTCAGCGCGAAGACCGGAACCGCGCCCTTGGCGTCCGGAACGAAGAGCGGGTCGGCGTTGATGTTCCCCTCGCCCGGAAAGGCCTCACCGATAAGCGAATAGCTCGCCGTCGTGTTCCCACCGCCGACGTTGAAGATGTTCGGCGAGTGTCCCCAGACGATGCAGTTCCGCACGATCGACGTTGACTGGAAGTTGCAGATGCCCGGCGCGACCGGCGCGAAGTTGTTCACGAAGGTCGTGTTGATGTAGCTGGCTGGCGACCCCTGCTCGTTCGCGCAGCCACCCCCGAACTGGGCTTCGTTGTCAGCAAAGACGCAACCAAAGAATGTCGGCGTGGCGCCGAGGATCGCGAGGGCGCCGCCGCCGAGCGACGAGGTGTTGGCGTAGAAAACTGTCCGGCTGATGAACGGCGAACTGTTGTTCCGGACGGCGATGCCGCCGCCACCCTGATTCGCAGGGCTGCCGTTGGCGACGCACGCCGTGAC
Source organism: Phycisphaerae bacterium (assembly GCA_002706885.1). Lineage (GTDB taxonomy): Bacteria > Planctomycetota > Phycisphaerae > Phycisphaerales > UBA1924. The sequence goes on from PAKY01000044.1 coordinate 3,763, forward strand.
AACGCAAGCGTCGATCGTTGGCGACGCATCGACCACAAGGATGCCGCCGCCATCCGGCGCTCCGGCGCCGTTGATGAGCGTGAAGCCTTCGAGCTTCGCCGCCGATGTCTCACCCAACACGAACGTTACGACCGAACCGAGACCGTCGCCGTCGATCGTCGTCGACTCGGCTCCCTCGACGCCCCGCACGACAATGTCCTTCCCGAGGAAGTCGATCAGCTCGACATACGTCCCCGGCCCGACCTCGATGACGTCACCATTCTCCGAGGCGTCGATCGCGCTCTGAATGGTCGAGAACGACGGGCTCGGGACGCTCAGGGTCTCGGCCGCAGCGAGGGCGGACAAACCGGCAACCACAACGACAGCGGCGGGGGCGCCGCGAACAACCATGCTCATTCTGAGATCTCCAAACGCTGGACGCGATGAAACGCGCCACGGCCCCCCCGAGCGTGCGAACGCAACGACAGGGTTGCGAACGACAGCCACCAGATCAAGGGAAATCCGGGCGAATCGGTGGAGCAATTTGGAGGAACAGCGATGTAAGCGTTTCGACGATCCGGACGGAAGCTTACTGCTTCGTCCGCAGACCCTCGACGTGCTTCATGCCGCGACGACGATCGCGGAGACGGCGGCTCTTGCCGACGCGATCGCGGAGGTAGTAGAGCTTCGCGCGGCGAGCGTCGGCACGGCGGACGACCTCGAACTCGGCGATCATCGGGCTGTTGATCGGCCACGTCCGCTCGATGCCGATGTCGTCGACGACGCGGCGGACGGTGATCATCTCGTCCACGCCACGACCCTTGCGCCCGATCAGGACGCCCTGGAAGACCTGGACGCGCTCACGCGTGCCCTCGACGATGCGCACGTGGACATTGATCGTGTCCCCGATGTCAAAGCGCGGAAGGTCGGTCTTGATCGTGTCGTTGTTGAAGGACTCGATGATGCCCTGCGTGCCGTCGGCCATGGCCAGTCTCCGGAGCGTCTCCCGGGCCAGCGCGGCCCGAGGGACCGCAACGTTAGGACGGGTCATTCCCGGGGGCAAGACGCGAACGTCCATCCTCAGATCGCTTTGCCTTTGTTCGGTCGGCCATTCGGCCGAGTCGCCATCGGAGGACCGCGTCGTGATCCCCGCTGAGCAGCTCTGACGGGACTTCCAGACCCTCCCAGAGCCGTGGGCGGGTGTAGTGCGGACAGTCCACGAGACGCTCGTCGGGACCCAAGCCATGCTCTCCAAGCCACTTGGCGAGCTTCTTGGGCGGCACCGGCTCGCCGTTGGGGTTGGTCGCTGGCGGAGGGCCGAACGAGTCCTGTGTCGACGAGTCACCGTGCCCGAGTACGCCTGGCTGAAGCCGCGCGACGGCGTCGATCAGCGTCAGAGCCGCGAGTTCACCGCTGGAAAGGACGTAGTCACCAAGGCTCAAGACCCGCGGGCTGAGCTTCTCGACGACCCGCTCATCGACGCCCTCGTAGTGGCCACAGAGGATCATGAGCCGTGGGGCCGCGGCCAGGTCCTCCACGATCTCCTGGGTCAGCGTCTCGCCGTGCGGCGCAAGGAACAACGGGGTGATGGGCCGATCGTCGAGACCCTCGACGTGCTTCGACGCCCGCCAGATCGGCTCGCAGAGCATCACCATGCCTGGGCCGCCGCCGAATGGCCGGTCGTCGGTCTTGAAGTGCGGCGGATCGGCGAAGTCGCGGATGTTGGTCGCGACGACGTCGATCGCTCCTGATTCGATCGCTCGCTTCGGGATGCTTACACCCAGGACGCCCGGGGCATCGAGCGAAAACATCTCCGGAAACGTCGTCAGGACATCGACACGCACAAGCGGAGTGTACGTGCGCCGGCGCCCGTCACCGCGTCGCGGCGATGCGGCGGTGGGTCGTATCATGGGCCGTTCATGGACGACCTTCGCCGAGCGCTGACCGACTGGAAACCCTTCGACGTGATCGTCGTGGGCGATTTCATGCTCGACGAGCTCGTCCATGGGGACGCGGGACGCCTTTCCGCCGATGCTCCCGTCCCCGTCCTGGATGTCGCGAGCATCGAAAGCCGCCCCGGCGGCGCGGCAAATCTCTGTCTCGATCTCGCCGCGATGAAAGGAAAGGTCACCGCCATCGGCGTGACCGGCGACGACATCGAGGCGAAGAAGCTCCGAGCGGTGCTTGCTTCAAAGGGCGTGATTACGACGGGTCTCGTTGTCGATGAGAGCCGCCCCACCACCGTCAAGCGAAGCCTCATCGGTCTCGCGCAGGGACGACACCCCCAGAAGATGTTTCGCGTCGATGTCGAATCCCGAGAACCGATCGCCGACGAGATCGAGCGAGCGGTTGTCGAGCGCCTGACCGACGCGCTCCGTCCAAACGTCGTTGTCTGCATCGAGGACTACGGCAAGGGCGTCTGTACCGAACGGCTCTGCCAGCGCGTCATCGCGCTCGCGACGGAGGCCGGCGCCCCGGTCCTCGTCGATCCCGCGGCTCGCGTCGACTTCGGGCGATACCGCGGCGCCACCGCCATCACCCCCAACCGCACCGAGGCCGAGCACGCCACCGGCCTCGCGACGCATGAGGGCGACGACGAGGGGATGCTCGATCACAACACGAAGCTCGCGCACGCGATGCTCAGCACGCTCGACCTCGACGCGGTCGTGCTGACCCTCGATCGCCACGGCGCCCTGCTCCTCGAACGAGAGGCGTCAACCGCGATTCACGTCCCGACCGTTGCCCGTGAGGTGTACGACGTTACCGGCGCGGGAGACATGATGCTTGCGGGTCTGGCCGCGGGCCTGGCCAACGGGATGTCGTGGCGGCTCGCGACCGAGCTCGCGAACATCGCGGCGGGGCTCGAGGTCGAACAGTTCGGCGTCATGCCGATCCCGATTGAACGCATCCACTACGAGGTCATCCGGAATCGCTCGCAGACCGATCCGAGCGATCGCCTTCGAACCCTGGAAGAAGCTCGCGTGGAAATCGCCGCGACGCGGGCGGTTGGCAAGCGAGTGGTCTTCACGAACGGGTGTTTTGACGTTCTCCACGCGGGCCACGTCACCCTGCTGGAGAAGGCGAGGTCACTGGGCGACCACCTCGTCGTCGGTCTGAACAGCGACGCCTCGGTCACCCGCCTCAAGGGCGAGGGCCGCCCCGTCACGCCCGAGTCCGATCGGGCCAAGCTCCTCGCCGCCCTCCGATCCGTGGACACCGTCGTGCTCTTTGAGGACGACACGCCGATCAAGCTCATCGAGGCGTTGAAGCCCGACGTCCTCGTCAAGGGAGCCGATTACACCCGCGAAACCGTGGTCGGCGCTGACGTTGTCGCGTCGTACGGCGGACGGGTCGAACTCGTTGACCTTGTCGAGGGACGCAGCACGACGAGCATCATCGACCGCGTCCGCGGCGCCTGAGCCCCGGCTCAGGGTTTCCGTCGCGCATGTAGACTTCCCCAGGCCGATGCAGACACACGACCACACAGAACCGTCCACCCCCTCGCGCGTCCTGACCGCCAAGGAGTTGGGTGAAGTGGATCGACTTGCGGCGTCTGAATTCGGGATGCCGCCGATTCTTCTGATGGAACACGCAGCGATCGGGCTCGCGGATGCCGCTGTGCGCATGCTGAGCGTTCTCGATCGAACGTCGGTCCTGGTGGTCTGCGGATCGGGCGGCAACGGCGGCGATGGCTTCGCCGCGGGACGCCTCCTTCAGGACCAGGAGCTCGATGTATCCATCGCGATCGTCACACCTCGGAGCGTCGAGAGAGAGGATGTCCTCGCCAATCTCCGGATGGCGGAAGCCCGTGGCCTGATCAGATCGCGAATGCCCGATCAGGTCGACAGCCCGGACGCGGCTGAGCAGTGGCTTGACGCGATCATCGCCGAGCGATCACCCGACCTCATCTTGGACTGCCTCTTTGGAATCGGGTTCCACGGCCCCGTTGAGGGGGCGCCGCTCGGCGTGATTCGCTCGCTGAACAACGCGACGGCGCCGAAACTCGCCGCGGACATCCCCTCCGGGCTCTCCGCCGAAACCGGCCGACCGAGCGACGAGGCGGTCGTGGCCGACGTGACGGCAACTTTCTGTGCGTTGAAACCCGGTTTCGAAGCCCTCGACGCGCAAGGTCACTTGGGCGAGGTCATCGTCGTGCCGATCGGCGTTCCGGCTGACCTTGTCGGGCGATTTGGTCGTCCCGCGTCCGACCATCCCGACGCTCCCTGGCGAGCCGTACTCGACACAGATCCTGAACCGGCGGATCCCGCCCCGACGCCGGGGCGAACGGAGGGCGGTTCGGAGGCGTATTGACCCAGCGGGGCGTTCCGGCGACGATGTCTCTGTCGGCAGGGTGGCCACCCGATCGAGGCGGCCATAGGGGAAGGAGCTCGTGGTGGAAGTTCGAATGGAGCTCTCTCGTATCCTGATCAGGGAGCTCGTCGACCACCAGATCATCGAGCTGCGCGAGGTTACCGAGAGCGAGAACGGTTCCGCGTCGCTCCTCGACGGACGTGATGAGGAAGCTCGGCGTTTCCCGATCGTGATCGGTCTCCCGGAGGCCCAGGCCATCGAGCGGCGGCTCAAGGGTGTGAGCATCAAGCGACCGCAGACGCACGATCTGCTCGCGAACATCATCTCTGATCTCGACGGGCGCCTCGACGCGATCTGCGTGAGCGATCTTTCGGAGCACACGTTCTACGCTGTGCTGCGCGTGACGAAGGCCGACGGGGAAAAGATCGAGATCGACGCGCGCCCGAGCGACGCGATCGCCCTCGGCATCGCGGAACGGGTCCCGATCTTCGTCGCCGAGCACGTTCTCGAGCAGGCCCTACAGGACCCCTTCTGACCAACGAGCGGCGCCCGCGCCGGGGAGCACGGATGCCCGAGCCAACCGACACAAGTCCGCACGTCCGACCTCCGCGGTATCTGACCGAGGACGTCAAGGGCATCGGCGGCCGCCTGAAAGAGCGCCCCGAGGACTTCGTCGTTGAAGAGGCTCCGCTCTACGAGCCCTCGGGCGAAGGCGAGCACGTCTACCTGCTGGTCGAGAAGCGTGGCGTCACCGCGATCGACATGGTGGCGACGATCGCTCGTCACTTCCGCGTCCCCCGCCGCGCGGTCGGCTACGCGGGGTTGAAGGACAAGCAGGCCATCACGAGGCAGTACGTCAGCGTTCACATGCCGGGGCGTCCGATCGAGGACGTCCCCGCGTTCGATCACCCTCGGATCGCGATCCTCTCGGCGACCCGTCACGGCAACAAGCTCCGTCGCGGACACCTTGCGGGCAACCGATTCTCGATCCGCGTCCGCGGCGTCGACCCGACCGCCGCGGTCGCCGCCAAGCGAGCCCTCAATACGCTTGAACGCCTCGGAGTGCCCGACCGGGTCGGCCCGCAGCGGTTCGGTTTCCTGTCGAACAACCACATGATCGGCCGCGCGATGTTTTTGCGCGACTTCGACGCGGCGGTAGAGGAACTCTTGGGGCCCGCACGGTACACGCAGACGCCCGAGGACCAGGCCGAGGCGCGAGACCTGTACGTGAAACGCGACTTCCAGGCGGCGCGGGCGGCGATGCCGAAGTTCCTGCGGACCGAACGCGTGGTTCTCGAAGCGCTCGGCGCAGGAGAGAACCCGGAACAGGCCATCCTCTCGATCGACCCGGGCATCCTGAGTTATTACCTCTCCGCGTTCCAATCCGCGGTCTTCAACGCGGCGTTGGAGGACCGGATCGAGCGTGGCCTGCTCGGAACGCTTCTCGAGGGCGACGTCGCGATGCGCCACAAGGGACGCAAGCTCTTCGACGTCGACGACGTGATCCTCGCCCAGGACGACACCGCCGAGCGTCTTCAGACGATCGAGATCAGCCCGACCGGCCCCATGTGGGGCTCGACGATGCGAGAGGCCTCGGGCGTTCCGGGCGAATCGGACCGCGCAGCGCTCGCGAGCTTCGGTGTTCGCCCGGAGGACTTCGCACGCGCCGAGGAACTCGGCGCCGAGATGACCCGCGGCGACCGGCGCCCCTACCGCGTGCCGATCCGCGACATCGAGGTCGAGGGAGGGACCGATGACCACGGCGTCTACGTCCGATGCGCCTTCGATCTTCCGCGCGGGGCGTTCGCGACCACGGTGATGGACGAGGTCATGAAGAACGTCCCGGACGCCGGGCGAGACGACGACGGAGAGAACGACAGTGAACGATGAATCGCGGCGCGTGCGCGTCGTCTGCTTCGACTGGGGAGGCGTCATCCTCCGCATCTGCCGCTCGTTCGAAGAAGGCGTCGCCGCCGCCGGGCTCGAACTCCGCGATGGCTACGACGCGGCCGATCTCTACGACGTCCGTCGCAAGCTCTCGCATGACTATCAGATCGGCGCGATCGAGGACGCCGATTTCTTCACGCGCGTGAGCGACAGCCTCCGAGGGCTCTACTCGGCCGACGAGATCGCCGCGATTCACGACGCGTGGCTCGTCGGCGAGTACAAGGGCGTCGGCGACATCATGGACGAGCTCAACGCTTCGCCCTCGGTCAAGACCGCGATGCTCAGCAACACCAACGCGCGGCACTGGTCCCGCCGCGAGCATGACTTCCCGACCTGCGGGAAAGCCGAACTTCCGCATGCCAGCCACCTGCTCGGCCTCGCCAAGCCCGACCCCGCCATCTACGCCGCGTTCACGAAGGCCGTGGCGGTCGACTCCGACCAGATCCTCTTCTTCGACGACTTGGCGGAGAACATCGAGGCCGCCCGGACGGCCGGATGGCAGGCGGTCCACATCGATCACACCACCGAGACCGCCGACCAGATCCGCTTGGGACTCAAGAACCGCGGGATCGCGATCAGTCCTCGATGACGATCTCGACCCCGAGTTCGATCGTCGTCGGCGCCTCGCACGCCGTCTCGCTGCATGCCTGAAGCGTGATGCCGAGCACCGGCTTGCCGGGCGACGGCCCGACACCGTCGGCCTTTTCGATCACCACCGGGAGCCGCAGCGTTCCGGTGTGGACGAGCAGATCAACGCCCTCGAGCGCCGCGGTCTCGTAGGGCTCGCCGTTGGGATAGTCGGCGTACACCGCGACGCCGCTGCCGCGCGTCAGCCCCACGCGCATCGGCATGAGCCCGTCGCCTCCCTCGCCGCTCACCGTCGGCTCGGCCGCGATGACGTGGTAGCCCGCCGCGATCCGAAGGGCGAGGGTCAGCGTCGCGGGCTTGTCATCTGAAACCGTCACCGACTCGACGTCCGAGAGCACCTGCACGACCTCACTCCGCTGCGCCTCCCGCGAACGGATCGGTTCCCCGTCCGCCAACGCTTCCTCGACCGCGTCGCCCTTCGCGAGCAGACGCATCATCGCCCGGACGCTGTTCGCCGTCGCCACCGGGCTCTCCGCGAGCGCGGGCGTCACGGGCTTGATCGCCCGCACCGCGTCCTCGATCCATTCGCCCTCGGGCTCGATCTCCGACATCGCGATCAACGCGTGCAAAAGCACGCCGACGCCCGAGGGCGTCGCGCCGTCGTACGTGGAGCGCGCCCGGACGAATACGTCGCTCCGCCCCTCCGGCGTATCAAAGTAACCGCCCTGCCCATCGGTGAAGTCTTCCTTCGCGATCGCGAGCAGCTCACGCGCCGCCGTAAGCCACCGCTCGTCGCCGTCCACTCCGTGAAGACAGAGAAGCGATCGCGAGACGTGCGCGTAGTCCTCGATCACCGGCGCCCCGCCCGTTCGCCCATCCCTCGTCGAACGGATCAGCCGCCCATCCTCGTCACGCATGTCGCGCAGCAGCACGTCCGCCGCCCGCTTCGCGGCGTCGAGATAGTTCGGCTCATCGAGCAGGGCCGACGCCTCGGCGAGCGCAGCGATCATCATGCCGTTCCATGACGCGAGAACCTTGTCATCAAGCCCCGGCGATTTCCGCTTCGACCGCTCGTCGAGCAAGGTCGCGTTGATCGCCGCCAGGCGAGCGGACAGGTCCTCGATCCCGAGCCGATCCTCGACACGCTCGGGCCGATCGCTCATCCGAAGCACATGCTTCGGCTCATCCTCCGGATGGTGCGGGTCGCGGAAGTTGGCGCTCGCGTCGAGCCCATACACCCGCTTGGCGAGGTCGGCGTTCTCAGCCGACAAGACCGCTTCCACCTCCGAAGGAAGCCAGAGGTAGTTCAGCCCCTCACGACCGTCGACTTCGGCGTCCTGCGCGCTGTAGAACGCGCCGTTCGGCGCCGTCATCTCACGCTCGACGTACGCGAATGTCCGCGCGACCACCTCGCGGTAGAACTCGTCGTCGAACGCGTGCGCGGCTCGGGCGTAGACCCCGATCAGCTGCGCGTTGTCGTACAGCATCTTCTCGAAGTGCGGCACGGTCCACGACCCGTCGACACAGTAACGATGGAACCCGCCCCCGACCTGATCGAACAGCCCGCCCACCGCCATCCGATCGAGCGTGAAGCGGACCGACGCCGCGATCGCGTCCCGCGTGGCATCGTCGCCGGCGTAGGCCAGCGCGTCGAGCAGAAGCTCCAGGTACACCGGTTGCGGGAACTTCGGACCGCTCGAGCTGAACCCACCCTCTGTCCGGTCGTGGATACGAAGAAGCGACGTGATGGCCCCCTCGACCTGGTCCTGCCCCACCGCGACCGGCGTCGCACGCGCGGACAGGTGCTCCGCGACCGCGCCAGCGATCTGGTCCGCCTGCTTGTCGACGTCCTCCCGCTGGTTGGACCACGCGTCTGAAAGACCGCGTAGCACCTGGACGAAGCTCGGGCGCCCGTGCATCGGCTCGCGCGGGAAATAGGTGCCGCAGTAGAACGGACGGCGCGTCGCAGGGTCGAGGAAGACGCTCATCGGCCACCCTCCACCCCCCGTCATGAGCTGCGTCGCGGTCATGTACAGGTCGTCGATATCGGGCCGCTCCTCGCGATCGACCTTCACGCTGACGTACAACTCGTTCATGAGAGCCGCGGTCGCATCGTCCTCGAAGCTCTCCCGTTCCATCACGTGGCACCAGTAGCACGTTGAGTAGCCGATGCTCAAGAAGATCGGGACCCCCCGCTCGCGAGCCGCCTCGAACGCGTCATCGCCCCACGGGTACCAATCCACGGGGTTGCCCGCGTGCTGAAGGAGATACGGGCTCGATTCCTGCGCGAGTCGGTTCTGCGGCACACGGGGCTCCTCGCCTGGCGCGATCGCAACGGCGAACGCCAGCGTCACGGCGGCAACTACACGAACGGTCTGCATCGAGGGGACTCTACGGACGTGCTACGCCGGGTCGCGGGCGATCTGGCGGATCACGATCGAAGCGCACGGCGCAGCTGGAGCCATCGGTCCCGCCGGAGCGGGAGTTCCGGCCTGTGGCCCGCCCGACGCCCCGGAGGACGCAAGCGAACGCGCCGCCGCAAGGCTGGACCGGAACACCGCGTCGCACGGCATGGACACAGCCGCTACCGACGCCATCCCCGCAATCGCCTTCACCTCGCCCCGGACGCCCGGCCCGAGCAGCTCCGTTCGTGCCGACTCAAAGCCGCGGGTGTAGCGATCGACCGCCTCTCGCAAAACCGGCAGCTCCGTTGGATCGCTCCACGCCAGTTCCATGGCCCCGCGAAGCTCGTCGAGCTCCGATTCGAGTTCTTCTCGAGCCTCGAGCAGCCGCTCCGCGCTCGCCTGAAGCAAGACCGGTACGGCGACCGACCACGCTCGCGTCCACATCCGAGACTCAATCCGCTGCACGACGGACGCGGCCTCGGCCCGCGCGACCACGACCCCGTGGCGGGCGCTGAACGAATCGATCCCCGCGGCCACCGGGATGCTCACCGCAGGATCGGGCCCGCCCCGAAGCAGATCGTTCGAAAGACTCGTCAGGTACGCCCGATCGTCGTCGTAGAGCCGATCACGCATCAGCGGCCGGAGGTTCGCGTACGCGTCCTCGCTCTGGAGCCTCGCCCACGCCTCGTGGACGTCGTCGGCGATGTCCTCACCCGCGTGCGTCGAGCCGATCACCCCCTCGACGAACAACTCCCGCGCCCATGACAGCGCGTCCATCCATCGCAAATACCCAGGCGCCCCGTCCACCGCCGCCCTCGTAGCCCCGCGATCGACATCGACACCCCTCCGCCCCGAAATCGGCGCGGGGAGCATCGTCAGCACGCGGTCCGCGAACAGCAGCGGCGCCATCGCCGCCGGCTCCCGCGACGTCAGGTGGTACGGGCTGACGGCGACGGTGATCATCGTGACGCCTCCGCAACGCTCCCCCGCGGCGACGCCCGATCGATCCATCGAACAAGCCCGTCCGCGGAGAGCCAGAGCCGCAGAAACAACTCGAGATGCCCCGACCACGTCGTCCAGCGTTCCGGCTTGCCGAGCCCCTCCCACAACGCCTGCCCCGACGCCACAGGGACCGCTTCATCCCTTGTGGCCTGCAAGACGAGCGTTTCGACGCCGTCGAATGCCCAGAGGAGCGACCCCGGGTCGAGTGACGCCGCCTCCGCGTACCCGCCGCGGGCCTCATCGAGGAGTTCGCTCGGTGGAAGGACGTCGCCGTCCTCCCAGTCGGACCATCGAAACCGGACCGCGTCGATCCACCCGGTGTACGAGCTCGTGCCAGCGATGCCGAGCGCATCGACCCCCCCAGCGACCAGCACCGCCGCTTGCAACGGCCGTCCCGTTTCGATCATCCGCGCCGCCACAGCCGGCGCCGAGATCGCGCCGCCGCTCATGCCGACAAGTACGCGAGGCTTCGACCGCAAGGAGGGATCCCGACGCTCGATCTCATCCAGCCCCGCCTCCACCGCGTAGGCCACCTCCGCAAATCGCTCGTCGAACCATGACGCCGCGGTCGTCACGGATCCGTCGAGGTCATCGCCGCCGAGTTGAAGCTCGTGCGTCTCCATGAACCGTGACGACGGCGCCAGAATACGGAGCACCAGCCACCCGTCATCCTCGAGCCGATCGGCGAACGCGTCGAAGAGCGCCCGCGGCGCCCCGTAAAGCCCCGGCACGAGCGCGACCACCCCGCGAGGAGCGCCGTCGGCCCGGTGCTCGGTCATCCATGTCCGTTCGATCTCAAGATGTTCGCCGGAACCGACAACGTCGACAGGCCGACCGGAGACGAAGACGCGGAGCGGTCGATCATCGTCGATCGCCAACTCCCGCGTCTCTCTCTCTGCCGTCTGAATCACTTCGTCGATCGGTCCGAAGACCAGCCCGCCCGGCCCCTCGAGCCGAAAACGATATCCGGCTTCGGTCGTCCGCCCCGCCGCGAGTCGAGCGACCTGTTCCAGATCCCGCGGGGCGGGCCGACCGTGATGGTTCGGTCCATACCGCCGCCCGACCCACGCCGGAACCGGCCCGTCGAGCTCAATGAGGGCCCCCTTCGTGCCAAGTGCCTCGTCACCCCAACGCTTGGGCCATCGCGGAAGTTCGTGCCCCAGCGGTCCACCGTCCATCGCCGCGGCGGAATCACCGCCGGTCCCCGCGGCCTCCACCGCGAAACAACCCGCCAGCCCGATCGCCGCGATCGCGCCCGCGATCAGCCCGCCGATGACGCGGCGGGGTCGCGGTCGTAACCGTCCGGATTGGCCTGGTACCACTTCCATGCCGACTCGATGATTGCCCCCAAATCCGTGATCTGCGCCTTCCAGCCGATTTCTTCGGCGATCTTGCTGGCGTTCGCCACGAGCGCCGGGGGGTCTCCGGCCCTTCTCGTGCCCTCCACGACCCGAATCTCCCGTCCGGTGACCGCGCGGGCGGTGTCGATGATCTCCCGGACCGAGTAGCCCCGCCCGATGCCGAGGTTGTAGCGCCGCGCGTCCCCCGCCTCGAGCGACCGGAGGACCACCTCGTGGGCGTCGACGAGGTCTTCGACGTGGATGTAGTCCCGGACGCACGTTCCGTCGGAGGTCGCGTAGTCGGTCCCGAAGATCGTCACATGCTCACGCTTCCCCATCGCGACCTCGAGCACGATCGGGATCAGGTGCGTCTCGGGCTGGTGCCACTCGCCGATCACCGTCGACCGGTCACTCCCCGCAACATTGAAGTACCGCAGCGCAGCGTGGGCGAAGTCGCGACCCTCGATCCGACACGCCTCCGCGTAGTCGGACAGCGCCCGCTCGAAATGGAGCTTCGACCATCCGTAAGGATTCACAGGCGCCTGGGGCGTCGTCTCGACGATCGGCACACGCTCCGGCTCCCCGTACGTCGCGCAGGTCGAACTGAAGATGAAACGTCCAACGCCCGCGTCGTGGCAAGCCCGCAGCAGTTCCACCGCCGCCCCGGTGTTGTTCGCGTGGTACGCGAGCGGATCGGTCACGCTCTCCCCGACGTACGCGCTCGCCGCGAAGTGCATCACCGCCTCGACCCCGTTCGATCGCAGCGTCGCGGCCACCGCAGATCGGTCGCCGACATCGCCCTGGACGAACGTCAGTCGCTTCCGAGCTTCGCCCTCGAGCGCCCCATGGATCCGATCAATAGCGGCCTTGTGACCGCGCGCGAGGTTGTCGATCACGACGACGTCGTGCCCCTTCGCCAGCATCCGCTGTGTCGCGTGTGACCCAACGTACCCGGCGCCACCTGTCACCATGATCCGCAAGCGAGACCCCTTTCCGAAACCCACGGCATCCCGCCGCGATACGCTCCAACCCTCCAGCGTCAGGCCATGACGCCGCGATCGACCGAAGACCAAGCGTACCGATGACGAAAGACCGGCCCCGCCGCATCAGGACATGAACGCCACCGACCACACCACCAACGAACGCCTCCGCCCCGCGACGCTCGTACGAGCAGCGGTCGGCGGCGTGCTCATGGGGCTCGCGAATCTGGTCCCGGGCATCTCCGGAGGCACCATGCTCGTGGCCTCGGGGGTGTACACGCGCTTCATCGACGCCATCAGCGACCTGACGCGTTTGCGCTTCCGAAAGGACGCAATCGCCGTCCTCGCGGTGGTCGTCGCGGGCGCCGCGGTCTCGATCGTCCTCGGCGCAGGCGTGATCAAGGCCGGCCTCGAGTCCTTCCGCTGGGGCATGTACAGCCTGTTCATCGGCCTCACCCTCGGCGGTCTGCCGATCATGCTCGGCATGACCCGCCCCATGACCCGAGCCGCCTGGGGCGGCCTGGTCGCGGGGGTCGTCGTGATGGTCGGCCTCGTCGGCCTGCAATCGCTGAACCCCGACGGCGGCGGCGACCAGGCCAACGTCGTGCTCTTTGCGATCGGCGGCATCGCGGGCGCCAGCGCCATGATCCTCCCGGGCGTCAGCGGCGCCTACCTCCTCCTCCTTCTCGGCCTCTACGACCCGATCATCACCGCCATCAAGGATTTCGTCAGCGCCGCCAAGGACGCGGATATCGCAGCGGCGACCGAGCAGCTCGGCGTGCTTATCCCCGTCGGCATCGGCGTGGTGGTGGGCGCCGTGGGCGTCGGCAACCTCCTCCGCTTCGTCCTTCACCGCTACGAAAAGGCCACCCTCGGCTTCCTCGTCGGTCTCCTCGCAGCAGCGCCCATCGGCCTCTACCCCTTCCAGGCCGGCGTCGAGCCCGAGGTCGGCGACACCATCAAGGGCGAACTGGTCACGGAGGAGAACCTCGCCGAATTTCTCGAGGATCCGAAGGACTGGGCCGAACGCCCCTTCACCCCCTCGGCGCTCCAGATCGGCGGTTCACTCGGCCTCATCCTCGCGGGCTTCGTCGCGACCGCAGCGCTCGCGAAGCTCGGCGGCGCGAAGGGCGATCAGCCCGACGCGGAACCGACCCCGGAAGCATCTGGCGACGGATGATCGCCGGGCGAGGGTCGCTCCGCCCAACCGAGGTACCGCCGCTCATTCCGGTTGAACGATCGCCACGCGAGCAGCCCGATCCCGATCACGACCATCAGCACGCTGAGCCACTGCCCGCGGCTCAGACCGAGCGGTCGCGGACTCGTCAGATCGAAGAATCCACTCCCCTCGAAGTGATCATCGGGAAGCCGCCAGAACTCGGTCACGACCCGCCCAGCGCCATACACGATCAGGAACCACGCCCCCACCACGCCCGGCAACCGAGGCTTCCGCGCAACCCACCACACGACGACTGATACGACAATCCCCTCGGCGAAGGCCTGATAGAGCTGCGACGGATGACGGGCGCTGATCAGAGGCGCGATTCGCTCGATGACCTCCGCATTGCCGCTCTGCACCAGATCGACGAGACGTGAAAGCACCTGCTCCTCGGAAACCTCACCGGGCGGCGCGAAGTCGAAAGCGAGACGCGTCAACTCGTACCGCTGAACGTCGCTCAGCTCGACGGCCTTCGCGTGATCGCTCAGCAGTTCCTGCGGATACCGCACCGCCCACCACGGCGCCAGAGCGCCCGGCTGCGCCACGATCTTGCCGAGCAGCTCACCGTTGACAAAATTCGCGATCCGCCCGAGGAACAGGCCCGAGGGCGCGACCAGGGCGAGAGCGTCGCCGACGTGAAGCCCGGGGCACGCCCCTACCCGCTCAGCGTCTTCGTTCCTGAATCCGCGCGCGATCACGAGACCCGCGATCACAACACCGATGATCCCCCCATGGCTCGCCATCCCCCCCCGCGTGATGTCGATCGCCGCGTACCACGGGAAGGTGTCCTCGAACGTCCAGAGATAGCTCGGCCGGTAGAGAAGCAGATAGCCCAACCGCCCGCCGACGACCACGCCCACCACGAGCATCGTCATCGCGTCAAGCACACGCTCGGGCGGGATCGCGATCAGCCGGCGCTTCGCGAGAAGCACAAGCAACACGTACGCGATGATGAACCCGCCGATGTAGCTCAGCCCGTACCACCGCACCGCGATCGACCCGTGGATCGGCAGCACGATCGGATCGAGATCGTGCAACCATCCGCCAAGGTCGGTCGACGCAGCAAGCCAGAGATCCATCACGCCAGCGTCCCCGCCGCCCGCGCGGGCGTCTCGATCCCGTAGAAACGACGCACGTTCGCGTCCATCTGCTCCGCGAACGCCTCGATGTCCATCCCGTACAGCTCCGCAAGCCGCTTCGCGGTGTACGCCGTGAAACCAGGCTCGCAAGGCCGCGTCCCGCGCACGGGCTCGGGCGAGAGGAACGGCGCATCGGTCTCGACGAACACCCTGTCGATCGGAACCAACCGCGCCGACTCCCGGACCTCGGGGGCGTTTTTGTACGTCACGACGCCGGTGAAACTGAGGTTCGCCCCGTAGTCGAGCACCGCGCGGGCGTCATCCGGGCTCTCGGTAAAGCAGTGGAACACGAACCGCTCCGGCCGCAGCTTGCTGCTCCGCAGAATGGGGAGAAGTTCCTGGACCGCCCGTCGGCAATGAACCGCGATCGGCTTATCGATCCCATCATCGACGCACGACTCGATCAGCGCAAGCTGCTCGGCAAGGACGTCCTTCTGAAGATCCAAAAGCCCGATGTCACGCTCGCGGTACATATCAAGACCGAGCTCTCCCCACGCGACGCACACATCGCGGGCGATCGTCGCCCGCAGCGCCCGCCAATCGCGGATGTCGTCGGAGACATAGAGCGGATGAATACCCGTTGAGCACCACACGCCCTCGTGAGCGTCCGCGAAGTCCGCAATCTCCGTTGCCTCCCCAGAAGTCGTGCAGATCGTGATGGCCCCCGTGACGCCCAGACCCCGGGCCCGCTCGAGAACCTCATCAACCCGTCCCGCATAGTCGGGGAACGTCAGATGGCAGTGCGTATCGATCACGAACGAAGGGTAGCGACCGTGACGTACACTCTCCCCATGCTCAAGCCCCGCGCGACGCTCGTCAGGCCCCTCGCGGCCCTCGCCGTCCTCGCCCTCAGCGCCACCCTTGCCCTCGCCGAGGCCGCGCCCTACGACCGCTGGTTCGTCGTCGAACTCG
The DNA here is from genome assembly GCA_002706885.1 of Phycisphaerae bacterium. Classification (GTDB taxonomy): domain Bacteria; phylum Planctomycetota; class Phycisphaerae; order Phycisphaerales; family UBA1924. Next base: position 19,585 of record PAKY01000044.1, read on the forward strand.
ACGGCCAGCGGGCGGGCTGGTCGCACTCCAAGCGCGTCGTCGGCAACGACATCGTGACCTCGGAAGAGATGTCCCTGACGATGGGCCGCGGCGAGCAGACCGTCACCATTACGATCGGCGGGACGTTCTCCGAGACGCCCGACCACGAACCCCTGGAGTTCCGGACGAGCCAGAACCTCGGCGCCTTCCGCAGCACGGAAACGCTCTACACGTTCTTCGGCGAGTACGTCTCCGTCTCCACGAACGGCCAGACCTCCAGGGCGCCCATGCCCGAGGGCGACTGGATGACCCCCGCCGAAGCCTCGCACTACTTCGCCGAACGCTTCGAGGCGGGCGACGAAGAGATCACCGTCCGCACACTCGCGCCCACCGAGGGCCTCGAGCCCGTCACCGTCACCCGCAAGAACTTCGAACGCGTGACCATCGACGCCCTCGGCAAGAAGGTCCCCGCGATCAAGTGCACGGTCACGACCTCGAACGCGCCCGGCATCGAGTCCATCGAGTTCATCGATGAGAACGGCGAAGCCCTCCGCGGCGAGGTCGAGATGATGGGAATGAAGCTGGTCTCTCTGCTCGCCGACGAGCAACTCGCCAAATCTCCCCTCAACCCGCCCGAGATCATGCGGGCCACGTTCGTGACGCCGAGCCGCCCCATCGAGAATGCCCGCGGTCTCTCCAAGGGCGCCTACCGCCTCACCATCGCTGAAGGCAACTTCCCCGACCTCCCGAGCGAAGGCGTCCAGCGCGTCGAGCCGATCGAGGACGCCGCGGGCGCGACGGTCACCATCGATACCCACGCCACCCCGACCGCCCTCGCCGCCGGCGAGAAGCGTGACGCCTACCTCAAGCCCTCCCTGACGCTCGAATGCGAAGACCCCGCCGTCGTCAAGCTTGCCGGAACGGTTGAAGACGCCGACAGCCCGCGCGACACCGCCGAACATCTCCGCCGTCTCGTCCACCGCCACATCAACGCCAAGGCGCTCTCCGTCGGCCTCGCGACCGCCGCCGAGGTCGCCCGCACCCGCGAAGGCGACTGCACCGAGCACGCCGTCCTCCTCGCCGCCCTCCTCCGCGCCAAGGGCATCCCCGCCCGCGTCGCGAGCGGTCTGATCTACGCCGACGCGTTCGCCGGCTCGGAAAACATCTTCGGCTACCACATGTGGACCCAGGCTCTCCTCCCCGACGACAGCGGCACAGAGCGCTGGATGGACTTGGACGCCACGCTCCCCGCCTCCACCCCCTACGACGCCACGCACATCACCCTCGCGGTCAGCGACCTGAACGGCGCCTCGCCGATCAACAGCCTCGTCACGCTCGCCCCGCTGATGGGCCAGCTCAAGATCGAGGTCCTCTCGACCAAATGACCGAAGGCGAGCCCATCGAACAGCCGACGCTCCCGCCCCGCGACGCGGACGGACACAAGGGAACATTCGGAACCGTCGTCGTCGTCGGTGGCTGCGCCGCGCGCGAAGCGACGATGCTCGGCGCGCCGACCCTCACCGCCCGCGCGGCGTTGCGAGCAGGCGCGGGCCTCGCCAAACTCGCCCTCCCCGCGCCGCTCCTCCTCCCCGCCCTCGAACTCCTCCCCTCCGCAACCGCGGTCGGCCTGCCGGTCGATGTCCACGACCGCGTCGTCCCCCACCTCGCCGCCGAAACGCTCGACGATGCGCTCGCCAGCGCCGACGCCGTGGTCATCGGCCCCGGGCTCGGCCCGACCGACCACGCCGGCCCAGCAGTCGAATCAATGACGCTCCGCGTGCTCAGCCAGCGTGAGATCCCCGTCGTCGTCGACGCCGACGCCCTTAACGTCCTCGCGTCCATGACCGGCTTCAGCCGCGAGATCCAGGCCTCCTCGATCTTCACGCCGCACCCGGGCGAGTTCGCGCGCCTCGCCAAGCCGCTCAATATCACGCACGACCCGAAGGACCCCGCGACCCGTTCCACCGCGTGCGAGGCGATGGCCCAGCGCCTCGGCGTCGTCTGCGTGCTCAAGGGATCGAAGACCGTCGTAAGCGACGGTCAGCGAACCTGGACCTGCGATCGCGGCCACGCCTGCCTCGCCACGGGCGGCACGGGCGACGTCCTCGGCGGCGTCATCGCCTCCCTCGTCGCCCAATTCGTCGCGCCCGGACCGCAGATGATCGGCTCGATCAAGATGCCCAAGCCACCCGGCAAGCCGCTCGATCTGTTCGACGCGGCCCGCCTCGGCGTCCTCGCCCATGCCATCGCGGGCGAGAACTGGGCAACATCTCACGACGCGAGCGCTGGCCTTCTCGCCACCGAACTGACCGACGAGCTCCCCGCGGCGTTGGAATCGCTCCGCGCGAAATAGGCGTCAGTCGAACTCACCCCGCGACGCCGCGTCCCGAGCCGCGACCGCGAGCTCATCGCATCGCTCGTTCTCCGGATGCCCCGCGTGCCCTTCGACCCAGTGGAATCGCAGGTCATGGTCTCGCATCAGCTGGTCGAGGCGGACCCAGAGTTCCTTGTTCTTCACGGGCTGCTTCGAGGCCGTCTTCCAGCCCTTCTTCTTCCACCCGGCCATCCACTTGCTCAAGCCGTTGAGGACGTACTGGCTGTCGCTGTACAGCTCCACCACCGACCCCCTCGTCAGCGCCTCGAGCCCGCGGATCACCGCGGTCAGCTCCATCCGATTGTTCGTCGTCGCCCGCTCACCCCCGCTGTCCTCGCGCTCACGCGCCGTGGAGGGGTGCCGCAGGAGATACGCCCAGCCCCCCGGGCCAGGATTACCCGAGCAGGCGCCATCGGTAAACAAGTGGACGGTCGGTCGATTCGCGGATGGTTCGGACATGCGGGCGAGCGTACGCCCGTGACCAACTACCATCCGCCCATGACGACGACCGATCCCGCTCCCGCCAAGGCCGTTCACCGCATCGAGGTCCACCCCACCGTTGTCGCGGGCGACCCGAGCGGAGAATCGGTCAGGCGCGACGCCCACGCAATCGGCGTAGACGCCGCGTCGGTCTCGACCGCGAAGATCTACCTGATCCAGACCGACGCGAGCGACGCGCGGCTCTACGAATCCCACACCACCATCTTCGCCGACCCCGTCACCGAAGAGGTCTACACGGGCGCCCACCCGATCGACCCGGACGCCGCGTTCATCGAGGTCCACCCCCTCCCGGGCGTCATGGATCCGGTCGCCGCCTCCGTCCGCGACGCTCTCCGCGACCTGTACGACATCGACGCCGACGTGGTCACCGGCACACGCTACGAACTCGCGGGCGTCTCACACGCCGACGCAAAACGCGTCGCGGAGCGTCTCCTCGCCAATCCCGTCGTTGCGTCGATCCACACCGAGCCCTACCACCCGGACGAACTGCCCCACGGCCACGACTACACGCCGACCCTGACCCGCGTCACGCTGACGACGCTCTCCGACGACGAACTCGAGAAACTCAGCCGCGACGCCCACCTCTTCCTGAGCCTCGATGAGATGCGCGCGATCCGTGACGAGTACAAGCGTCTCGATCGCGAACCGACCGACATCGAGCTCGAAACCCTCGCCCAGACCTGGTCCGAGCACTGCGTCCACAAGACGCTTAAGAGCACGATCACCTACAGAGGCGACAGCGACTCCGACCCCATCGACTGGACCAACCGACCGGGACACGTCATCAACGACGACGGCTCGGTCACGATCAACAATCTCCTCAAGTCCACCGTCGCCGCCGCGACGCACGAACTCATCGCCGAGGGCCACGCCGACTGGTGCCTCAGTGTCTTTGTCGACAACGCGGGCATCGTCGCCTTCGACGACGACAACGCCGTCTGCGTCAAGGTCGAGACCCACAACCACCCGTCCGCGATCGAGCCCTACGGCGGCGCCGCCACCGGCATCGGCGGCTGCATCCGCGACATCATCGGCACGGGTCTCGCCGCCAAGCCGATCGCCTCGACCGACGTCTTCTGCGTCGCGAACCCGGACATCGCCGAGGTTCCTCAGAGCTGCATCCACCCGCGCCAGGTCCTCACGCAGGTCGTAGCAGGCGTCCGCGACTACGGCAACCGCATGGGCATCCCCACCGTCAACGGCGCCGTCGCGTTCGACGACCGCTACGTCGGCAACCCGCTCGTCTTCTGCGGCTGCATCGGCGTGATGCCCAGAGGGACCGACGACGCGCTGATCCGTGGCGAGGCGCGCCCCGGCGACCGCATCATCGCCCTCGGCGGCCGCACCGGACGCGACGGCATCCACGGCGCCACCTTCAGCTCCGCCGAACTCACCGACACCCACGCCGACGAATTCGCCCACGCCGTCCAGATCGGCAACGCCATCGAAGAAAAACGCGTCCTCGACGCCATCCTCCGAGCCCGCGACTTCACCCCCGACGACAACCCTTCGTCCCTCCGTGCCTCCGTGCCTTCGTGCCTGTTCTCAGCCATTACCGACTGCGGCGCAGGCGGCTTCAGCTCCGCGATCGGGGAGATGGGCGAGAAGCTCGGCGCCGAGGTCCATCTCGACCGCGCCCCCCTCAAGTACAACGGCCTGAGCTACACCGAGATCTGGATCTCCGAGGCCCAGGAACGCATGGTCCTCGCCGTCCCGCCCGAGAACGTGGACGCCCTCCGCAAGATCTGCGACGAGGAGCACGTCGAGATGGCCGACCTCGGCCACTTCGGTACCGATGGCGCCGAGCTCATCCTCAACTACGGCGACCTCGAGGTCGGACGCCTCCCGATGGCGTTCGTCCACGACGGACTGCCCATGCCCGTCCGCGAGGCGTCCTGGCCGACCGCTCAGAACACCGCCGCCGCGAGCGTCGTTTCGCGTGAACCGACCATCCGCGAGGCTCTTCTCGGTCTGCTCGCCCACCCCGACATCGCCTCCAAGCGATTCATCATCCACCAGTACGACCACGAGGTGCAGGGCGGCACCGCCGTGCGTCCGCTCGCGGGCCCGATGCAGCGCGGGCCGATGGACGCCGCGGTCGTCCAGCCCGTCGCCGGATCGAAGCAGGGCCTCGCGATCGCCTCGGGACTCGCTACCGGTGTCGGTGATCCAGCCCGCGGCGGCGATCCGTACCTCATGGCCCTCGCCGCGATCGACGAATGCGTGCGCAACCTCGTCTGCGTCGGCGCCGACCCCGACCGCATCGCGATCCTCGACAATTTCTGCTGGCCGAGCTGCAAGAAGCCCGAGAACCTCGCCTCTCTCGTCCGCGCGTGTGAAGGCTGCTACGACGGCGCCAAGGCCTACCGAACCCCCTTCATCAGCGGCAAGGACTCGCTCAACAACCAGTTCACCACCGCCGACGGCCGAACCATCGAGATCCCCCCGACGCTCCTGATCACGGGCGTGGGCGTGGTGGACGACGTGTCGCGCGTCGTCACGATGGACGTCAAGAGCCCCGGGTCACACCTCGTTCATGTCCAGTGCCGCTCGGCGGGCGGATCAGACGACCTGTCCGCCGAGTACAACGCGCTCGGTGGCTCCTCGTTCGTCGACCTGTTCGGCCTCCCGAGCGCCGCGTCGGACCGGATACCCGCTCGCGCGAACGGCGGCCCCAACCTCGCAAAGGCCGTGGCTCGCGTCATGAACGAAGGCCGCGTCCTCGCCGCCCACGACATCTCCGACGGCGGCCTGCTGTGCGCGATCGCCGAAATGCTCATCGCCGGCCACACCCCCGAGCATCCGCTCGGCTGCGCGTTGCCGTTCGATCTCTACGGTGAGGCGTCGCTCGGCTACTGGTTCGGCGAGCGTCCGAGCGGATACGTCCTCGAAACCAACGACCCCGCCGCGCTGCTCGCC
>PAKY01000045.1 GCA_002706885.1 Phycisphaerae bacterium
AGCCAGCTTCCGATGGCGCTGCAGGCGAGCCAGTCGGGCGGCACGCTTTCGGCGGCGCAGCTCGCGCTCATCCGTCGGTTCTCGTTCACCCCGAGCGGGCGGCACACGGAGCTGTTCACGGACGAGGACTTCCTCGCGACGAACGGTCTCGTGAATCAGCCGACCGAACTCAATGACGTGCGTGTGCCCTACGACCCGTGGCTGGCGTCGAGCGAGCCGTGGTTCGCGGGTCTCGACGTGTTCGAGCGGATCTACTCGCGACCCAACGTCAGCCTGCCGCCGGTGCCCGAGTTCTTCTACCTCGACAACCGCGACTGGCCGCAGATCACGAACATCGCGCCGGACGGACGGTTCGTCAACCTGTTCAATCTGCGCGACAACTTCGACGCGGAGCCCGGTTTCGGTGACGACGGGGCGGGTGATCCGCGGATGAGCGCGCAGCTCACGCTGCTCGAACCGCTCGATATCCGTGACACGGCCGATCGGCTTCGCCTGCGGGCGACGCGGACGGTCCCGCTCGATCTGTACCCCGCGACCTCGGGCACGGCGATGCCCAAGATCCAGTCGGTCCAGACACGGATCACGCTCGACGACACGGTCATCGATGCGTTCGTCGACGACAACGGTCTGCCGAACGAGCTGACCGATCTGACGCTCGAGATGTTCCCGGTGTGGACGACGATGCGTCAGCGGTTCATGTATTTCCCGTCTGACCCCGCGTTCAAGATCTACACGCCGTCCGAGCCCATCGCGGGCGTGACGGCGAACGTTCCCGCGACGCCCGGCACGCCGTACTACGCGGACTACCAGTACGCGGACACGGACGGCGACGGCATGTTCGACGCGCGGTGGTTTGAACTCGTGCGCGCGTTCGACCCGGGTAACCCCGTGTACCTCGGCGCTGAGCCGGGCGCATACCGCTGGTTCATGGCGGCGCGGATCGTGGACCTTTCGTCGATGGTGAACGTCAACACCGCGACCGACCAGCTCGCGGCGCCGACAACGACGGCGCCCGCGGGGATGACGCCCGCGGAGATCGACCTGCGCCGGTTGCTGTCCATGGAGGACATCGCGACGGCCTACACGTCGATGAGCGAGCAGAACATCCAGCCGAGCTACAACAACGGCATTAGCCCGGCGAACAACGACGAGTCGATCTACCGCGGACAGCGGCTCTCGTTCCGGTACATCGAACAGCCCCGCGTGGGTGACGGCGCGTTCATCTCGGAGACAGTGCGCCCGGGCACCAATGCGAGCTACCTCGTGTACGACGTGCAGACGGGGTCGCGGTACGGGGTCGACAGCGAGTATCTGATGGACGCGGCGCTGGTCGGGCTACAGCCGGGGCGGTTCGGGTACGACGCGATCCGTCGGTCGATTGAGTCGCCTCGACTCTCGCTGACCCCCGATACGAACCAGGACGTGGACACGCGGCTCGTCGAGCAGGTGGGCATTCCGTACGAGTACTACGACCCGATCCTGGATCCGGACGTGCTGCTTTCGGACCGTTCGCCGTTCCTGACGCGCCTCGCGACGTTCGGAAACCAGTTCCAGGGCTATCCGCTGTACACCCGATCGCGTGCGCGTGTCGCCGGGCCCGGGTTCCCGAATGCGTATCTCTTCCATGACTCGGCCGTCGGCGGCCAGCTCAGGCCCGACGGTCCGAGCTTCGCGCGGGCACGGTACTACGAGGAGATCGGGCGTGTCGATCCGAGCATTCCGCAGTCGAAGGTCGAGTTCGCGAAGAGCTTCGGCGCTGAGGTGTTCGGGGTCGATGACCTCTCGGAACTGCTGACATACTGGAGCATCAACGACGACCGAACGACGAGCCGCCTCGAGCGGGTGGTCGGTGGTCGGTTCGCGAACGAGATCGAGAGCGATCTCGCGGCTTACGCGGGCGAGCGGTTCAATACGGTCGCGTTCAGCCCGCTGCGTTCGAACCGCCCGACGGCGCTCGAGCGGTTCACGGCGGACAACACGACGGGGTATCCCGAGCCCGAGGCGGGAAACTTCTTCACCGCGCGCGGGGTCGGCGACGACGTCATCGACAACGAGCGGATGGCCCTGCTCGCACTCGATCCGCGGCACCGGATCACGACCTACAGCGCCGCCTCGCCGATCCGGCGGACGGCGCTGACGGGCGACCTGCGGGCGTTGGGCGACACGGCGAGCCCCGACATCGCGCGGTTCCGCTCGGCCGCGAACGCGCGGCTTCGGGCGCTGACGCGGGAGCGGATCGTGGGCGACGCGTCGGTGACGGACGATCCGGACGAGCGGGATCGGCTGTTCATGGACGCGGGGAACGTCGCGGGCGATGACCGCGGGTTGCGGAGCGAAGACTTCATGCTCGCGGACTGGGACGCCGAGGCGCGTATCGGCGTCGCGGGCGTGGACCTCGATCCGCTGCGCGATCCGTTCTCGGTGCCTGGGTTCGGCGGCGGCACGGCGCTCGTCAATGAGACGAACGACCCGCTCGGGCAGTTCATCTCGAACAACTCGGACACGTCGGACAACGGCATTCTCGGGAGCGTGACGAACCTGTTCCGCTACTACGCGGACGCGCTGTTGCCGCACTCGGGGATGGCGCGGGGCATCGGGTGGCAGCCGGACGATCGGCCCGGCAACCTCCTCGACGACCGGCTCGCGACGCTGTCGTACGGTTACCGCGGTCCGGAACTGGCGATCCGACTCGCGGCGCACCTGGCGGTCAACGCGGTGGACGCTTACGACGATCGGCCGTACGACCAGCCGACGGTGGTGACGCTGCTGATCGACGGGCGCGTGCAGGGCGAGGCGGACGGCGCGAGCGGTTCGACGCTGCCTCCGACGCGCGAATTGATGCCGTATGTCGATCCGACGAACCCGGCGGTGGTGGTTTCGAACACGCCGACGCGCGATAACCCGTATTGGGGCGGTTGGGTTGATCGGAGCTTCAACGCGCTGGTGTCGGGCGTGGGCGGCAGCGCGCCGATCCCGATCGAGTTGCCGGGCGTCCGCGATGATCTGAACACGGTCGATCCGACGGCGCATCAGGAGCTCGAGCGTCTGCTGAACGACGAGCGGTACCTGGAGACCGCGCTCGAGACGCGGCGGACGCGACTCGACCTGGACGAGCTGACCGGCGCGATCGAGTATGACCGCACACTGACCACGGGCGCCACGCGGCTGCGGGATACGGATAATGACAACCTCGTCACCGACGAGCTTGACACGCGGCGCCTCGCGCAGGACGTGCAGGAGGGCAACGGCGGCCTCCAGACGCTCGGCTCGGCGGGTGGTACGGGCATCCTCGTGCCGCCTTCGCGGCGCGCGGTGAACGTGATCGGCATCGAGAAGCAACCGTTCCTCGCCGAGGTCGCGGCGATGATGATCTACAGCGACACGGAGCGGGCGAGTCTCGGCGTCGGTCCGTCGCTGCTCAACAACGGGAACATTCCGAATATCGACCCGGCCGACGCGGTGAACATCGAGGACGGCGAGACGGCGTTCATCCCGGTCGGTGTGGCGAACGACGCGAGCGACGACTTCCCGTCTCGTCCGACGGGGCTGGTGACGATCGATCCGACGTTTGAGAACTACGACGTCAACCCCGACCTGCTTCTTCAGGTCGTCGCGTTCCAGCTTCACAATCCGTTCGACGAGCCGATCCTGCTCCGCGGGGACGCCAACGAGTACGACTACGTGATCGAGTTCCTCGGTCGGTTCTTCCCGCTCGTGCCGTACGAAGGCGGCACGGCGCTGACGAGCACGCGGACGCCCGGGAGCGAGATCGTGATCCCGGCGGGCGGTTCGCGGGTGTTCTACGTCACCGCGCACGACGATCTCCCGGCGTTGTCGTCACACTGGGAGGACGCGGCGGCCGCTTCGGGCGGCGGCGGGCTGGCGCAGACGGTCGAACAGTTCCTGATCCAGCAGTTCACGGTGACGGACCCGAGCTCGGTCAACCCGATCCTGCCGCAGGAGCCGGTGCGGCTCGGGTGGTTCGATCCGGAGACGATGCAGCAGCCGGCGCACTGGACCGACTTCTACAACCTCCTCGAGTACGACGACCAGAACACCATTCGCCCGAACCCGACGACGGACACCGAGAACGATCGGTGGGAGGTCCGGCTGTGGAGGCGTTACACCTACGAGGGCCCGGACGGCGCGAGCCTCGCGGCGTTCCAGGAGCCCGAGGAGGCTTCCCCGGCGAACCCGTACTGGCTCGGCAACGACATCCTCGCGGATCGCCTGCGCATCCCGGACGACTACGACATGGGTGAGGACGGGGCGAATGGCAACGTGCTCCGCGCCGTGGACATGGACTACGCGCTGAACATCGAGGGATCGATCACCGCGATGACGGCGAACACGGTTGACGGCGCGGCGTACCCGACGGGTTACCAGGGGCTGCTGGCGACGTGGCTCGCCGATTTCCCGGGGGCGCCCACGATCGCGCAGATCCGCGATCTCCATGCTCGGCTCATCAGCTTCTCCGACGCGAGCGTTGGGGAGGATCAGGGGCTGACGATGGTGCGGTGGGGGTCGGTGCGACGCCCCGACCTCGGCAAGCCTGTGGACATGACCACCGGCCTCGATCCTCGCGACTTCAACGGCGACGGGTTCACCGACAACCTGAACCTCGTGAACGAGAGCGGGACGGCGATCCTGCCGATCGCGGTGCAGGTGCGCAACCACGGGGCGGCGGGCCAGCCGTTCAGCGATGAGACCTGGGTGTTCCCGGAGCGGGCGCCGCTGGGGTCGTTCCCGGCGCTTGCGATGGAACGTCAGCGGTTCGCCGCCGAAGCGCCGGAGCTCGACGAGACGATGAACCTCGCGCTGTTCGGGCACTACTTCGACACGGATCTCGACGCGTTCTCGAACACGGTCAACGTGATGGCGCAGCTCACGCTGACGGACGCCGTTCAGACCTGGGCCGCGAGCGAGCCGATCATCGCGACGCTCACGTTCCCTGGTGGACAGAAGCATCGCGCGGCGGAGTTGACGGATACGGATGTCGTGGGCGTTCCTGACGACAACGGGAACCCGATCAACAAGTTCCTCCAGGTCGGCACGCCCACGCGGGATCGTCTGAGCAACGACCGTCCCGGGGACCCCAACTACCTGGCTTCGGAGACGGCGACACAGCGGTTCAGCGACGACGACTTCCTGATCGACGTGCTGCCGCAGCTCTTCACGAGCGCGCGTCGCCACGAGACGCGGGGGCGGGTGCGAGCGCCTTTCGGGATCGCGGTTCTGAACCCGACGACGGGCGCTCTGATCAGCGAGGGCGAGGACCCGGTCTCGACGTTCCGGTTGACGGACCTGCTGAACGTGCTCGCGGTGGGGCCCGTGCATCTGCCGTGGCGCGACGCCGACCCGTCGTTCCCGGCGCTCGCCGCGGCGAACAACGTGGCGAACGGTGAGTATGTGACGCTGGCCGAGGCGATGACGTACGCGCTCGGCTTCGCAAACACATCGGCGTACGCCGAGCACTTCGTGAACTCGGACACCGACGGCGATCAGGTCGGCGACCGCGACCGCACGGACGCGGGCGTTCGAAGCGGCGTGAACTACACGGTGTACAGCGAGCTGTTCACGCCGTCGATCGATCGGATGTTTGGCACACCTTCGGAGTACACGCTTGATCGCGGCCAGCTGCGGCTTGATACGGCCGCGTTCTTCGACTTCGCCGGCGACGGAACGCTCGCGAACCTTCCGGGTCAGCAGTCGCGGGCGCGAGAGTATGAGCCGGAACTCGGCGACTTCCGCGTGGGCTCGGGAGCGACGTTCGCGGGCGATCTCCTGAACATCGGTCGTGTGCACGGCGTCGGGCGGCTCGACGCGGCGGACGATCGTCTGAACCGGCCGCAGATCGGCAAGGTGAACATCAACACGGCGCCGCTGCCGGTGCTTCGTGTGCTGCCCGGTCTGACGCCGCCGCTGTACCGCAGCTACGGCGATGAGTCGCTCGGGTGGGGTCTGGCGGACGACTGGTCGGTGCGTGAGACGTTCTGGGACGGTGTCGCGGGCCAATTACCTGCCATGGTCGCGTTCACGCCCGACGACAATTTCGACACGGTCGCGTTCCGCTGGGAGGCGTACAACGCGTTCGGTCTGCCCAACCCGTTCGTGTTCGCCCGCAACGAGAACGAGCGCGACGACATCTGGCAGCGGAACCCGGACCGCGCGGCAATGATCGCGGCGTATCGCGATCGTGGCGTGCCCGAGTTTCGGACGGTGTCGCGGCCGACGGGTTCGGACACCGCGCTGGTCCGCGAGGACCGGGAGCTGACGGTCGGGCGGTACACGGCGCTCGATTCGGATCTCGGCGGCGCGGTGAACCCGCAGCTCCGGCTGATCGCGAGGAACTACAAGCACCACGCGGTCACGGCTGGCGGGATGAACGTCGAGAACCTCGCGGATCACGGACGGACGCTCATCACTGGCATACGCGCGGGGCGTGAGCAGCCGGGGTTCGAGACGATCGGCGAGGTGGCGAGCGTGACGGTGTCGCGCGGACGCAGCGCGGGAAGCCCGTTCCTGACGGGCAACGGCGACCCGATGAACCATCGCAACGGTCTGGTTCCCGACTACCTGCACGACGCGGACACGACGAACCCGGGCGGCTCTCGACTGAGCCTGAACGACCGCGAGCGGTGGCGTGGGCCGGTGACGTCGCCGTTCCCGCTGCTCGACGACGCGGATGAACAGCTCGGCGTCCACAGCCTCGACGCGAATGGGTTCACGATGGCGACGCCCGCGGCTGGCGGCGTGGCGCCTGTTGGGCTCGGGTCGCGGCAGGTGTTCGATGACCTGATGCCGACCACGATCGCTGATGACGAGCGGGTGGCGATGACCGTCGATCCGAGCGTCATCAGGCGAGAGTTCATCCCGACGACCGGTTTGCCGGGCGCCCGAGACTTCGAGCCGCCCGTGGCCGACGAGATGGCGAACGAGTACGACGAGAAGCTGTCGACACTCGCCTCGCTCGTGAACAGCATCGATGTCCGGAGCGACACGTACGCGGCGTGGTTCGTCGTGCGTGGGTATCGCGAGAGCGATGTCCAGGGGCTCTCGGGCGACCAGCTCATGCTCCCGAGCGTGGAGCGGCGGTTCCTGATGGTGATCGATCGCTCGAACGTGGTTTCTGAGAACGATGAGCCGCGGGTGCTGCTGTTCAAGCGTCTGCCGGAGTGATCCGGAGAGAACGGGTGGCACGTCGCCGACTGGCGGTGGCGGGCTGGGTAGACTCAGGTCGCTCGTTCGGGCGTGGATCGACGATCCTCGCGCGAACGCGTCCGCAGGGTGTAGCTCAGCTTGGCTAGAGCGCGTGGTTTGGGTCCACGAGGTCGTCGGTTCGAATCCGGCCACCCTGATTCGTCCGCTTTCGTCGGCGCCGCGGTTCAGCCGGACGAGCGGGCTCGATCCCTCATCGCAGCCTGTTTTCTCGACACGCCTTCCGCGTCCATCGGCGTGGTGGGGGCGTTGAGAATGCCGAGGTAAGACCTCCACGGTCCGACGGCGTCTGCGTGCGAGGCGGCGAGACCTCGGGCGATCTGCGCGGTGTGGTTGAGGTCGTGGACCGCCCAGGTCGCGAGCAATTGGGCGAGCGTGACCTCACCCAGTCTGGGGTGGAGACCGAGTCGACGGAGATCGTCGGGCGTCGGGGCGAGCGAGCGAAGATCTTCGAGGCTTGCGCGGCGGGCGGCGGCGAACGCGTCCAGCAGTTCGTCGACGCTCGCGTGGGCGTGCGCTTCGAAGTGGGCGTAGCGGTCGAAGGGCTGGAAGGGCGCTTCGACGCCGTGCTTGAGCAGATGGCGGACGCGGGGCATCCAGTCGGAACGCTCGGACTCGACGAGGTGGGCGAGGGCGTCGAAGGGGCTGAAGGTATCGGGGCCGTAGGTGGCGTGTAGGGCGTCTTCGCCGAGGCCTTCGAGCATGGCTCGGAGCACGCGGGGGGTTCGATCGAGGAGATCGATCACGGCGTCGGGAGCGACGGTCATGTGACACCTCCGCGTGATTGTAGAGGCGTGAGCGAGGCGGAAAGCGCGGGACGGTCTTTCGACCGGCCCGCGTGCGTGCTTGGCAAATCGATCAGGACGGGCAGCCTGCTCCGAAGACCTGGAGGAAGGCCACCACGTCGGCGATGTCGAAGGCGCCCATCGGGGCGGCGAGGTCGGCGTTCTCGTCCATGGCCCCGAAGAACTGGAGGAAGGCCACCACGTCGGCGATGTCGAGGGCGTCGAACGGCGCGGCGAGGTCGGCGGCGTTGCAGCCCGGGTCGAGCTCGCTCTTCAGGAGGAAGATGCCGTCGCCGCTGGGGCCGCCGAGGCCAGCGATCTCATCGCCCGGGACAACGCGATCGACGAAGGCGAGGTTGGCGAGGTAGACGGGGTAGGACTGGCCGAAGCGGAGGTCGGCGAAGAGGTTGATGGAACTGCGGAGGTAGGCGGGGGGATCACCATCGGAGGTCGACCAGGGGCTCGGGTGCATGCCCCAATCCTCCCAATCGAGGGGATCCACGGCGACGCCGTCGGTGTAGGCCGGAGCGGTCGGATCGACGCTGTTGTTGACCCAGTTGGCGCGGATGTCACCGACGTAGGCGCCGTTGACGTAGACCTGGCTCGTGCCGGACTGGAACTCGTCCACGGCCACGGCGAGGCGGAACCACGTATCGGGCGCGACGCTCGCGGGGAGGTTGAGGCGACCGGCGGTGAAGTCGTTGCCGTTGATGGTGAAGACGATGGAGGGCTGGCCGCCGTCGTTGCGGATCCAGAGATCGGCGCCCATGTCGTTGTTGGAATCGTCCTGAATCAGCGAGAGGAGAAGCCCGCGCGGGGTGGTTCCGTTGGCGTTGAACCAGGAGCTGGAGGGGATGTTGAGGTCCCAGACGAAGGTGTACGAGCCAACAAAGGCGCCGGGGTACTCGGGCATCAGCTCGGGGAAGAGGCTGAGGCCGATGCCGCGGCGGAGGGCGCTGCTGGCGGGATCGGTCTGGTTGAAGGAAGGGCTGGCGAGATAAACGGTGTCGGGGACGCCGCCCGGGTTGCCGAGACCGGGCTCGACGTCGGAATCGACGAAGGCGGACTGCGCTTCAGTGACGCCGTGCGGGGTCGGAGTCGGCGGAAAGGACTCGGGGTCGTTGAGGCCGCCGAGGATGGGGCCGAACGCCTCATCGTCGAGGTAGCGAAGATCGGAGCCAGCGGAGCGTTCGTCGGCGAGAAGATCGCCATCAAAGTGCCACTCGGAGAGCTGGGGCTCGGAGGGCTCCCAGACGCTGAGGGTGGCGCTGCCTGAAACGAAGTCGATGGTGAAGAAGGGGCGGGCGAGGGCGGGGATGTCGATATCGCGGACGTTCACGCTGACCACGCCCGTGCCGCCGACGGCAAACTCGAGGGTGATGGAGATGGTGATGCCGTTGAAATCGCCCTCGAAGCGTTCGAACCAAACGGCCTTGCCCTCGGGGGGGATGCCGCCCGGATTGCGGGCGAAGCCGTTCAGGAGGCGGGACTGCCCAGGGCTGATGAGGTTGACGAGTTCTCCGAGATCGGCGGAACCGGGGCCGGAGGGGATGAAGTTGAGGCCGAAGATGTCGACGTCGATCTGGCCCTGAAGGTCGTAGCTGTAGCCCTCGGCGAGGTTGATGAGGGTGTCGGAGCCCGGGGCGGGGCTGGACTGGCTGTTCCGGGAGACGTCGTTGAATGGGCTGCGGAGTTCGACGCCCGAGAGGTCGACCTCGACGGAGTCGGACTGGGCGGCGGCGACGGCGCCGACGCCCGCGAGGCCGGCGATGGCCACGAGGGTGAGCGAACGGTCGGACATGTGATGATCTCCCTTTCCCTTTGCGGAGCGTCCCGGCGTGGGACGCGGCGTTCTGGCGTCGGAACGATACGACGGCGGACGCGGATTCCTACACTGTGAGCCAACCGAATCGGGGGACTTCGATTGCAAGTGAGTGCTTGCTAAAATGTACTCGATAGCCCGCGGAACGCCAACGGCTTTGGGCGAACGCCGAGTCGGTCGGGGCGTTTCGGAAAGGACCAACTGGATGCTCGTCAGACGGGGATCTGGCCATCGAGCGGCGTTCACGCTCATTGAACTGCTCGTGGTCATTGCGATCATTGCTTTGCTGATCGGAATTCTTCTCCCGGCGCTGGGCGTCGCGCGGGAATCTGCTCGTCGCTCGGTCTGCCTGAGCAACGTTCGGCAGCTCGGCGTCGCGGGTCACACGCACAGCAACGACAACAAGCGCGGGGTGTTCATCCCGACGTTCTGGTGGTTCTCCGACAACATCGGGTGGTTCTTCCCGAACTACCTGGACAACACGGACGTCGCGACGTGTCCCTCGACTCGGAACCACGTTCGGAGCGATCTTCGGATGGACTCGGAGGATCCGCGACTGGGAACGGTCGGAGCGATCAACGCTGGTTGGGTGCCGGAGCTGTATGGGCGAGGGGACTTCCTCTTCGACCTGTTCCGTTCCGCACGGAACCGCTTCGACGACGAGGGTGGGCACAGCTACGAAGCGCTCGCCTGGTTTGAGCCGGGGCGTTACCCGGATGGCACGCTGATTCCGAGAGAGGGAAATGGTTCGCCGCGCGAGCAGAACGGGATCGATCCGCTGCCGGGCAACCTGCCAGACGGCTTCGATGATCCTTCCTGGGACGTTGGCGTGCTCAAGACGCAGACGAACATCGACTTCCCGTCGCGGAACGTGATCTTTCTGGACAGCGACTCCGATTGGAACCCCGACGAGAATCGCGCGCCGCCCGAGTTCGTCGAGCAGCTCGGCGTGCTCAAGCCGAATCAGCCCGATGATGTCGGGGCGGCTTCCGTGCGGCCGGCGTGGCCTGACGAGTGGAACAACCACGGCGAATCGGGCGTGAACGCGTCGCTCGCGGACGGGTCGGCTCGGTTTACGGAAGCGGGGGAGCGGCTCATCACCCGCTACCTCGAGTCGTACTCGGATCTCACGGTGCAGCCGCTGCCCGACATGCTCGAGCAGCACACGCAGTATCGGTGGATCGGTGACGATCCTGACCACGGCGTGCCGGTGTACGAGCGACAGAACCGCTGATGACTATGACGAATTCGAACGTTTTGAAGACCGTCGGATGCGCGGTTGGGCTGTGGCTCGCGACCGTGGCTTCGGCCGCGCCGGTTGGCGGCGCGATCCACGCGCTGCTCGGGTTGCCTCGGTACGACGGCGCGACCTCTGTAGACGGCATCGGCGGCGAAGCGAGGATCGAGCGTGACGATCGCGCGATGGCGCGGGTGGTGGCGGGTTCGGTCGGCGACGCGTTCTTCGCCCAGGGCTACGCGCACGCGCAGGACCGGTTGTTTCAAATGGACCTCTATCGGCGGCTCGCATCCGGCGAAGTGGCGGCGCTCGTCGGGCCCGCAGGCATCGGACTTGACCGCGTTCATCGGCTGTATGGCTTCGATGCTGTGGCAGGTCAGGTGTACGAACAGGCGGGGGACACCTACAGGGGATATCTGGACAGCTATGCGGCGGGCGTGAACGCGGGGATGCGGGACCTCGCCGGGTGGCCTCCTGAGTACGTCGCGTTGGCAGCGACGCCGGAGGCCTGGAGCGGGCGGGATTGCTGCCTTGTCGCGCTGTTCATGTTCATCGCGCTCGCGGACGACTACGGCTCCGAACGGGCGATGACCGCGATCGCGGCGACGGCGCCGGACGAGTTGATCTCGTTCCTCATGCCCGATGTCGAACGGTTCGACGCGCCGATGATCGGGGCGCCGTGGAACCGCGATGCGGCGGCCCCGATTCCCGGGCCGGATGTCGTTGATCTCCGAAGCGACGACGGGCGGTCGGGGGCGGACAAGCCTTCGCCTGTGATGGACGTGCCGATCGAGGACACGCTCGGGCTCGTGCCGGGGTCGAACGCGTGGGCGGTGTCGAGCGCGAAGACGCGGTCGGGGCGGGCGATGCTCGCGAATGACATGCACATGCCGCTGGGGGCGCCGTCGATCTGGTACCCGATGCAGCTCGAGTGGGGCGGCGGCGGGTGGACGGACGAGGGCGAGCCGATCGCGCAGAGCGGTCGCGAGCGTGGACAGGCCGTGGGTCTTTCTCTGCCCGGGATGCCCGGGATGGCGTCGTGCAGCAACGGATCGGTCGCGACGGGGTTCACGAACCTGATCGCTGACGTGATCGATCGTGTCGCCATCGACGTGGATCCGGATGACGAGACGCGGTACCGCGAGGGCGACGGTTTCACGGCGTTCGACGATCGCGTGGAGATCATCGATGTGCGAGGGGCGAACCCGCGGGCGATGATCATTCGCGAGACGGCGTGGGGGCCGGTGCAGGGGCGGTTGGCCGACGGGCGACCGTATGCGCTTGCCTGGTCGCCGCTGGCTGCGGAACACGTCGATCTGATGATGTTCGAGTACCTGTTCGCACGCGATGTTGAGGAAGCGGTCGCGATCGCTCGACAGGCGAAGGGGCCGCCGTTGAACGCGGTGTTTGCGGATCGGAACGGCGACGTCGCGTGGGCGGTGAGCGGGTGGATTCCATCGCGGCGCGGCGTTGATGGACTGCGGTCGTCGTCGTGGGGCGCGGGCGAGGGTTGGTCGGGGCCGATCGACGACGCGGATCGTCCGAGCGTGGTGGCGCCGGCGAACGGGATGGTCTGGACGAGCAACAACCGGGGCGCGGAGCCGGCGGCGATGGACGCGGTGGGGAAGGTCTTTGCGTCACCGACTCGGGCGTTCCGCGTGCGGCAGGTTCTCGGCTCGAAACGGACGTTCGATGAGGAAGATTTTCTCTCCCTTCAGTACGACGTGCGGGCGCAGCACCTGGATTTCTACCAGGACCAGTTGCGGGCGGCGTTCGCGGGTCGACGGTCGGCTGATCCGGCGGTCGCGTGGGCGGTCCGGTTGGTGACTGCGTGGCGCGGCGACGCGTCGGTCGATTCGCGCGGGCATCGTCATCTGCGTGCGTTCAGGCATTGGCTGACGCGGGATCTCGTCGGGCGGATGATCGCCGAAGCGAAGACGTACGATCCGGGGCTTCGGTTCTGGCCGCCTTCGGACGAGCCGGTGCGGCGGATCCTCGAGGAACGACCGGCGCACTTGCTTCCGTCGGGATCGTCGGACTGGGACGCGTACCTGCGCGAGGCGTTTGCTTCGTCGCTCCGAGAGACGCTCGAGGACGACGTCGAGGACGGTCGCTCGCTGGCGATCGACGCGCTTTGGGGTGAAGTGAACAGGCTGGACATGCGACACATGCTCGGCGCCTCGGTTCCGCGAGAGCTCGTTCCGCTGGCGGGTTTGCTGAGCATGCCTTCGCACCTGCAGGAGGGCGACGAGGGGACCGTGCGCGTCGCGAGGCCTTCTTTCGGCTCGTCGTGTCAGTTCGTCGTGCAGCCCGGCGCGGAAGGTGACGGGTACCTGATGATTCCGGGCGGGATCAGCGGGAACCCGTTCAGCGTCCATTTCCGGGATCGGCACGCAGCGTGGGCGACCGGGCGGGCGGAGCCGCTGCTGGTGCAGGACGCACAGCACACGCTCATTTTGCGGCCGTGAGAACGGTCCCATTGATCACTGATTGACAGACTTTGCACCGACTTTGCGCGATTTCTGCGCATCCTCGGTCGGAGTTCTGATAGGCTACCTCTTCTCGGTGGAGACGTTTCACGACGTGTCGAAGCTGGGAGGGCGACTGAGAGTGAGATCGCCGGGGAGCTACGTCTGGAGGGGCGCTAGCTCCCTGTTTTTGGGGTATTCCCGCCGCGTCGCTCGACGCTGTGAGGCCTTGTGGTTGCGCTGTGCGAGGCCGCACGAGACATCCGGTCAGGTGGCGGCGCGCAGATCGAGTAGCCACACGCCGTCGTCGGGCATCCGGAACCGATCGGGCGCGACGCGGTCGAGTTCGGTGCGGATCGCCGCGATTTCGGTGTCGTCGGCGGGCAGGTGCATCGGAACGAATAGATCCGGCCAGCCGTGCTCGTTGAGCATCGCGATGAGGGTGTCGGCGTCGCCGTGGGCCGCCATGGGTGAGGCGGCCTGCGTGTCGTGCAGGAGGATCTGTGCGCCTGAGGCGCGTGAAAGCAGTCGCGCCGCGGGCTCGGTGTCGCTCGACCAGATGAGCTTCCATCCGGCGCCGTCGTGTTGGATGACGAGCCCAAGCGGAGCGAGGGAGCCGTGGCGGCCTCCGATCGCTTCGTAACGCCAGCCGTCCCAGAGTTCGCCCTTCGCGGTTTCCCCTTCCGCGGTGACGGGGAGGGGGTGGAGGTTGACGCGGTAGAGGTCGGACTGTTCGGCGAGGCCGAAGAGGTCGAGCGTTCGTTCGACGAGGTCCGCGTCGGATTCGGGGCAGATGAGGTTGAGTTCGGCCATCGGGCCCGGGGTATTCGGTCGGGCGGCGCGGAGGGGCTTGCAAAGCTGGATGCACTCGTGGACGAACGAGGGGAGGCCGTGGAGGTGGTCGACGTGTCGGTGGGTGAGGACGGCAGTCTTCACGTCGAGGGGGTCGACGCCGGCCTGGAGGAGCTTGCGGCAGACGTCGCCCGGGAAGTCGATGAGGAGGGGGCGGCCTGAAAGCTCGAAGAGGGCGGAGGTGTTGCCGCGCTCGATGGTGCTGACGGCGCAGCTCGAGCCGAGGGTCATGACGCGGGCTGAGATCTGTCGCTTCGAGTCCACGCTCAAAAAGACCGACGCGGGCTCTCGCCCGCGCCGACCGTGGTCATTCGTTGCGGGCGTCTATCAGGAGACGCCGTCCTTGTCGGCCATCATGCGGAGCATGTCGACGCAGCGCCAGGCGTAGCCGGCCTCGTTGTCGTACCAGCTCACGACCTTGAAGAACTGGTCGTTGAGCTCGATGCCGGCGGTGGCGTCGTAGATCGAGCTGTGCTGGTCGCCGATGAAGTCGCTGGAAACGACGGGCTCTTCGGTGTAGGCGAGCACGCCCTTCATGGGACCCTCGGCCGCGGCCTTCATGGCGGCGTTGATGTCCTTCATGCTGGTCTTCTTCTCGGTCTTGAAGGTGAGGTCGACGCAGCTCACGTCGGCGGTCGGGACGCGGAAAGCCATGCCGGTGAGCTTGCCCTTGACCTCGGGGATGCACAGCGCGACGGCCTTGGCGGCGCCGGTGCTGGCGGGGATGATGTTCTGGTAGGCGTTGCGGCCGCCGCGGAGGTCCTTCTTGCTCGGGCCGTCCTGGGTGGGCTGGGTGGCGGTGGCGGCGTGGATCGTCGTCATCAGGCCCTCGGTGAGGCCGAAGTTGTCGACGATGACCTTGGTGATGGGCGCGAGGCAGTTGGTGGTGCAGCTCGCGTTGGAGATGACCTTGTCACTCGACGGGTCGTACTGGTCGTGGTTGACCTTGTAGGCCATGGTCTTGACGCTCTCGGGCGTCTTGGTGGGCGCCGAGATGACGACGCGCTTGGCGCCCGCCTCGATGTGCTTCGCGGCGTCCTCACCCTTGGTGAAGAGGCCGGTGGACTCGAGAACGTAGTCGACGCCGAGGTCCTTCCAGGGGAGGGCGGCGGGATCGCGCTCGGCGTAGGTCTTGGTCTCGTAGCCGTTGACGACGAAGGCGGTCTCGCCCTTGGCATCGACGCTCGCGGGCTTGCCGTCGATCAGGAAGCGACCGTGCATGGTGTCGTACTTGAGGAGGTACGCGAGGTTGTCGGCGGGGACTAGGTCGTTGATGGCGACGATCTCGATGTTCTTGTTCTGCGAAGCGGCGCGGTAGACCAGTCGTCCGATGCGCCCGAAGCCGTTGATACCGATTTTGATGGCCATGTCGTTGGTCCTTTCTCACCGCGCCGCGGGCGCCCGACTGAGGCGTGCGCGGCCGTTGCGTACTCCGGCGCAATGCTAGGGATCGTGGCGTCCCGAATCAGGCCGATGAAGCGGCTTGATGACGGGAGCAGGCGACTTTCCCACGCACGATCGTCGCGACGGCGCGGCCTGTCAGTTCCATGCCCAGGAATGGCGTGTTGCGCGACCGGCCCGCGAGATCGTCCTCGGTCACGGTCCACTTCGTGGTCGGATCGATCAGCGTGACGTCGGCGGGCCCGCCCACAACGAGCGACCCCAGACCGCGGGCGTCCAAGCCGCAGAGCTTGGCGGGCTCGATGGTCAGGAGGGCGATCAGTCGTGGCCAGTCGATGGCGCCTGTCTCGACGAGGGCGGTCGCGTAACCGCCCAGCGCGGTCTCGAGGCCGATGATGCCGAAGGGGGCGTCCTCGAAGGGCTCGGCCTTCTCGTCGGGCGTGTGCGGCGCGTGGTCGGTCGCGAGGACGGTGACGACGCCATCGGCGACGGCCTGGCGGAGGGCGTCGACGTCGGACCGCTCGCGGAGGGGCGGGTTCATCTTGGCGTGCGTGTCGAAGGCCTGGCCGCTCTCGCCCGCGACGAGGTCGTCGGTCAGGAGAAGGTGGTGGGGGCTGGCCTCGGCTGTGACGGGCAACCCCGCGTCGCGGGCGCGGCGGATGAGGTCGACGGAGCCGCCGCTGGACATGTGCTGGACGTGGTACTTCGCGCGCCCGCCACCCACGGCGACGAGGCGGATGTCGCGCTCGATGATGATCTCCTCGGCGACGCGGGGCCAACCGATGAGGCCGAGGCGCGTGGAGACGGCGCCGGCGTGCATGACGGCGCCGCGGGTGAGCGACGGCTCCTGGCAGTGCTGCATGAAGACCGTGCCGACCTCGGCGACGAGGGAGAGGACGGTGGCCATCATGCCGGCGCTGGCGATGACGTCGCCGTCGTCGCTGATCCCGACCGCTCCTGCCTTGATGAGGCCCCAGACGTCGGTGGGCGCCTCGCCCTTGCGGCCGACGGTGCCGGCGGCGACGGGGAAGACGCGGCAGGCGGCGGTCTCGTCGGCCCGCTTGAGGACGCCCCGGACGGTGGTGGGGGTGTCGATCGCGGGGGCGGTGTTGGGCATGCAGCAGACGGTGGTGAACCCACCCGCGACGGCGGCGGCCGTGCCGGTGGCGATGGTCTCCTTGCGCTCCTGGCCCGGGTCGCGGAGGTGGACGTGGGGGTCGATGAGGCCCGGGGAGGCGATGAGGCCGTCGGCGTCGATGACGCGGTCGGCGGCGGCGGCGTCGAGGTTTGCGCCTAGATCGGCGATTGTGCCGTTGTCGATGGCGATGTCGGCGGTCTCGTCGCGGCCCGAGGCGGGGTCGATGACCCGCGCGGCGCGTATGAGCAGTGTGGTCATGCCCGGAGGGTACCCGGGCGGGGGCGATTGGCGGGTGTGGCGGCTGGTCTCGGGGACGCTGCTTTGAGGCGGGGGGTGGAGCGGGCTATTGTTCCGACTCTCTCCGCGGGGCGAAGGCCCGGCGGGGGGCTGGATTGACGGGGTGTAGCGCAGCTTGGTTAGCGCGCTTGACTGGGGGTCAAGAGGTCGGGAGTTCGAATCTCCCCACCCCGATTGAACGACGCAAGAAGCCACCGCAACGCCGGTGGCTTCTTGCATTTTCAAGTCATTCAAAAAATGGAGTAGTAGCGTCCCGGTCTTGAATCACCAGTTCATACCAGAGCGCAACACAAACGCGGCTTGCCGCGAGTGGGTCTCCGGACCTCAACGAAAACGCCACCAACCTGAGCGTCCCCGACACCGCTTCGCGCCGCGCTAGCTAACCGCGATCGTATACCCGCTCTCTACCCCGGCCCGCGCGACGCAAGAGGCCCTTGCCACCACAACTACCCATACCTGGTGCACATCACGCGTCACCCTATGCGCCCACTCCTCCGGATCGCAACTGATCATCTTCCGCCTGACCAGGGCCGCCATTTCAAGGGACGTCCGCACCCGTTACGCCGCTCTACGCCGTGATAGACCCATTGGGAATAGAGACAACGGTGAACTTCGACACTGGATCCCTGCTCCCGAGACCGCACCCGACGGACAGCCTACATCTTGACGCACGGTCCCCACCATTTTCCTTCACGGTCTCCGCTAACGCCTGTTTTATTGATAACTGCTGTCGTTTTCGTGGTTTGGCGCGAGGCCTGACACGACGTCAAATCTGTGAATGGCTGTGTCCTTGACAACACATGGCGCATCGATATACTGAGGCTCCCTACCGCGTTCCAACACCCAGTATCAAGGAGCCGATCATGTCAACTAGATCCAGGTCACTTGCAGATATCGTCAACGAGATGTACGCATTGCTCGAACCGATTGGTTCAGATGAACGCCAACGCGTGGTGCGTTCGGTGATGACCCTTTTGGGCGAAGTGACCACGCAAAAGAGCAGAGGGCAATTCGGCGACGCCGCGGAGGAGGACGACGACCCGGATGTGGGTGCCGTTCCACTCGGAAATCGCGTGAAGCGGTGGTTCAAGCAAAGCGGTCTGACAGCCGCGATGCTTGAGCCGATTTTCCACCACGAAGGCGGGAAGGTCCAAATCATCGCCGCCGAAGTCCCCGGCAACGGAAAGAAGGCCCAAACGAAGAATTGCTATCTACTTGAAGGCGCAAGGTGCTTTCTTGAAAAGGACGAGGCGAAGTTCGCCGAGGCGGACGTCGTGGCCTTGTGCAAGCACCTGGGATGCCATGATAGTGCCAACCATGCGACGAATAGAAAGAGCCTGGGCAACGTCGTGACAGGCACAAAGGACTCCGGCTTCACGCTTCCCGCACCGGGGCTCAAAGAAGCCGCCGCACTGATCAAAGAGATGGCAACGTCGTGATAGACAGGAGTGGCCATGCTGCCGGTAGGTGCATTGAAAGACCTGCTCTCTCACGGCCTCCCCGATAAGGAGAAGGCGCTCATCTGCTTAGCCGTGGAACCCACTAGGGCACGCCAGATCAAAGAGATTAAGGATCTCGCCTACGGAGCGGGGTGGCGTGCAGTAAAGAACAAGAACCTTTCTGCGATCTACAGCCGTGCCGCTGGATTGGCGGTACTCACGAAAGACGGATGGGAGCTGACGTCGAACGGGAGCATCGTGGTCGCGAAACTCGCCGGCCCTTTGATGAACTCCCCCGTCCAGAAGGTGGCGTCGTCATTGCGGTCACACCTAGTCGGTCTTCCCAACCCCGACACTCAAGGATTTGTCGAGGAGGCAATCGTATGCTTTGAAAATCGACAGTTTCGTGCCGCCGTAGTGCTCTCCTGGGTGGGGGCAGTGTCGGTTTTGCACGATTACGTCGTGGTCAACAAGCTAGCCGAGTTTAATGCGGAAGCGACTAGCAGGAATCCGAGGTGGAAAGCCGCCAAGAGCGCGGATGATATAGGGTTGTTAAAAGAAGACGCCTTCCTAGATATCCTTCAATCCATCTCCGTGATCGGAAAAAATGTGAAGCTAGAGTTAAAAAAAGCACTGACGTTGCGAAACGGGTGCGGCCACCCCAACTCCCTCAGACTTGCTGAGCACAAAGTTTCCGCCCATATTGAGGACCTTATTCTGAACGTCTTCGCCAAGTTCTGAAACGTACGCGCCACAAGCGAGGTTCCACCCCGCCCTAAATGTTCAAAATGAACGTGCATGGCCACCGCACTCACAAAACGCACCCCCATTCTCCCTTTCGGGGCATTTTTGATAATGCGTTTGGCATAAACGTCACGAATATTGCGCAAACAGTCATAAAATTAACGCTTAAACCGAAGCCGCCGCCGTGATCCGATTTGGGTGGGCCGCCAAACGGGGCGACCCGGTCATGCCGGACGGACGTGGGGCTAGCTTGCTTCTCGCCGTTCCAATTTCGAGTCGCGATTCAGCCGTGTCGAGATCGTGGTAGTGGCAGCGCAGGCTGCGTTAAACTGTCGACGCCGTGACCGAACCCGACGTCATCCAGACCTTCCGCAACCTGCATGCATCAGGGTGCTTCGTGATCCCGAATCCTTGGGATCGCGGCAGCGCGATCGCGCTTGCGTCGATGGGCTTTCGTGCGTTGGCGACGAGCAGCGCCGCGTTGTCGTTTGCTTTGGGTCGTCCGGACTCCCCGGGAGCCCTCGATCTCGACACAACGCTTGCCAACATCCGGGAGATCGTTCGGGCGACGGAGCTGCCGGTCAGCGCGGATTTTCAGGATGGATACGGGGCGACGCCGGCGGACGTTGAAGCGAGCGTGCGGCGATGCGTCGAGACGGGTGTCGCCGGGGTGTCTATTGAAGATGCGGCGCCTGATCCGGATCAGCCGCTGTACGAAGCGACCGAGGCTCTCGAGCGGGTGAAGGCGGCGCGAGCGGCCATCGATGCGACCTCGCCGGGGGTCGTGCTCACCGCGCGATGCGAGGCGTTTCTGGTTGGCTGTTCGGATCCGATGGATGTGGTTCTGTCACGCCTTGCGGCGTTTGCCGACGCGGGCGCGGACTGTCTCTTTGCGCCGGGGCTGCGGACGGCGGAGCAGGTCGAGCAGGTGGTACGCGCGGTGGCGCCCAAGCCGGTCAACGTGCTCGCGGTTGATCCGTCGTGGATGACGGTCGGGTCGCTCGGGGATCTGGGTGTGCGACGGATCTCCGTTGGCTCCGCGCTCGCCCGCACGGCGTGGGGCGCGTTTCTGGCGTCGGCGGAAGACATCGCGAGCGGTGGGTCGTTTCAGAGCCTTGCCAGAGCGACGCCGTTTGCGAGACTCGATGGCTTGTTTGCTTCGTAGCTGCACCGAAATGCCGTCGGAGCGACGAGGGGTCCGGGGATCGATCCATGCCAAAGCCGAGCAAGCCAGCGCCGGATGTCGATGCGTTCGTGGACGGGCTCCCGCCGAAGCAGCGTGAGCCCGCGGCTCTGCTGGTCGGTTGCATTCGGAAGGTCAAGCCGCGGCTCGAAGAGGGCATCAAGTGGAACGCGCCGAGCTTCAAGCACTCGGGCGATGACCGGCTTACGCTCAACCTGAGCGCCAAGGACCGGGTACGGGTGATCCTGCACTGCGGCGCCAAGGCGGTGCCGAAGCGCGACACGCGGTTGATCGATTCTGACAGCGAGCTTCTAGAGTGGGCGAGCAACGATCGGGCGATCATCACGTTCAAGAGCGCCGATGAGGTCCGAGCCGCCGAACGGGAGCTCGCGTCGATCTTCAAGGCCTGGATCGCGGCGTCGTCAACCTAGCGCGAGACGCTTGCGGCGATGCCGAGACGCCGGCACGCGTCAGATCAGTTCCACGTCGGTCATGATCTCCACCGTCGACGGCCCCGGGTACGCCATGGCCTGCTCGATCGCGCCGTCGATGGCGGCGGCTTCGGTCACGCGGAGGCCGAGGCCGCCGCAGGAGGTCACGTATTCGGCGATGTTCGGGTTCGTGAGCCTGGTTTCCCAGACTTCCCACGCGCCGGCCCGCTGCTCCTTGGAGATCTTGCCGAGTTCGTTGTTGTTGAGCAGCACGTGGGTGATGTTCATCCCGTGCTTGACGGCGGTGTTGACCTCCCAGGCGTATTGGCCGAAGCCGCCGTCGCCCGTGACGGCGAAGACGGGGCGGTCCTTGAACCGCTCCCAGAAGGCGTCGCCCGAAACCCGGTGCGCCCGCGTCGCGGCCCAGGCGCCGATGGCCGCGGGATAGCCGAAACCGATCGAACCGAGATACCCGGACATCAGGACCGCTTGGCGACCGGAGGCCTCGAAGTAGCGTCCGAAGCTGTAGGTGTTGTTGCCGACGTCGACGGCGATGATCGCGTCGGCGGGGACGAGGCGGCTCATGGACTCGAAGACGGCCGCGGAGTTCACGCCGTGACCGAGGTCATCGGCCAGACGTGATCGCTTCTCGTTTCGCCAGATCGACCAACGCGCGGCGATCTCGTCGGTGTGATCGTTGGACGCGTTCTGTCCGCGAACGGCCTCGAGGAACGCCGACGCGGTGACGCCGATCTCGCCCCAGAGCGGGATCTCCACGCCGTGGAACTTGCCGAGCACCATGCGGTCGGTGTCGATCTGGATGGTGGGCTTCTTCGGGGTGATGCCCGTGTGGTTGGAGAAGCTGGCGCCGAAGACGAGGAGGAGGTCGGACTCGTTCATGAACCAACTGGCGATGGGCGTGCCCGAGCGACCAAGGACGCCGCCGCCGAGGGGGTGGCCGCCGTTGATGGGGGCGCCGCAGTCGCCGACGAGGCCTTTGCCCTTGAACGTCGTGAGGATCGGGCACCGCAGTTCTTCGGCTAGGGCGATGACCGCGGGCATCTCGAACCGGGCGCCGTGGCCGACGATGATGACCGGTCGCTCGGCGGCGCGGAGCAAGGCCGCCGAGCGCTCGAACTCGGCCGTCGGCGGCGTGATCTCGATCGTCGCGACGCGTCCCTCGGGCGAACCGGGCGGCGTGTCTGGCTTGGCGGGCATGGTTTGCACGTCGTCGGGGAAGACGATGTGCGCGACGTTGCGCTCGACGAGGGCGGTCTTCATCGCGAGGTTGACGAGTTCGGCGTGATCGGAGCCGGGCAGGCACAGATGGCTGAAGGCCGCGACCGCGCCGAATGCCTCGGTCAGGGGGAGTTCCTGAAAGGCGCCGGGGCCGAAGACCTGTTGGTTCACCTGACCCGTCAGGGCGAGCAGCGGGGCGCGATCGACGCGCGCGTCCCAGCAGCCGGTGAGGAGGTTCGTGGCGCCGGGGCCGGCGATCGTCAGGCACGCGGCGGGCCGGCCCGTGAGCTTGCCGAAGGCGCTCGCCGCGAAGGCCGCGGCGCCTTCGTGGCGGATGCCGATGTACTCCATCTCGGCGGCGAGACACCGGCGGCGGATCGCGTCGGCGAGGCCGAGGTTCGAGTGACCGACCATGCCGAACACGTGGGTGAGACCCCAAGCGACCAACGACTCGGCCATGACGTCGGTGACGGTGCGTTCGTGCGGCTTCTCGGCCTCGACTCCGACGTAGATGCCGTCGTCTCGCTCTTCGACTGGGTAGGTCGTGAGCCCGTCGTCGTATCCGCCCGGCGGCTTGCCCGTGAGCGGATGGAAGTCCCACCCGTGCCACGGGCAGCGAAGGTAGCAGTGCTTCGAGCCGTCGGCGCACTCGATCGAGCCTTCTCCGAGCGGGCCGCCCTGGTGGGGGCAGGCGTTCTGGAGCGCGCCGAACTGGCCCTGGTGGTGTGTCAGGCAGACCTGGAGGACCGAGTCGCCGCGGTTGATCACGACGGTCTTCACGCGGCCATCCGGAAGGTCGTCGTAGTTGGCGACCTTGTGCCAGGTGAGCGGAACGGGGGTCTGGGTCATTGGCCGTCTCCTGCGCGCGTCGCGACGCCGATCGGGCCGCTGCTGGTCGTGCAGCCCAGGCATCCGGCGTCGAACGCGCACACAATGTCGTCTTTGATGGGCCGGTGACAGCCGTACAGGTCGTTCCGAGCCGCAACCATGACGTTGTTCATGCGAGCTCCCGGCGAATCGGTCGGGGAAGATGCTACCCGCCTTCACCGTCAGTTGGGCACGGCGTTCCCGTTGTCCTCGACCGGACCGGCGAGTTCGTCTCGCAGCGCCGCCCACTGGAGCAACGCGTCTAACGCGGGGCAGAGGGCCTGGCCCCAGTCCGTCAGGCAGTACTCCACCTTCGGCGGAACCTGGGGGTGGACGATTCGACGGACGACGCCGTCCTGCTCCATCTGGCGGAGCTGCTGGATGAGCATCTTCTGCGAGATGCCAGGTATGGCGCGTTCGAGGTCGGAGAAGCGGCGGACGTGGCCGCCGAAGAGTTGGAACAGGATTGTGAGCTTCCAGCGGCCCTCGAGGATTTTGAGAAGGTCGGTGACGCTCTGTGCCGCCGTTAGCGGCGTCAGATCCCATTTCTTACCTTCTGGTGTGTACCCAACTTTTTTGTCTGTTCTTGCCACGGACTCAGTGTAGAGATAGTTTCCGCGGTCAACGTGTCGTGCATCGCGGTTCGTCGGGCTCAATCTCGGGAGGTTCGCATGAACGTGCTTCCGTTGCCGGTCGATCGGTTCTTCGCCGCCAAGAACGCTCGCGATTTCGGCGCGGCGGCGTCGGCGTTCTCAGCGACGGGCGTCGTGGTGGATGATGGTGGTCAGCACGACGGGCGGGCCGCCATCGAGGAGTGGGTCGAGGAGACGACCACGCGGTACGACGACCGCGTCGAGGTCACGAGCGCGAAGTCGGACGGGAAGGTGACCGAGGTGATGGCGGACGTCTCGGGATCGTTCTCGGGGAGCCCGCTGTCGCTCCGCTTCCGCTTCACGCTCGATGACGATCAGATCGATCGTCTGGAGATCCGGTGATGGACATGCGCACAAGCACCAGCGACGCTGGGCAGGCAACCCGTCTGGTGGGCAGGGTCGCGGTGGTCACCGGGGCGTCGAAGGGGATTGGCGCGGGGATCGCGAAGGAACTGGCCCTGGCGGGCGCGGCGGTCGCGGTGAACTTTGCTCGCGATCGAGATGGCGCGGAAGCGGTCGTCGCGGATATTGAGATGTCGGGCGGGCGGGCGATCTCGATTCAGGGGGACGTTTCGAAGTCGGAGGACGTCTCGCGGCTGATGGCTGCGGTGGGCGAGAAGTTCGGGAACATCGATGTCCTCGTCAACAACGCGGGGGTCTTTGACGCATTGGCGATTGATGATCTGACCGAAGCAGAGTTCCACCGAGAGTTCGACACGAACGTGCTCGGGCCGCTGCTGGTCATCCGTGAGTCACTCAAGCACTTCGGGCCGAACGGTGGGAGCATCATCAACATCGGGTCGGGGGCGTCGCGGTCCTTCCCGCCGACGTATTCGATCTACGCCGCGACGAAGGCGGCGCTCGACGCGATCACCCGCGTGCTCTCCAAAGAACTCGGGCCGCGCGGGATTCGGGTGAATTCGGTGAACCCCGGGGCGACGCTGAGCGAGGGGACGCGGGCGGCGGGGCTGTACGGCGTCGACAGCGAGGCCGAGCGGCAACTCGTTGCGATGACGCCGCTGGGGCGGGTGGGGACGCCCGAGGACATCGCGAGAGTGGTCGTCTTTCTTGCTTCGGACGATTCGAGGTGGGTAACGGGCGAGTTGATTCATGCGACTGGTGGGCTTCGCTGATGCCTTGGGCACGCTCCTCCGCCTCTTTCGCGAACCCGCGCAGCATGCCTTGGAACACGACGCCGTGGAGCGGAACGACCGCGTACCAGTAGGCGATGCCGAGGAGACCTCGAGGGCGAAACGTGGCGGTCATGGTCAGGCGCGTCGTGGGCGGCTCAGGTGATGCTTCGTCGAGATCAAAGCGAAGCGTGGCGACACCTGGGAGCTTCATCTCGGCGGTGAGTTCGAGTTGTTCGGGGGCATTGATGGCGGTGACGCGCCAGAAGTCGAGGGCGTCACCGAGCATGAGGCGCCCCGCGCTGCGGCGGCTGCGCCGGAGGCCCGGGCCGCCGACGAATCGGTCCATGATGCCGCGGAGGCGCCAGAGCCAATCGGATTCGAAGTAGCCGCGTTGGCCTCCAAGGGAGCTCACGGTCGCCCACACGTCGGCGAGCGGGGCATCGATTGTCGTCTCGCGGCGATCGGTGAATTCGGTCCCGCCCGCCCAGCTCGGGTCGCCCCGCATGACGCCGGCGTCGGACCAGGCGGTCTCGATGCTGTCGGTGCGCGTCTTGGTGAGAGCGGCGTCAATGGCCTGGCGGATAGTGAAGCACGGATGGGGCATGAGACGGAGGGCGACGTCGTCGCGGCAGACGACGCGGTTGCGAAGGCCCTCGGCGAGGGGGCGAGCGATGGACGCGTCGAGGGGCGTGACGAGGTGAATCCAGAGCGAGGAGAGCCGCGGCGTAAGGACGGGAACCGGGATGACAAGGCGTTTCCGGAGGTCGAGGGCGTCGGCCATCTCGCGCATGATCTTCGCGTAAGACCAGACGTCCGGGCCACCGATGTCGAGGGTGGCGCCAACGGTCTCTGGGGTTTCGAGGGCGGCGATCAGGTAGTGCAGAACGTCGCGGACGGCGATGGGTTGGCACTCTGTGCTGACCCATCGGGGCGTGATCATGATCGGCAGGCGTTCGACGAGGTAGCGCAGGATCTCGAAGGAGGCGGAGCCCGAGCCGATGATCATCGCGGCTCGCATCACGGTGACTGGGACGCCGGAGGATCCGAGAGCGGTCTCGACCTCGCGGCGCGAGGTGAGGTGCTCACTCAGACCATCGCCCGTTTCGCCAAGACCGCCGAGGTAGAGGATGCGCTGGACGCCCGCACGTCTGGCGGCCCGTGCAAAGGTCTCGGCGAGTCGGCGATCCTGCTCGCGGTAGTTGGCGGACGCCGCGTTCATCGAGTGAACGAGGTAGTACGCGGCGTGGCAGCCGGTCATGGCGTTGGCGAGCGCGTCCTCGTCAGCGATGTCGCCCGCAATGACGTCGAGTTGTTCGTGGTCGGCCCATGGACGGGCTCTGAGCTTCCGGGCGTAGCGGGCGAGGCAGCGGACCGGGTAACCACGTTCGAGGAGCCGTGGGGCGAGGCGTCCGCCGATGTAGCCGGTGGCGCCGGTGACGAAGACGGTGGGGGGAGCGTCGGTCACAGGGACCGTAGGGCGGGGACGTCCCGGTGTGGCAATATGACTGACGATCGACGGCGGTAGCATCTGCCGCTCGCTGGGTCCGCCGCACGTCCGTTGACGTCCGGAGCGGACGCCGGCGTTGCTCACGAGCACGATGGTTGCTCCCTGGTCCGGAGTTTCCGATGAGTGTTGAAACGGTCGCCAAGCGTTTCGTCGAGCTTTGCAACGAGGGCAAGAACTTTGAAGTGATGCGCACGCTGTACGCGCCGGATATCGTGTCCGTCGAGGGTGATGGGCGCGAGACGGCGGGGCAGGAGGCGGTGATCAAGAAGTCGGAGGACTGGGTGTCGGACAAGTCATTCGACGGCCAGACGATCCGCGGGCCTTTCTTCAGCGGGCCGGATCAGTTCGCGATCCACTTCGTCCAGGAGGTCACGCCCAAGGCGACCGGAAAGCGCGTGGCGCTCGAGGAGATCGCGGTGTACACCGTGAAGGGTGACAAGATCACACGGGAACAGTTCTATTTCACGGGATCGCGGTAGCGGCCACGCGGGGGAGGAAGGTGGTTGATCGCGCGGGTCACTCCCATCCGCCGTCGCTCGTGACGTGTACAAAGCGTTCGCCGTCGAAGCGAAAGAGACCGGTCCAACCGCCGAGCCAGAGCGTGCCGTTGGCGTCTTCGTGCGCGCACTGGATGGCCTGGCTTGACAGGCCCTGATCGGGTCCGAAGTTCTTGAGCATCTTGCCGTCAAATCGGTAGACACCCGAACCCTCGACGGGAAACCAGATGTCGCCGTCGGCGTCCTTGTAGAGGTCCCACGCCTCGATGCCCGGGACGTCGTTGTCCTTGGTGACGTGCGTGAAGGTATCGCCGTCCATCCGGCAGACGCCGTCGTAGTGGGTCGCGAACCAGACGCGGCCCTGGTCGTCTTCAAGGATGCAGTTGACGGCATCGCCGCAGAGGCCGTCGTCCTCAGAGATGTTGGTGAGTGTCTCGCCGTCGTAGACGTAGACGCCGTTGTTCACGCCGAACCACATGCGGCCGTCGCGGGTCTGCGTGATGCAATGCACGATGCTGTCGCTTGTCACGCCGCGGTTCGGGTCGGGCTCTGACTTCGGCAAGTCAAACGCAGTGAACCGTTCGCCGTCGAAGCGGCTCACGCCGCCGAGCGTTCCGATCCAGAGGACGCCGTCGTCGCTGATGGTGACGGCCCAGACGTCGTTGTGAACGAGGCCGTCGCGGGCGGTGTAATTCGTGAACTTCTCACCGTCGTATCGGCTGAGCCC
Source organism: Phycisphaerae bacterium (assembly GCA_002706885.1). Classification (GTDB taxonomy): domain Bacteria; phylum Planctomycetota; class Phycisphaerae; order Phycisphaerales; family UBA1924. The sequence continues at coordinate 27,639 of PAKY01000045.1, forward strand.
GCCGTTGGTCCCGAACCAGACGTCGCCATCGTCGTCCTCGACGATCCCGCGGACCGCGACGCCACCGAACCCGTTGTAGTTCGAATAGAACTCGGTCTTGTCGCCACGTCGGCGGATGACGCCGTCGCCGTTTGTGCCGAGCCAGAGATCGCCTCGCTTGTCGCGGTGGATCCGACGGACGAAATCGGTGATCGGGGCCGCGGATTCGGGTTCCTGAGCATTGGCGCCACAAGGAAGGCTTTGGACCATTGAGATCGCAACGATCAACCAGGTTCGGCGTACAGCGCGGATGTTCATTCGCGTCTTCCTCGGCTGCAGTGAATGGCGCCGTTCAATCGGCGCGCGATGACTCTGCTACCGAGGAACTGGCGTCGCGTGGCGCCCCTCAGCGTCTCGCCGGATTTCGCGTTAGTCCCTCACCGCCTGTTCGATCGCTTCGGTGTCGATCTTGACCATGCCCATCATCGCCTGCATCGCCTTGCCCGCCTTGGCCGTGTCCTCATCGCTGATAAGCTCGATGAGGCGTTTGGAGTCGATCTGCCATGACACGCCAAAGTGGTCGGTGATCCAACCGCACGCGACGGGGGTCCCGCCGGCTTCGACGAACTTGTTCCAGTACCGGTCGAGCTCCTCCTGGGTGTCGCAGACGACGGCGATGGAGATGCCCTGGCTGAAGGTGAACTGCGGGCCGCCGTTGAGGGCCGTGAACGGACGGCCGTCCAGTGTGAACTGGACCGTCATGACGCCGCCGGGCGTGAACGGCGCCTCCGGGCCGAGGTCTGGGTAGCGGGCGACGTGTGTGATCTCGGAATTGGGGAACACCGAGGTGTAGAAACGGGCGGCTTCCTCAGCCTGATCGTTGAACGTCAGGAACGTCGTGATGGCGGGCATGGTTTCTCCATTTCAGTCGGGTTTATCCGAGTCGACGCAGTGGGCTGGGAGTTCGTTGAGGTCGTGGTAACCGCACACTTCGACCTCATCCGAATGGTCGTTCACGATGCGTCGAAGGGTCGCGAGGCTTTCAAGTCGTTTGGCGTCGTCATCGGCGCGTGCCGCCGCGAGCTGGCCGGCCGGATGGTGGGAGTCGGTCAGCTCGGCGCGGAGGTAGTAGGCGTCGCCCGCATGCAGGAACCAGCCGTCGTCCTGCGCGATCGCCACGCCGCAATGGCCGAGCGTGTGTCCTGGGAGCGGAACGATCAGGACTTCAGCATCGACCGGGAGGTCGATTCGGCGAGCGGGAAGGCCGAACCAGGACGTCGCGTTGTCGTCTGCGGCATAGGTCCTCCACCGAGGTCCGTGCTCAAAATGACGCTGAACGTAGCGGGGATGGCCCGACTCGACATGGCCACGCTCTTCATCCGAGACATGTACCTGGGCGCCGGCGAAGTCGGCAAGGCCGCCCGCGTGATCGGGATCCGCGTGTGTGAGGACGATGTGGCCGACGCGTGATCGATCGACGCCCATCGACTCGAGCCTCGAGACTGCGGTGTCCCACGTGTTGAACTGGAAGCCGGCGGCGTCGATCAGTTCGCGCCCAAGACGGGCGTCGGGGTCTCGGACGTCGAGGAGACCGATGCCGGTGTCGACGAGGACGACCTCATCGGTGTCGATCAGAGCGAGACAGTGGCAGACAACGGTCGGGTACCCGGGCACGAGGAGCGTGCCACAGTTGATGTGCCTGATGTCAGTCATTCTTCGGCCCAGCCTTCCCACGTCCTGGTTTGATGGAAAAGGCCATCGTAATCTGACCGCAGGTCCGGAGGATGGCTGGCGCCGCAGCGCCTACGAGCACACGATGATCGCGACGATCGCGGCGCGTCTCCGTACGGAATCTGGCTCACGCCGGCTTCGGCGCCGCGACGCCGGGGCGTTCTTCCCAAGGATTGAGCTCGTTCGCCACACCGTATCGATCGTGGTGTCGAAGCCATCCCATGCCGCCCGTGCTCTCTTCGTTGCGCCCCTTGGGGGTGAGATCGATGTAGCGGTATGCCGTCAAGAAGTCCTCGAGCCCGCGGGCGAACTGCGAATAGGTGTGGTAGATGTCGCCGTTCTCGTCCTTGAAGAAGACGGAGAGCCCCGGGAACTCGCGTATCGCGATCGGCGGGACAGAGAAGTTGTACAGCGCCTCGCCTGACGCGATCTCCTCGTCGGAGAAAGAGACGCCGAAGTCCCGACCGAAGTCGCCGTCACCGAACGAGACCCACGGGAACGACCATCCCATGCGCCGGCGGAACGGTTCGATCTGTGCCATCGGCGCCTTGGAGACGGTCACGAGTGAGATGTCTCGATGGGCCAAGTGGACGACGAGCGGGTTGTAGTGGTCGGCGATGAACGAGCAGGACTTGCAGCCCTGGGACCAGGTCGGATCGAACATGAAGTGGTACACGATGAGTTGGCTCATCGGCCCGAAGAGGTCGGCGAGCTTCACCTCCCCCTCCGTCGACTCGAACGCGTAGGGCTTGTCGAGCTTGACCCAGGGCAGATCGCGGACCTTCGCCGCGAGCTCGTCCCGACGCCGCGTCAACTCCTTCTCCTCCGCGAGCAGCTTGATGCGCTCGCGCAGCCACTCGTCGCGTGAGACAACCCGATGCCCATGTACCGCGGTCCCGGACGATGCCATCTTGGATGCTCCTTCCGCGGCGCCGCCAGAGGGAGCCGCGTGCGACGATTCACCTACTTGATCGCGGCCTTCCGCTCAGCGATGAGCTTCACGCGGCTCAGGCCGTGCTCCCAGCCGTCCGGCATGCCATCGCGGAAGTCCTGAGGGATGAGCCCCATCGCCGTGTGCACGAGCGACACACGCGTTCCTTCCGCTTCCGGCTTGAGTCGGTACTGGACGTGATTGACGGCGGGGAACGACATCGGCATCGGTCCAACCAATTCGAGCAGCGACGGCGCCTTGATGACCTGCACATGACCCCACAGGTGCCCCGCCTTGTGGCCGCCCATCTCGTCAAGATCGCGGTACCAGCGACCGCCCGGCCACGGCTCGACCTTCATCGGAAACGGCGTTCCATCGGGGAGCACGCCGCCCGGTCCGAGTTCCTCGAGAACCGCCTCAAAGGCGATCGCCTGCGACGCGGCGACGAAGATGTCCCGGCGGATCTCGAGCGTGTGAATTTCGGCGCTGTCGGTTGCGGCGGTGGTGGTCATCGGTCGTCCTCTCGTTCTTTGCAAGCCGATTCGTTTCGATCGACGGCAGCTTGCCGGCTCTGCTCCAGCCGTTCGGCGCGGCGCTTTACACGTTGGAGATGGTCGTCCCAAAATCTCTCGTATGCCTTGACCCACTCGTACACCGGGCGGAGTCGTTCGGCGTTCAGGCTGTACATCCTTTGGCGACCGCGCCGCTCGACACTCACGAGACCAACGCGGCGGAGCACGCCAAGGTGCTTGGATACCTGTGGCTGCGGCCAGCCGAGCTCGCCGACGATCCACGTCACATCGCGCTCGCCGTCGGCCTCGGCGAGCACCCCGATCAAATCACGACGCCGAGGCTCGGCGATAGCGGTGAACGCGTCGATGGTCGCGGTGGCGGGGGCCATGGGGCCAATATATTCTGATATTGGCATATGTCAAGAGAATTCGTGTTGTCGTCGTCTAAGCCACCTTTCACCGCGTAGTCAGAGGTGACTCAGCTCGGGCGCCGAAGATCGGTTTCCTGACGTGACCGCCGCCGTGACTGCAAGCTGAAGCCAACTGAACTCCACGCTGCCGCGGACGTCCGCGGCACGACCAGCGGCGATCCGCCTGATGGCGGGCCGCCGGCTTTACTCCCCGCCGTGACCTCCCCTATCCTCCGCGTTCGTTCCCCGAGGGAAACCGAAGGGCGCATAGCTCAGTTGGCTAGAGCGCTGCCGTCACATGGCAGAGGTCACAGGTTCGAGTCCTGTTGCGCCCATTCCAACCGTCGCTCGGCCCCCGGGTCATCGCGGCGCGCGGCGAAGTAGCTCAGCTGGCTAGAGCGGAGGATTCATAACCCTCAGGTCGGGAGTTCGAGTCTCCCCTTCGCCATTCGATTCGGTCGCCGCAAGTCGAGCGACCATGCCACCTTAGCTCAGCCCGGTAGAGCATCGGTTTTGTAAACCGACGGTCGCCGGTTCGAATCCGGCAGGTGGCTTTGTGCGCTGAGATCGCGGTGTTTTCTGCCGCCGAGCCGCAATCTGGCGTCGATACACTCGTTATACCCGGATAGCGACTACTCGCACATTGCCACGCCTGATCGAGGGGTGTTCGGATGATTAAGACCGCCGCTGTTGCCGTTGGACTGACCGTCGCCGTGACCGCCGGCGCTCTTGTGCTGTTCTCAGGGAAGTCCGAGAGCCCAGCCGTCGTCGCACAAGCGACCTCCGGGATTTCCACCGACAACCCGCGTCTGCCCGGGTTCACGCCAGAGCGTCCGCAGACCACGGCGCCGACGATCGAGATCCCGCCGATGACGCCGGTACCCTCGGCGGAGGGCGAGCGGGGACCTCGCGGCGAACGGGGCGATCGTGAATGGCGACGCGACGGCGAGGGTCGTCGCGGTGGGCGTCGGGGCGATCGTGGTGGCCCCGGCGGTCGGTGGATGAATAACTTCGACACCGATGGCGACGGACAGATCAGTGAGGCCGAATACGCCGCGATGTACGAGCAGCAGCGCGAGTGGCGCGAACGGATGGAGGCTCGTCTCGATCTGGACGGCGACGGCGTCGTCACCGACGACGAGCGCGTCGAGGGCATGATGCGGATGCAGGAAGAGCGGATGGCGGAAATGCGCGAGCGCATGTCCGAACGCTTCGATCTCGATGGCGACGGTCAGCTCTCCGCCGACGAGCAGGCCGAGATGGACGCTCGCGCCGAGGAGTGGCGGAGTCGGATGGACCGCAGACTTCTTGAGGACTGGGACCTCGACGGCGATGGCGCCATCAACGACGACGAGCGTCGCGCGGCGTCGGAGAGCCGTATCCGCGAGGGCATGAGCCGGATGAACGACTTCGTCGATCGCTTCGACGAAGACGGCAACGGCGATCTTGACATGGACGAGGCCTACGACGCGTTCACGACCTCCATGACCGAACAGCAGCAGCGGCAGTTCCGGAGGCGATACGACACGGACGGCGACCGCTCGCTCGGCGCCGCGGACCTCGAGTCCTTCCTCACGCTGCATCGCGAGGGCGACCCTCAGGCGGACGCGAATGGTGACGGCGTCGTCAACAGCGCAGACCTCCAGGTCTTCCGCAACATGATGACCAGCGACGGCTGATAACGAGCGGTCGGCCGCTCATTCCGCGTCGACGCAGTCGCGGGCCGCGTGCAGGAACGCGACGACGTCCGCGATGTCGAACACACCGAACGGCGCCGCGAAGTCGGCGACCGGGTCGCTCGCGCCGAATGCCTGGAGGAATGCGACGACGTCGGCGATATCGAAGCGATCGTCACCCGACAGATCGGCGGCGCACGGCGATGATCCGCGATCGACGATCGCCAGATTGGTCGTCGCCACACCGCGGGCAGCGGCGCTGTCGAACGCGATGATCAGGTCGTCGTCGTCATCGTCGTCGATATCGCCGACCGTGAGCAGCACCGGATCGCCGCTGCCACCCGGGACGGCGACATCGATCGGTGAACCGAGAAGCAAAATGCCGCCGCCGTCGAAACCGTCATTCGGGATGTACCGCACGACGGGCGAGCCGCCCGAGTTCGCGATGTAGACGATGTCGGTGTCGCCGTCCTCGTCCTGATCAAGAGCAATGATCGATCTTGGCTCAGCCAACGCGGCGGGTGAGGCCGCCTGGATGATGATGGGGGACCCGTAGTCGGGCTCGCCCGCGGTCGGGACCGCGACGAGGATGGAGATCGTGCCGCCGGTCTCGTCAGTCGTGATGATCTCGTCCAGCCCATCGCCCGTGATGTCGGCCGCGAAGACATCGGTCGGCTCGACGCCAACAGGGATCTCCATCGCGACGCCGTAGCCACCATCGCCGTCGGGGTTGTGGAGGCTGATCGAGTTCGTTGTCTTGGAAGTCACCGCGGCGCGCTTGGCGTCGGGGATCTCCTCGCTCTGCACGCCCTCGACCGAGCCCGGACCGTCACCCGTATCGACCTCACAGATCTCAATACCCGCGGTGTCGTTCTCGAGGACTGACAGCAGGCCGCTGACGCCGCCGCCCCGCGCGGCCTGGCCGCCCCCCGGTCCACCCGGCACGCCGAGTTCGCTGACAACCAGAATGTCCATGTCGCCATCGCCATCGGCGTCGGCCACGGTCAGATCTCGCCCAACACCCTGAACCGTGATGGGCCCGCGCATGTCGGGGGTAAACCGCTGACCGACAGCGTTCGCGGTGTTCGCGAGCAGCGTGACCTGGTTGAACAGGCGACCGCCGCTCAGGACGGCGATGTCGGGCGTTCCGTCGCTGTTGAAGTCGGCGGCGCCGATCGCGACGGGGTCGACGATGTTCTCATCGATGTACAGCTCCTCTCGTTCAAATCCGAGAGGCTCGCCGTTCGGGCCGATGCCACGGCTAACGAGCAGGAAGATTGCACCGTTCTCGAACGCTCCGTTCGAAGAGACGAAGATCGCGTCATCAAGCCCGTCGCCGTTGAAGTCGGCCGTCGTGCCGTCGCGCAGTTCCCCGAAGAACTCGACCGTCTGACCGACCGGCTCAGGCTGATTCTCGCGGGGGTGCGTCGGAACGACCTCGAGGTCGATGCCACGCCCCGACTGCGCCACCTCCAGCGTGGTTCCGTTGTCGTACACGGGTCGAACGATCGCGTTGAACGCGCCGCCCACCTCGCTCGCCCGCAGGATTGGAAAGACCGTTTCAACCGACGGATTGACGCTCGGTTCAGAATCGACCAGCAGCGAGCCCGCGAGGATGATGTTGCTGTTCGAACTGGCGAGATCGAGCATCGAAGCCGCGGCAGGGTTTCGAGTCGGGATGCGGACGGTCATCGAGCCATCGAGGGCACGGCCCGTGCGCGGATCGGCGCCGTTCATCTTGATCCCGCCGTCGTGGTCGGCCTCGTTGTTCTTCGACGCGCCCGTCGGATCATCGACGATGATGGCGCCACCGGAGAGCGTGACCTCGCCCGCGGTCGACCCCGTGGTCACGAGTCGACCAAGGCGCCCCACCTGGATCTCGGACGCGGCAAACGTCGCGCGGTTCAGCACACGAAGCGTTCCACGGCCGCCCTCGGTCCCGACCTCCACGGACGGGCCATCGTGTGAAAAGAACGACCTGGAGTCGCGGAGTTCGATCAACCCGGCCGAACCAACATCGACGCCGAGGCGGAGCGGGAACGGTCCTGAACTGTCCCAACTGCTGTCCATCAGGCGGATCGCGCCAACCCCGCCAACGCCGACATCGAACAGGCGCGTCTGCAACTGGGCGGCCGAGTGATCGAGGAGAATCGATCCGTTCGATCCCGGAGCAACGGCGAGCGCGATTTCCACCGCCGTGGACGGGGCGGTGGTGAGATCCGCGTCGTTCAGTGTCACGGTCGCCATACCCGCGATGCCGACCTCAACCGCGCCGGTCTGCCCGCTATCAGGCTCACCGAAGACCAGCTTGGGCTTGGCAAAAGCCGCGCCGTTGAGGACCTCGAGCGTCGCATGCGAACCCGGGACGACGCCCATGGAGAGACCACTGGTTCGGACCCCGAACTCACCCTCGGTCGCGGCGAGCGGCTGGAGGCGGAGGAGCGTCGGCGCAGCGCCGAAACGTCCGTCGCCCGGGAGGCTCAAGCCCTCCCCGAACATGTTGAGGAAGCCTCGCTCGAACTCGAGTTGGAGACCAACGTCTGAGACCTGGAGACCGCAGACCGACGATTGCTTCGCTTCCGGGGCGTAGAGCACCCGGTAGAACATGGTGTTCGGCTCGAGACGATCGAAGAGAGCGAGATCGGTCGGGCCGGGCACGCCGGGCTCGTTGTTGCCGAACCGCCACGCGGCGGACCGGAACCAGAGATCCTGGTTGTCCCCCACGAAACGGGCAACGTCGCGGCACTGCCCCGAAGCGGACGCGACGACGCCCGCGGTCACCGCGGCAACAATTTTCGTAGATAGCCGCCCCGCGCGCGCACAAAGAGCGTGATCGGTGCGGCTTCGCGTCTTGTCCTCTGTCATAGCGACCCCTCCCGCGTTAGCCTATTGAGAGCGATGCGCCGATGGAAGCGCTCACTGATGGGCGCCACAAATTGAGTGATACGGGGACCTTCGCTGTCGCTTCCAAGGGGCGGGACGGGCTGATGAACCGTCGCGGATCGGGCGAATTGGGGTAGCTGAGCATGGACGACGACCGACCAACCGAGCCTCTCGGCGGTGACAAGCCTGAGAACGGCGAAAACATCCGCCCAGACAGCGAACATGCCTCGGGCCATCACCCGATTTCTGACGCCTCCGACCCCGAAGCGGAAACGTCGGCGGTTGAACCGATGACACCCGCGCCCGCGAGTTCGGCATCGACCGTGGACGCCGCGCCCGAACGGATCGGGACCTATCGCGTCGTCGGTCAGGTCGGGCGCGGCGGCATGGGCAGCGTCTACGCGGCGGTCCGTGACGGCGACAAGTTCAAGCGTCGCGTTGCCATCAAGCTGATGCGTCGGGGCATGGACACCGACGAGATGCTCCAGCGGTTCGAACTCGAGCGGCAGGTGCTCGGGGCGCTGAATCATCCGAACATCGCGCGCGTCTTCGACGCGGGCGCAACGGACGACGGGCGGCCGTACTTCGTGATGGAATACGTCGAGGGCGTCTCGATCACGAAGTTCTGCGATGAGAACAATCTCTCCGTCACGGAACGGGTCGAGCTGTTCCGGAAGGTCTGCGCCGCGGTGCACGAAGCGCACCGGAACCTCGTGGTCCATCGCGACCTCAAGCCGTCGAACATCCTGGTGAACGCGAAGGGTGAGCCCAAGCTCCTCGACTTCGGCATCGCGAAGCTCCTGAACCCCGAGCTCATCGGGATGAGCGCGCTGACCCGTCCCGAGCAACGCCTGCTGACGTACGAGTACGCCAGCCCAGAACAGGTCCGCGGCGAACCGATCACGACGGCGAGCGACGTCTACGCGCTAGGCGTGCTGCTCTACGAGATCCTCGTCGGTCGGCGGCCCTACGACATCGTCCGTCGTGCGCACCACGAGGCGATGCGGGTGATCTGCGAGGAAGAGCCCGAGCGGCCGAGCACCGCGATCAGCAAGGCCCACACCACGATCTCGTCCGACGGGCGCGAGCGGACGCAGACGGGCGACGAGATCGCTCGGCGCCGTGAACTGCCGCTGACTCGCCTCCGCCGTGAGCTCGCGGGTGACATCGACAACATCATCCTCATGGCGCTCCGGAAGAGCCCGAGGCGGCGGTATGGGTCGGCGCTCGAACTCGCCGACGACCTCTCTCGCCATGTTCGGGGCGAACCGGTCAAGGCGGGCCCCGACACGTTCGCGTACCGCGCTTCAAAGTTCGTCCACCGCCGGAAGGGCTCTCTCGCGGCTGCCGGCGCCGTGGCCGCGGCGCTGGTGGTTGGCCTCATCAGCACGGCGTGGCAGGCGCAGCGAGCAACATCGGGCTGGCGTGAAGCACGGGCACAGATGAAGATCGCCGAGGCGGCGCGAGCGGAAGCGGAGGGTCGATTGGACACGATCCGCGGCATCGTCTCGCTTTACGACCGCGCTTCCGATCGGATCCGCGACATCGAGGGCGCCACCGTCGCGAGGCAGGTGCTCGCGGACGCGCTGGGCGCCGCGTTCGATGAACTCGACGAAGCGGTTGGTGACGACCCCGTCCTTCGACGCGACATCGCTCGTCAGTATCGACGCGTCGGCGAACTCCGCGCGACGCTCGGGGGCGACGTGGGCGACGGCATCGAGGCCCTCGATCGGGCGGTCGCCGAACTCGGCGAGCTGCGCTCGCTCCCGAATCCCCCAGCGGGCGTTGATCAGGAGTACCTGAGCGCGTTGGTGGTGCGAGCCGCGGCGCTGCGCGACGCCGGTCGGATGGAGGCGGCTCGCGACGCGGCCCGTGAAGCGGTATCGATCGGGATGGCGATGCCGTCGTCGATCATGAACACGACCCGTTTGGCGGAAGCTCATCGGGTTGCCGGGTGGGCGTCGCTTCAGATGGCGGAGGTCGAAGACGCAGCTACGCACATCGATCGCTCGATCGGACTCGCCCAGCCGCTCGCCCTCGAGGAGTCGCCCCCGAGCGATGCACATGTCGTTCTGGCGGGCACGTTCAATGACCGTGGGCGACTGCTCGCCGAAGCGGGGGACGCGGAGGCCGCCGCCGCGGCGCACCTGCTCGCTGTCCGTAACGCCAGGCGGGTGGTCGACGCGGATCCGAGGCGGCGGGACGCCCGAGCGGAGCTGCTTCTCGGCTTCGAACTCCGAGGCTGGCGCCTCGGCGACCTCGGGCTCATCGACGAGGGCGCCGCAGCGTTCCGAGAGGCCCAGAAGCTCGCCCGCGAGACGCTTGACTGGGACCCCGCGTCGGCCAAGGCGCAGCTTGACTTCGCCCGCGTGTACGAGAACGAGCACGTCATGCTCGAACGCGCAGGCGATCTCGACGCGGCCCGGGTCGTCGCCGAGAAGTTCCTCGACGAAGCACGCTCGCTCGCCGCGGACGACCCGACCGACATGCGTCGGCGCAGACAGGTCGCGGTCGGACTGATCCGGCTCGGAAGGACGCAGTACAAACAGCGTGACTACGCCGCGGCGCGTACCGAGCTGGACCGAGCGGTCGAAGTGCTCGGCGACCTCATCGCACGCGATGGGGCGACCGTTGACTATCAGGACTACACCGTGCACGCGGGCTACTACCTCGCCCTCGCGTGCATCCAGAGCGGCGACCAGCAGGCTTCCCGCGGGCCGCTCGATCGTGTGATCGACGCGGGGCGCGTGCTCGAGAAGCGCAGCGCTCTTGACGCTTCAACAAGCCGAATGCTCGGCGCCTCGCTCCGGATGCGCGGACAGATCGCGTTTGAAGACGGCGATGCGCCGCTCGCGGTCGAGCACCTGCTCGCGTCGCAGACGTACCACCCGAAGCTCTCGCCGTCGATCGTCGCGTACGAAGCCAAGGCCCTCGCCGCGGCGGGTCGCGAGACGGACGCCGTCGCCCGCCTGCGCGACACGATGACTCGGCTGGCCGATACGGGCGGCCTCAGCGACGAGGACCGCGCGATGCTCGACGGGCTGCTCGTTGAGTTCGGAGGCGTGGCGACGGCGGCGGATGGTTAAGACCGCAGCCGTCGTTGCCCGACTCTGGTCAGACCTCGCGTCCTGACGCGACCAGCGTCGCGTCGACCTTCTGCAGCCATTCCCCGTATCCGTCGCGGCCCATGAGCCCGAACGTCGCCTTCTTGCCGGTTTCGACGGCGGGCTGGTCGTAGGCGTCGATCCCGAGCATCAGCCCCGCGTAGGCGGTCGTGACCTCCCAGAGCATCATGAACTCGCCGACGTGCTCGGCGTCGATCGCGGGCATCTTGAGTGTGAAGTTCGGACGCTTGCTCTCGACGAGCGCGTACTCGGTCGCCCGCTTCTCTGCGTTGAGCAGCTTGGCCATCGGTTGGCCCTCGAGATAGGTGAGGGCGTCCACCCCAAGTCCCTTCGGTATGGTTACGTCGGCGTCGAAACGCTCGACCTCGATGAAGCCGAAGACCTTGTCGTTCGGCCCCTCGCGGTAGAGCTGCACCTGGCTGTGCTGGTCGGTCGCGCCGAGGGCCTTGATGGGCGTGAAGCCCGCGAAGACCTCCTTGCCAGAGGTATCCACGCGCTTGCCCAGACTCTCGGCCCAGAGCTGGCGATACCAGTCAGCGAGCAGGTAAAGGCTGTTCGCGTAGGGCATGAGGACATGGTTGGGCTTGGCCTCGACGCCGTCTCCATACGTCCCGTTCCCGAGCTCAACGAGGAGCGTCGCGAGCATGGCCGCAGGGTTCTGGTGCAGCTCCGGCTTGCGGCACCGCGCCTCCATCGCGTTGGCGCCGTCGAGCAGGGCGTCGATGTCAATGCCGCACATCGCGGCGCTGAAGAGGCCGACCGGCGAGAGGGCGCTGAATCGACCGCCAACGCCGTCGGGGACCGGGAGCGTGACGTACCCCGCGGCGTCGCAGATCGTCCGCATCGTCCCCTTCTTCTCGTCCGTGATCGCCACGATGTGCTCGGGCGCGTTGTCGCCGAGGGCCTTCGCGAGCAGGTCGCGGATGATCATGAACTGCGCCGCGGTCTCCGCCGTCTCACCGCTCTTGGAGATGACGTTGAAGAGCGTCTTCTTGGGGTCGCACACCTTCATGACGGCGGCGAAGTTGTCCGGGTCGACGTTGTCGATCACGAAGAGCCGCGGGCCGGCGCGGTCGCCCGCGGGGAGGAGGTTGTAGGTGGAAGGGTTCAAAGCCGACTGGAGGGCGATGTTGCCGAGGGCCGAGCCGCCGATGCCGAGAACGACGAGGTTCTCCCATCGACCCTTGTGCTTCTCGACGATCGCCTTCACGGCGCTCACGTGCTTGTCGCGTGTGCCGTTGCCGCCCGGCTCGGCGAGGAGGCGCCAACGCTCCCAGTCCGTGCCGCGGGTCGATTCGAGCGACGCGGTGTGGGCCTCGATCGCCTTGGCGAGCGGACCATCGGGAGCGAGACGCTCGGGGTCGATTCCGTGTTCGGCGCCGACGCGGTCGGCGAGACAGTTGGCGTAGTCGAGTTTCAGCATGAGGGCAGGGTATCGAGCAGTTTGGCCGCGAGACGCTCGATCGCGTCACGGGATGCGTCGGGCCTCGGACCTCGGGTCCGCCGAAGGCTCGGGGTCAGCCGAGACCACCCGCGTTTGCGGCGAGCCGCATCGATCGCGGACTTCACCCGTTTGGCCCGGTCACCCCCCGATTCAAAGTCGGGGGGCGATTGAATGGGTCGCTCGCTTGCGAGGCCATAGAGCCTGAGTCGGTCTACGAGCCACATACCTCGGGCGACCACCGCCGCGACCGCCTCGCGGCTGTAGCCGATCTCGACCTCGCCGCGCGCCCGCATGAGAGCCTGGCGTCCGATCTCACGCCCGCCGATGGCCAGACCCGCCGCGCCCCCGAGCACGACGCCAAGTCCAAGCGTTAGACCACCGGTCCCGAGATCGACCACGCCGCCATGGGCCGCGCCCGCCGCCGCGCCGCCGACGAGCGCCGCGAGCGCTGTGGCGCCGCCCGCGATCGCGGTGTCCGTTGCGCTCGGCCCGCTCTCCTCGGACAGTGCACGGTCGAGCTCGGCCTCGACGCTGCGGACCTGGTCTACTTTTACCCCGTGGAGTGACGCCAGCGCCTCGAGTGTTTCCGACCACGCGGTCGCGAGATCCGAGCGGAGTTCCTCGCCCGCTCGATCGAGATCGTCGCGGCTGGCCTTGAGGCGGTACGACGCCGCATCGACCGCGAGCGCCGCGACGGCGTCGCACATCGCGGTCAGTCGGCGTCGCTCGGCAGCGGCGCGTCCCTTGATGATCCGATCGATCGCTGCGTGCCAGTCGTCGCCGAGCATCTCGCGGATCTTGACGAACAGCTTGGACGCGTCACGTTCGTCAGCCGCCCAGGCGTCGAAGCGGACGACGGCGTGAAGCCCGTTCTCTCGGAGCGCCTGGTCCCATGCGTCCGTCCGGGTCCGATCGGTGTTGACGCAGTTCAGGACCGCGACCAGAGGACGCCCGCAGCGTCGGAGCAACTCGTGCTCCTCCCAGTGCTTCGCCTTCGGGGACTCACGGGCGTCGAACACCAGTAGACCGGCGTGCGCACGTTTCAACGCATCGAGCGGAGCGAGTTCGCGACGGAGATCACCGCTCGCGGCGTCAATGAGACGCTGCAATGCTTCGGCGGCGGTGGTCGAGTCGGCGTCGTGTTCCCGCAGAGCGCGCAGGGCCGCGGCCGCGTTCTCGAGGCCCGGGGTATCCCAGAGCCGTGCCATTTCGCGGCCTTCCACCATCAAGGAGTAGCTCGCGTTGGTCCGAGTCGTGCCGGCCTCGTCCACGACTTCTCCGAGCGAGGCGTCGCGCAGGAGCGTGCGCAGGACCGAGGTCTTCCCGGTGTTGGTGTGACCGATCACGGCGAGGCGGAGTGTCTGATCGTTCGTGCTCACGCCGTCGCGGCCTCCCGGGACTCAAGCTTCATCAGGACGTGGTCCACCATGCCGCGGGGTTCACCGTTGGGAAGGTCAGCCAGCACCGCGTCGAGCGCGCCCGCGATCTCAGCGTCGGGCATGCCCTGAAGCTCCAGCAGGAGGGCGTGAAGAGGGGCGCTGGGGCCGCGGTCGGCCTGCCCCGCCTGCGGCGGACGCTTCG
>PAKY01000046.1 GCA_002706885.1 Phycisphaerae bacterium
CCTCTTCGGTTCCGGCGGCCTCGCCGACCGCGATCATCTCGACGACGTCGTCATCGAAGAGGCCCGACTCGGCGAGGGGCGGGGCGAGCTCGGCGCCCGAGCGGACGGACTCGATGGAGCTGTCGATCGCTTCTTCGAGGAGGACGTTGCCTGCGGCGTCCCGCGCGATCTGCATGGCCTGAAGGAGGGGAACGCCGTTGGCCTCCATGGTGCCGAGGAGTCGGCAGAAGCGGGCGACGGCGAGAGAGCGGACAAGCGGGCCGACGATCCAGGCGCGGGTCTGAAAGACGGTGATCTGGCGTCGGACGTCGGGGCGGCGGGAGAGTCGCCAGACGCCGAAACCGACGGCGGCGAGGATGACGGCAGTGATGGGGCCTCGCTTGGCGATGGCATCGCTGATGGCGAAGACGACGACGGTGATGGTCGGGAGCTCTTCGAGGCGGCTGAACGCTCCCTCTCGGAACATGGGGACGAAGACACCGAAGATGACGGAGAGCACGACGACGCCGACGCCGACGAGGAACGCGGGGTAGACGAGGCTGCCGCCGATCTTGGCCTGGAGCTCGGCCTGTGCTTCGACGAACTGTGCGAGGCGTGCGAGGACCTGTTCGAGGAAGCCGCCGCGCTCGCCCGCGCGGACCATGGCGACGTGGACCTTCGGGTAGACGTCGGAGCGGGCGGCCATGGCGTCGGAGACTTCGCCGCCGTCACTGACCGCGTCGGCGAGGTCCTTGTAGACGGCGGCGAGGCGGGGCTTGGACTTCTGACGCGCCAGGAGGTTGAGCGAACGCATGAGCGGGACGCCCGCGCGGAGGAGATCGGAGAGCTGGCGGTAGCTGCCCGCGAGGGCTCGTTTGCTCACGCCGCTGCGCGCCTTGCGTTCGGCCTGCGGCTCGACGCGGATCGGTGTGAGGCGCTTGGCCTCGAGTTCGGAGACGACGGCGATCTCCGATGCGCCCGCGAGGACGCCCGAGACGCGGGCGCCTGCTCCATCGACGGCGGTGTAGCGGAAATCGGGCATGCTTCGGGGTTGCGCTGCGTCAGTGCTCTGTGGCGATGAGCTGCTCGATCGCCTTTGTCATCTGCGGGCCGAGCGGCTCGACGTTGGACTCGAAGCGCTTGACGACGCGGCCCGAGCGGTCGACGAGGAACTTGGTGAAGTTCCACTTCGGATCGCCGCCGATGGGCTTGGCGCGGTCGGTCAGGTCCTTGTAGAGCGGCGACTGGTTCTTGCCCTTGATAACGGCGATCTTCTCGAACATCGGGAAGCTGACGTCGAAGCGGGAGCGGCAGAACTCGCGGATCTCCTGGTTCGTGCCGGGCTCCTGCTTGCCGAAGTCGTTGGCGGGGAAGCCGAGAACGACGAGGCCGTCGTCGCGGTACTTGTCGTAGAGGGTCTCGAGGCCGGCGTACTGCTTGGTGTAGCCGCACTGACTCGCGACGTTGACGATGAGGACGACCTTGCCCTCGTACTTGGTGAGGTTCTCGACCTTACCGTCGATGCGGGTGACCTGGTGGTCGAGGACGTATGCGGGGTCGGCGTGCTGCTCGGGTGCTTCCGGAGCCTGCTTGTGGGCCTGATTCGCGGACGCCTTATCGTCCGACGGCGCGGTTGTCGGCGCGGCGGCGAGGGCGAATGCCGCGAGGGCGGCGGCGAAGGCGGCGCGGAGATGGGTGTTGCGTCGGGGGTGTCGGAGGATCATCAACTGCTCCTTGGCGGTTGGTTGAGGCCGTTGGTCGCGTTCAACCGATCGGTGTGTCGATTCAGGGCGTGGACGCATCGGATGGCGACGCTGGGCGAACGGCGCTCATAGCGTACCTGAGAAACCTGCCCATGGTCATCCTTCGACGCGTCATCCGATTCTGCGTGAACCCCGGTGGTGAAGACGGGGGAGGGGTCAATGGCTACGGCGGGAAGCCCGCGATGCGCGGGCTCGGACGGCATTACGAGCTCGAGGTCGTGTGTCGCGGGGCGCCGGACCACGAGACGGGGTATCTGCTGAACATCAAGGAAATTGACGCGGCGGCGCGCGAGGCGGTGCTGCCGACGATCGTCGAGGCGTGCCGCAACGCCCCGGAGACTGAGCCTGCGACGATGATGGCTGTTCTGGCGACGCGGGTGCAGCGGGCGCTTGCGCCGACGGAGGTCCGCGGGCTGCTGTGGCGCCTCACGCCGACGTACAGCGTCGAGATCTCGATCGACGAGGAGTCCCCCACCATGGCGAGCGTGCTCATGCGTCAACGGTTCGATTTCGCTGCGGCTCACAGGCTTCATCTTGCGTCATTCAGTGACGAGGAGAATCGCAGGCTGTTCGGACGGTGCAACAACCCGAACGGGCATGGGCACAACTACCAGGTGGAGCCGTGCGTGGAGCTGCCCGAAGGAGGGGCGTTCACGCTCGAGGATCTTGAACAACTGACGCACGAGCACGTTCTCGAGGCGTACGACCACACGAATCTGAACGAAGATACGAGTGACTTCGCGGTCGGGGTCGGCGTGAATCCGTCGGTCGAGAACATTTCGCGGGCGTGCTTCGAGCGGCTGGCTCCGGCAATCGAGGAGCGTGGGGCAAGATTGCGGCATGTCACGGTTTGGGAAACCGATCGGACGTCTGCCCGGTATCCCGGGTGATGGAGCGGGGCGCCGGGGGGCGTCATTCGCGCTGAGGCCTCGGATCGACCGATAGAAGGCATGCCATGGGGATCGGTGTTCTTCTTGCAGAGCGTGGGCTGATCTCGCGAGCGCAGCTCGACGAGGCGATCGCGGAACAAAGGCGGACGGGCGAGCGGCTGGACCGCGTGCTTGTTCGGCTTGGATTCGTGAGTCGGGATGACGTGCTGCACGCGCTGGGCGATCAGCTTCACATGGAGGTGGTCGATCTCGAGACGACAACGGCGGAGCCCGAGGTTCTCGGGATGCTGCCGGCGCAGCTCGTCTACAAGCAGCACTGCGTGCCGCTGCGGCGGGAGAACGGGACGCTGACCGTCGCCACGAGCGATCCGTTCGAGCTGACAGCGCTCGATGAGCTCAAGCTGCTCACGGGCTGCTCGATCGATCTCGTGCTGGCGGGCGAGGAGGAACTGCACAAGTTCATCCGCGCGAATTACGGCGTGGGCGGTGACACGCTCGACGCGATGGGCCAGGCGGACTCGGCGGTCGAGGTGAAGGGGGCGGACGGCGCCTCGGGCGAGCTCGAGGAGGCGCAGGAAGCGAGCGTCATCAAGCTCGTGAACGACCTGTTGATCGAGGCGGTCACGGAGCGGGCGACGGACGTTCACATCGAGCCGTATGAGCGCGAGCTGGTGGTCCGGTACCGCATCGACGGCGTGCTTCAGCGCGCGAACGTGCCGGCGACGATTCACCGCTACGCGTCGGCGATCATCAGCCGTCTGAAGATCATGGCGAACCTGAACATCGCCGAGAAGCGGACGCCGCAGGACGGGCGGATCACGTTCAAGCATCGGTTCGGGTCGGGGCCGCGGGCGGGGCAGTTGCACGAGTTCGATCTGCGCGTGAGCGTGATCCCGATGCTGTTCGGCGAGGGCGTGGTGCTCCGTGTCCTGAGCAAGACGGCGGTGCTCATGGAGCTGAGCGATCTGGGCATGCCGCGGGGCGTGCTCGATCGGTGGATGGGCGTGATCAAGAAGCCGCACGGGATCGTGCTCGTGACGGGCCCGACGGGCAGCGGCAAGAGCACGACGCTGTACGCCTCGCTGAACACGATCATCGACGACGAAATCAAGTGCATCACGGTCGAGGACCCGGTCGAGTATCACGTCGCGGGCGTGAACCAGATCCAGGTGAACACGAAGGTCGGGCTGACGTTCGCGGCGGGGCTGCGATCGATCCTGCGCCACGATCCCGACGTCGTGATGGTCGGTGAGATCCGCGACAAGGAGACGGCCGAGACGGCTGTCCAGGCGTCGCTGACGGGCCACCTTGTGTTCAGCACGCTGCACACGAACAACGCGGCGGGCGCGGTGACGCGTCTGACGGACATGGGCGTGGAGCCGTTCCTGATCGCGAGTTCGGTCGAGGGCGTGCTCGCGCAGCGGCTGGTGCGGCGTGTGTGTTCGGAGTGCGCGACGGCGTACACGCCCGACCCGTCGGAGCTTCCTCCCGACTTCACGATCGGCGCGGGACGGAAGCTCACGAAGGGCGAGGGGTGCAGGGCGTGCCGCGGGACGGGATACCGTGGGCGAGTCGGCGTCTATGAGATGCTCCGGGTGAGCCACACGGTCCGGGAGATGATCATGGATCGCGCGGCGGCGCCGGCGATCGAGCGTCGGGCGTTGGAGGATGACGATCTGACGACGTTGAAGCAGGACGGGTTTGCGAAGGCGATCGACGGGAAGACGACGATCGCGGAGGTCGGCCGCGCGCTGGCCGTATGAGGCGTAGCGTCAGGGCATGACCGCGAGCGATCCGAGCCTGGTCCGTCCGGCTCCAGAGAGGATTCTGCTGATCAGGCCGAGCGCCCTCGGGGACGTCGCGCGGACCGTGCCGATGATCGTGAGTCTTCGGAAGGCGTTTCCGCGAGCACGGATCGATTGGCTCGTTCAGGAGGGGTTCGAGGCGGTTATCGCGTCGCATCCGGACCTCGACGAGGCGATCGGGTTTCCGCGGAAGGCGCTCGGTCGGTCGCTTCGCAAGGGATCGATCGGGCAGCTCACGCGGTGGACGCGGATGCTTCGCGAGCGGCGGTACGACGTCGTGATCGACGCCCAGGGGCTGTTCCGCAGCGCGTGGATCGCGTGGACGACGGGGGCGAAGATCCGGGTCGGGCACGCGGAAGCTCGGGAGTGCGCGGGGATCTTCTACTCGCGGCGTATCCACGCGCGATCAACGCACACCGTCGATCGGATGCTCGACCTGCTGTGCGCGGTCGGGGTGGATCCGGTCCGCGACATGCGGCTGTATGTCGGTGACGGGGTCTCGGTCGATGCGCCGGACGGGTCGATCGTGCTCGCCCCGACGAGCCGTTGGGCGGCGAAGCGGTGGCCGGCGGATCGGTTCGGTGCGCTGACGCGGCGATTGCTGGCTCGGACGCCGCACACCGTGTCGGTGGTCGGTGGGCCGGACGAGCGGGATCAGTGCGAAGAGGTGCTCGCGATTGCGCGGTCGAACCCGCGGGTCGTCGATCTCGTTGGCAAGACGGATGTGGCGGGGCTGGCTCGGGCGATCGCGGGCTCGCGTCTTGTGATCGCGAACGATTCCGCGGCGGCACACATCGCGGTCGGGTTCGATCGTCCGCTTGTGGCGCTGTACGGGCCGACGAACACGGCCTGCGTGGGGCCTTATCGGCGGGAGAGCGACGTTCTTCAGCGGCTTCGGCCCGAGGACAATTTCGCCCATAAGGATCCCAAGAACGTGGAGGCGATGCGTCGAATCGATGTTGAGGACGTCTGGCGGGCCTGCGTTCAGCGGCTCGGGACGGCGAATCCGTCGGCTCCGGTGGAGCCTCGGCGCGTCGAGCCGGTAGGCTGAGGGGTCATGGGCGAGGCTGTCGACACCATTGCGCTGACCGCGACGACGGGTGGACCGATCGAGCCGATCGCGGTGCCGCGGCGGCTGGGGCATTACGACCTGGAGCGTCAGATCGGCGTTGGCGGGATGGGCGAGGTGTGGCTCGCGCGCGACGAGGCGCTCGGGCGGCGGGTCGCGGTGAAGTTCCTGCTGACGGCTCGGGTGAACCAGCTTTCGGATTCGGCTGAGCTGCTCGAGGGCGTGCGGGCGGTGTGCTCGATCCGCCACGAGAACCTGGTTTCGGTGTTCGCGGCGGACATCCATGACCGCGTGCCGTACCTGGTGATGGAGTTCGTCGACGGGCGGGACCTTCGCGAGGTGGTGCGCGGGTCGGGGCCGCTGCCGCCCGAGCTGGCGGCGTCGGCGATGCTGCGCGTCGCAGAGGGTGTGGCGGCGCTGCACCGTGAGGGCGTCGTGCACCGCGACATCAAGCCGGCGAACGTGCTGGTGGACGCGAGTGACCGGTTGCTGGTGACGGACTTCGGGTTGGCGAGCCAGCGTCGGATGAACGAGCTTCGGAGCTCGGTCGAGGCGGTCGCGGGTTCGCCCGCGTACATGGCGCCCGAGGCGTTCGAGGGCGAGGTCTCGTTGCGTACGGACGTGTATGCGCTCGGGTGCACGCTGTACGAGTTGCTGACTGGCGAGGTCCCGTACAGCGGGGCGATCGCGGTGGTCGAGAAGGCGCACCGCGAGGGGAACTTCCCGATCGAGCGGATCGAGGCGATCGACGCCGATCTCGCGGACGTGATCAGCCGGGCGACGCGACCGGCGCTGGTGTACCGGTACAAGGACGCGCGGGCTTTCGCGGGGGCGCTGCGGGAGGCGTTGGGCGACCGCGTGGACGAGGAGCCGGGGCGTCGGCTTTGGACGCTTGCTTCGGGACAGAAGGAATCGGCGCAGCTCGCGGATCGAACGCCCGGGAGCGACTACTACTCGCGACTGACGGTCCTCGCGAAGGGGCGGAAGAGCGATCCGGACCTTGGCGAGCGTTCGGAATCTGAGGACGCTGAGGCGACGGCGGCGCCGGCGCGAAGGAACGTCATCGGGTGGCCGCTGCCTTGCCATGGGTGCGAGCTGGAGTTGACGCAGGCGGTCGTCGGCGGGGTTTGCCCCGAGTGCGGGACGCCCGTGCAGACGAGCCTGCACGCGGAGCACGCGGTGAGCGGGTCGGCGATCTGGCTGCGGGTGCAATCGCTGATGGCGATCGGGCTCACGATCACGCCGCTCTTCCTGCTGACGGCTGGGCTGGGTCAACTGCTCCTAACGGTGGCCGCGAGCGCGGTGACGATCGACGCCGACGAGATGTTGCCGCACCGGGCGTTGCTGCTGCTCGTGCCGATGCCGCTGTACGCGGGGGTGATCATCTCGGGGATCGGGGCGGCGTGGCCTCACTCGTCGGGCGCGCGGTACGCCTCGCCGCCGATCGCCGCAGTTGGCGTGGTGGTGGCGATCGGGCATGTGTTCCTGCTGGCGCTCGGGGCGGAGATGATCTATGGCAACGCGCTGCTGCGGGCGGCGGAGCCGGTGCTGCGATTCGCGCCGCTTGCGCTCGTGACGCTGTCGCTCGTCGTGGATCGCCATCTGCCGCGCGTGACGCACGCGCGGGTGGCGACGGCGGCTCGGATCAGCGCGATCGCGGCGGCGGTCGCTGGCGTCTGGCTCGGGTTCGTGGCGCTGATCGGGCCGCCGACGGCGGGCGGGTCGCCGAGCGGGATGCAGATCGCGCTGACGGCGGTTGGCGTCATGATCGTCGTCGCGGCGGTGGGCGCGGCGGCGTGGACGGGGGTTCGGCTGTCGGGCGCGCTCGTGAAGCTTGCCCGCGCGGCCGAGGCGCGGGCGAGGGTCCGGGGGTAGACCTTTGTCGGGCTCGGACGGCGTCGGGCTCAGTTGGCGACGGCGCTCGCGTGCTCGTGCGCGAAGCTCTTCATGAACGAGACGAGGGCTTCGGCCCCTTCCTTGGGGAAGGCGTTGTACATGCTCGCGCGCATGCCGCCGATGGAGCGGTGGCCCTTGAGACCGTCGAGATGCTTCGACTCGGCCTCCTTGAGGAAGAGCTTGTCGAGTTCGGGGGTCGGGCACTTGAAGGTGATGTTCATCAGGCTCCGGCAGTCCTTGCGGGCGTGCGGGATGTAGAAGTCCTGGGCGTCGAGGAAGTCGTAGACGACGTCCGCCTTCTCGCGGTTGATCTCGGCCATCGCGGCGGTTCCGCCGAGGCCGATGACCCACTTCATGACCTCGTTCATGAGGTAGACGGCGAAGGTGGGCGGGGTGTTGAAGCGGCCCTCGCTCTCGGCGTGGTTCTTGTAGTTCATCATCTCGGGGAGGGGGCGGACGGGGTCGGCGACGAGGTCGCGGCGCGCGATGAGGAGGGTGGCGCCGGCGGGGCCGAGGTTCTTCTGGGCGCCCGCGTAGATGAGGCCGTACTTCTTGAAGTCAACGGGCTTGCTGAACATGTTGCTCGACATGTCGCAGACGAGGGGGACGCCCGCGGGGGCGTCGGGCTCGGCTGGGAACTCGGTGCCCATGATCGTGTTGTTCGAGGTGAAGTGGACGTAGCGAGGCTTGGGGCTGTAGGTAACCTCGTCGCCCATGGGGATGTAGCTGTAGTTCTTGTCCTTGCTCGAGCCGCAGATGTGGAGCGTGCCGTAGTGCGGGACTTCCTTGATGGAGTCGTTGGCCCACTTGCCGGTCTGGAAGTAGTCGGCGGTCTCGCCCTCGGGGAGGAGGTTGGCGGGGACGAAGTAGCACTGGCTGGTGGCGCCGCCCTGCATCCAGAAGATCGCGTAGTCATCGCCGACGCCCGCGAGTTGGCGGGCGCTGGCCTCGCACTCCTCGGTGATGCGGTCGAAGGTCTTGCCGCGGTGGCTGTGCTCGAGGATGCCGATGCCTGTGCCGTCGATGTCCCAGATGTCCTGCTGGGCCTTGCGGATGACGCTTTCGGGGAGCGTGCCCGGGCCGGCGGAGAAGTTGAACGTCTTGCGCTCGCTCATGACTGGGTTCCTTTCCGGCTCGACTCTGCAATTGCTGTGGCCGCGGGCGGGTTCAGCCGCGGGCGTTGACCTGGTGTTCGAAACGGCCGCTCTCGGCGTAGACACGGACGATACGCACGACTTCCTCGGCCACGGCGAGTTGTGCCTGGTCGGTCGAGGCGCCGACGTGGTGGGAGCAGTGGACGCCGTCGAGGGTCGCGACGTCGGGGCGCCACTCGGCGGACTTGCCAGCGGGCTGGTCGTTGTAGACGTCGAGGGCGGCGCGGATGCCGCGTTCGCTGACCGCGACGGCGAGGGCGGCCTCGTCCATGATGGCGCCGCGGCTGGTGTTGATGAAGAAGGCTCCGGGCTTCATGCGGGCGAAGAAGTCGGCGTTGCACATGCCGCGGGTCTCGTCGGTGACGGGGACGTGCATGGAGACGGCGTCGAAGTTCGGCACGACCTCGAGGAGGGCCTCGCGGGTGAACGGGATCCAGGAGACGCCGATGGCCTCGGCCATGGACTGGGTGAGGCTGCGGGACTGGGCGGTGACGGTCATGTCGAACGCTCGGGCCCGCTTGATGACTTCGAGGCCGATGGCGCCCGTTCCGACGACGAGGAGCGAGCGGCCCTTGAGGCCGCGGGCCTTGGAGAACTCGGCCTTGTTCCAGTGGCCCGCCTTCAGCGCCGCGTCCTGCTCCGGGAGGCGGCGGTCGAGGGCGATGAGGTGGCCGATGGTGAGTTCGGCGACCGCGACGGCGTTCATGCCCGGGCAGTTGCAGACGGCGACGCGACGTTCGGTGGCGGCGGGCTTGTCGATGTTGTCGGTGCCGGCGCCGGCGCGGATGATGAGCTTGAGCGAACCCCCGGCGGCATCCATGACCTCGGCGGGAGCCTTGGTGGAACGGACGACGAGGACCTCGGGGCGGGTCTCCCCCACCGCTTTGGCGAGGGCGTCGCCACTCGCGTCGGGGACGAGGTGGAGGTCGGCTCCGAGGGCGCGGAGGCCATCGATGGCGACGTCTTCGAGCGCGTCAGCGACCAGGATCTTCATCGACCGGCCTCCCGGGGGGTTCTGCTTGCGCAGTGTATCCGGTGGCGGGAGGCGGTCGGGGTCAGTTGCGTTGGCCGGTATTGACTTCCTGGCCGCCGAAGTCGATGCCGTTGAGGCCGCCGCGGGTCCAGCGGAAGCGGCCTGGGTACTCGGCTGTCAGATCGCTTCCGTCCGGAGCGTACGTGACGATCTCCGGTTCAGGCGACTCGGGGTCGTCCGGTTGGAAACCCGGGTTGGCATCCGCGGTCAGTCGTCGGGTCGCCGAACCGTCGAAGAACAGCATGACGGGACGGGCATCAGGTTCGAGAAATACGACCGGATCCTGGCCGCTGTAGCGGTCATACGTCGCGAACATCTGAACCTTTCCAGACGCGAAGGCGACGTCTGCGCCAGAACGGGCGACGAGGTAGTCGCTATCGACATCGCGCCCACCTCGGTTGTAGCTTCGGAAGTTTGGGTCGCTGTTGGCAGACTGAGTGATGACGTCCGAATCCACCCGCGGTGATGCACCGTCAGCGCTGAACGAGTAGATGCACATCTCGTAGGAACTGCGATAGCGCTGTCGCGGCGATTGCGCTTCCTCCGCGTCCTGCTCGGCGAGGTCCTTCTGATCGAGATCGCGAGGGTCTCGCACGACTTCCTCGACCCCGTTCCCCGCGAGGTATGACGAGAGCACAAGCGGCGTGTAGTAGAGATGGCAGAACCAGTTGTTCAGTGAAAACAGACCGGACGACGGCAGATCGGGAATCCCTTCAAGATCACGGATGATGGACATCGCCTGAGCGCTCGTCGAAGCGGCGTCGCCGGGCCACGGGCCGGCGAGATCGGCATAGGACGTCGGGAGTGTCTGGCCGCCCTGCCACGAGAACGCGGGAAGGATGTTGCGTTCGTCGGCCTGATAGGTGCTCGAGGCGATGCCGAGCTGGCGCAGGTTCGAGGTCGAGACCATCGCCTGCGCCGCGCCGCGGGCCTTGCCGAGGGCGGGGAGCAGGATACCGATCAGCAGCGCGATGATGGCGATCACCACGAGGAGTTCGATCAGCGTGAAACCGTCGGCTCGTCCTGAGCGTCGCATCGTTTCCTTTCCCCGGATCGGCGTGGTCGCCCGGACTCGGGCGATCGGACACTTGTCTTTACGGCACAACCCCGCGGTTCAGTTTCGATTTCCGCCAAGTTCACCAGATGTTCAGCGCGATTACAAGCGCCGATCCACGCGGAGCCGCCTGACAGACGCGTTCCCGAGATCTAGAGGCCGAATGAGCGGATGAGGGCGGCGACCGCTATCAGCAAGCTAACAGCGCCGATCGCGAGACCGAGGTGGGCTTGGCGACGGGCGCGGTCACGGGAGCGTTCAAGCGATCGAACCTCCGGATGAACATTGACCTCTGGCCGGGCAGGCGGTCGAACATCGTGCGCGTCCGGGGCGCGGGTAGGAGCCTCGATGGTTCGGACCGCGCCGAGGCCGAGGGACTCGCGCTCGTGCGTTGGATCGAGTTCCGCGCCGCACCTGGCGCAGGCGACGGCGTTCGGGTTGATCGAGCCCCCGCACGAGTGACAGAGGCCGAACAGCCTGGCGACGCCCGGAGCGGACGCGGCACGTCGCCAAAACTGGCGGGTCGTGGGACCGCGGATGACCGTCTCGGGCGTTACCCGCTCGGCTCGGACGTATCTGGCGATGGTTTCGAAGCGACAGCCGGGGAGGAAGGGGCGGGAGGTGTCGCGGATGTACCACGGGCCCATCTCGTTCTGGGTGGCCTGACGGGACATCTCATCGGGCGTGCCGCCGCACGCGGCACATGGGCCCGCGCCGTCGCTCGTCGCGCCGCAGTACGGGCACACGGGCGGTGGCGACGATGCGCCTGCGGTGATCGCGTTGGGTGGCTCCGCCGCTTCCATGCCGTACGCTAGACGGTTCACCCCTTCTCGACCGCTTGATCCGGAGGTCAGCCGTTGATGACTCGATGCCTGTGCGTCTCGATTGTGCTCTCCGCGCTCGCGGGGTGCGCCGCTGATCCGGGTCGGCCGTCGGGCGATGTGACGCTTCGGAGGGCGACCGACACCGCTGCGATGGCGTCATCCTCGGAGCGTCGATCGCGGGAAATCGTCGCGATGGTGAATGGGCAGGCGGTCCGGGCGGACGAGGTGGCGGCGGCGTTGTACGAGGTCGCGGGCGGGACCGTGCTTCGGGAGCTTGTGCTCGATCGGATGATCGCGCTCGAGCTTCGGCGGCGCGGGGTGAGCGTGTCTTCGGCGGATGTCGAGCGAGAGCGCGAACGGTTCCGGGAGGAACTCAGGGCGGTCTCCGGCGGCATGGCGGATGCTCGACTCGAGCGGGCGGTCCGTAGGCGACGCGGGCTCGGGCCCACCCGGTCCGAGGATGTTGTCCGTCGGAGCGCTGCGCTTCGGGCGTTGGTCTCGGCGTCAATCAGCGTGTCCGAGGCGGAGATCGAGCTCGCGCGTCGGGTTCGGTACGGGCCGAAGGTGATGCTGCGTGTGATCGAGACGGATCATCCAGTCATCGCCTCGGAGATCGCGGCGGCGGTCCGCGGCGCCGACTCGGCGACATTTGCGCGTGTTGCTGTCGAGCGGTCGATCGATGAGACCGCCCCGGTTGGAGGGTTGATCGGCGCGGTCAGCCTGGATGATCCGTCATATCCCGCAGCGATGCGTGACGCGGCGCGAGGTCTGGCGGCGGGTGAGAGCTCGGGGGTCATTGCCCTTGAAAGTGGGTATGTGATTCTCCGGGTTGACGCCCACGTTCCGGCGGCGGAGGTCTCGGCAAATGCCTCGGCGATTCGCGACGAGCTTCGGCGTCGGAAGGAGCGGCTTGCGATGGCTGAACTTGGGCAGGACCTGGTCGCTGCGGCGGAGGTCACGGTGCTTGATCCGTCCGCCTCGTGGGGTTGGGACGCGGCGACGGCGGGCGATTGAGGCTGTCGGGCGGCGTCTGTGGCGCGACTTTGCAGGTCGGATCCACCTCTATCAGTGACGGTGACGACCCCCGGGACGGGCCGGTCGACGTCTTTCACAACGTGACCAGTGGAAACAGGTTGGAGGATCGAGCGGTCTGGAAGTGATGTGGCGTCCCGAGTCGGTCGATCGTGCATTCGTTCCTCGAAATCTCGCGGGGCGGTGTCAACGCACGAGGTCGATCATCTGGAGACGCGCACATGTTCGGTGGTCTGCTCAGGCTGAAGCTTTCAACGAAGATCCTGGCCGTGTGCGGCGTCGCTTTGGTGGCGTTCGTCGCGGCGGTTACCATTTTGTTCATCAACGCCTATCGCCACGACGCGATCGACGCTCTCTCTGAACGAGCGGCGGCGTTCACGGCGGTGGCGGACGAGAGCAAGTCGCTCGCGAGCGCCTCGATCGAATCGGGGGCGGTGAACTTCGACCAGTTGCTTGCGGAGGCGCTCGAGGCGATGAAGGGTGGCAAGAGCTACCGCGACACCACGTTCTTCGACTCGATCCCGGTCGTCGTCGGCTGGCGGTCGGCGGAGCGGGCGGCGAACAAGGAAGGGATCCAGTTCCGGATCAGCGCGTTCGACGCGCGGAACCCGGAGAACGAGCCGTCGCCGGGCACGTTCCGCCACTCCCTGCTTCGGGATCTGGAGGCGCAGATCGCGTCTGGCGGGAAGCCTGAGCTGAGCCGGGTGAACGAGGAGACCAACACGCTGCACTACATGCGGGCGGTCGGTCTGGAAGAGTCGTGCATGGTTTGCCACGGCGACCCCAAGAAGTACGACGCCGACGGCGACGGGAAGGACCCGCTCGGGTTCACGATGGAGAGCTGGAAGGTCGGCGATACGCACGGGGCGTACGAGGTGATGGCGCCCTTGGAGACGGTGGACGACCAGGTCGCGAGCTTTATTGGAAACGCGATGATGGTGATCGGGCCGGCGGTGGTCGTGGTCTTCGGCTTCTTCGTGTACGCCCTCCGTCGGATGATCACCACGCCGCTCTCGGTGATGAGCAAGTCGATGGAGAAGATCTGCACGGGCGACCTGACGCATCGCGTTGACATGCATCGCGCCGACGAGATCGGCGAGGTGGCGACGTGGTTCGACAAGCTCGTCGAGAACATGCACGCGATGATCCGCGAGATCGCGGACGGCGCGGGCGAGGTCGCGGCGGCGGCGACGCAGATCGCGGCCTCGAACGAAGAGATGTCCGCGGGCATGAACGATCAGAAGCGGCAGACCGAGGCGGCGTCATCGGCGGTCGCGGAGCTCGACCAGAGCGTTGCGGGTATCGCCCGTGAGAGCGCCGAGGCGCTGGCGACGGCCGAGAAGTCGCGTGAGCGGGCCACGTCCGGCCGCGATGTCGTGGGCGACGCTTCGAGCGAGATCACCGAGATCGCCCGCGAGGTGAACGAGTCGGCCCAGATCGTGAAGCAACTCGGTGAGAAGAGCGAGGAGATCGGTGGCGTCATCGGCGTGATCAACGAGATCGCCGAGCAGACCAACCTCCTCGCGCTCAACGCGGCGATCGAGGCGGCCCGAGCCGGCGAGCACGGCCGAGGGTTCGCGGTGGTCGCGGACGAGGTTCGCAAGCTGGCGGAACGGACGACCACGGCGACCGACGAGGTGAGCCGCTCGATCCGCGAGATCCAGGAGCAGACGAGCCTCGCGGCGGACCGCATCCAGCAGGGGGCGGGTCGAATGGATCGCGGCGTCGAGCTCGCGAACCACGCTGGCGACTCGCTGAGCGAGATCGTCATGGGTTCGGCCTCGCTGCTCGACCAGGTGCAGTCGATCGCGGCCGCGGCCGAGGAGCAGGCGGTGTGCGCGACGCAGATCGCGGACAGCGTCCGGGCGGTTTCGAGCGTGACGATCGAATCGGTCCAGGCCGCGGACCAGGCGGCGCAGGCCGCGAACGCGCTGAGCCGTCAGTCCGAGCACCTGCGGGCGCTGGTGCAGCGGTTCAAGGTGTGAGACGCGCCGCCCGAGGGCGACCAGGAAACAGTTGATCTCCTCGTGGGGCCGGTCGTGGGAAGCGACCGGCCCTTTCTCTATTCGCCGAGCTCACGTAGGAAGAACGCGATGATCGCTTCGCGCATCGCGGGCTCCCGATCGACCCAGTCGACGTGGCCGATCCCTTCGAAGGTGAGCAGTTCGGCGTTGATGTCAGCGGCCTTCGCGGCTTCGAGAAGAATGGGCGCGTGGCGGTAGGACACGATCTCGTCATCGCGGCTGTGGATGAGCAGGAGTGGGCGATCGCCGAGAGCGGCGGCGGAATCGATCGCGTCGGCGCCTCTGGCGATCAGGACGCTTCCGAGCGGGCCCGCGAAGTCGGAGGCGACGGCGGGCCATGTGCTGAAGGTCGCGACCGAGCAGACGGCCTTGATTCGTTCGTCCTTCGCGGCGGCGGCGAGACCGATCGTGCCGCCGAGGCTGAGGCCGTACATCCCGATCCGGTCGGCGTCTACGTCCTCGCGGCCGGCGACGTGATCGATCGCGGCGCGCGCGTCGGCGATGAGCCCCGCGCGGCGTGGCGGCGCGACTTCGCTCTCGCCGTAGCCGCGGTAGTCGAACAGCAAGACGTTGAAACCGGCGGCGGGGAGGAACTCGACGAAGACGCTGTGGCGGGCGATGTTCCCGGCGTTGCCGTGACAGTGGACGATGGTCGGCAGTGGCGTGCCCGCATTGGCGGACGGCGGTTTGAAGAACCAGGCGTGGAGGGTCGGGCCGTCATCGCGCTCGATCCAGACCGCCTCGGCGTTCGGGGGCGGTGGGCCGACCTCACCTCGCGATGGGAAGTAGAACAGGCGCTCCGCAACGCCCGTCAGGTAGACAGCGACGCCACCGATCACGAATGCGAGCGCCACGGTTGCGAGGCGGCGCCAATTCGTCTTGCGACGGGGCTTGGGGGAGCGGGGCTCGGCTTGTTCGTCCATGCGCGCATGTCCTGCGGATGCCCCCGGACCGCGATACGGGCGGATCAGCGGGCCAGTTCGATCGCGCGGGTCTCTCGGAGGACGGTGACGCGGATTTCACCCGGGAAGGTCATCTCGTCGCTGACGCGCTTGGCGATCTCGTGGGCAATCAGATAGGCCTCGTCGTCACCGACGTGCTCGGCGTCGACCATGACGCGGACCTCGCGGCCGGCCTGGATGGCGTAGGCCTCGACCACGCCCGGCTGGGCGAGGGCGATGTCCTGGAGCTCGTTGAGGCGTTGGACGTAGCGCTCCATCGACTCGCGGCGGGCGCCGGGGCGGGCGGAGCTGACGGCGTCGGCGGCCATGACGATCGGGGTGTAGAACGTCGTTGAGGGGATGTCGGCGTGGTGGCCGCCGATGGCGTTGAGGACGGCCTCGTCCTTCTCGCCGTGCTGCTTGGCGAAGTCCATGCCGATCTTGGGGTGACCGCCCTCCATCTCGTGGTCCATGGCCTTGCCGATGTCGTGGAGAAAGCCGCATCGGCGGGCGAGCTTTCCGTCGAGCCCGAGCTGATCGGCGATGATCTGTGAAAGGAAGCCGACCTCGATCGAGTGCTTGAGGACGTTCTGGCCGTAGCTCGTGCGGTAGTGGAGCTTGCCCATCGCCTCGATGATTTTGGGGTGAAGGCCGCCGAGCTTGACTTCGATCGCGGCGTCCTTGCCGGCCTTGAGGATCTTCTCCTCGACCTCGCTGCGGACCTTTTCGACGACCTCTTCGATGCGGGTGGGGTGCATACGGCCGTCGGCGATCAGACGCTCGAGAGACTCGACGGCGACGGCCTGTCGGACCTTGTCGAACGAACTCACGACGATGACGCCCGGGGTGTCGTCAACAATGATGTCGACGCCCGTCGCCTTCTCTATGGCGCGGATGTTCCGACCCTCTCGGCCGATGATTCGGCCCTTCATATCGTCGGACGGGATCGCGACGGAGCGGACGGTGCTTTCGCTCGCGTGATCCATGGCGAAGCGCTGGACGGCCATGATCGTGAGCTCGCGGGCCTTCTCCTTGGCCTCGGCCTCCGCGGTCTCGGTCACTGTGCGCACAACCTTGGCGACCTCCTGACGGGAGGTTTCCTCGACGCGGGCGAGCAGCTCTGCCTTGGCCTCGTCTCGAGAGAGACCGGCGATCTGCTGCAGCTTGGTTTCCTGCTTGGACCGGAGATCATCGATCTCGGCCGTCCGGGCGTCGAGGGCGGCCTTTTGCTTGTCGAGATCGCTGGCTCGATCGGTGAGGGACTGTTCCTTGAGGGTGACGGTCTCCTCCTTGCGGTGGAGGAGGTCCTCACGCTTCTGGAGGCGGCGTTCGCCCTCCCGGACCTCGTCCCGAGACGCCTCGAGCTCGCGCTCAGACTTTTCGCGACGAGCGAGGGCTTCCCGTTCGGCGTCGAGGAGGGCCTTGTCGCCCTCGGCCTTGGCGTCGGCGCGGGCCCGTTCGCGGATCTGTTCCGCTTCCTGTCGGGCCGAGGCGAGGGTCTGGCGGCCCATCATGCCGCGGATCAAAATCGCGGCGCCAGCGGCGAATCCCGAGCAGAACAGCACGAGGAGGATCGTCGCGACCGGTGAAAAACCCGCGGCCTGAGCGCCGGTCTGGGGCGTCGCCACGGTGGCGAACGGGATGAGCGATGCGAGCACGTTCATGTGCGCCTTCTCCCGCGGTCGGCGTTGACCGCGACTTGCGACAACTGAATGGCTGCGCGGGAGCGAGGCATGACGCGACGGGCCGAACGCCTCATCGCGTGGTCAGATCGTTCAACGCGCGCCTGCCAGCCTGAGCGGGGCGAGCGGAGACGCGGGGGAAGCCCCGCGTGAAAAGAGCCGGCATCAACACCGCCGATGAGCGCGGCGCCCGTGCATCATTCAGGAACTTCCGGACGAGGGCGGACCGTCACCGCCCGATTTGCGTCCAATGATAGGCTTCCGTGAATCGCCTGGTTCGATGGCGAAGAGATGGTCGAGCGAGCGGGCGGAGGATCCGATAAACCGCCTGGTGACGGAGATACCCATGAGAACGCCCGATCGCAAGCTTGTACGAACTCTGATTGGATCGATGCTGTTGGTTGCCCTTTCGGGGTGCCATGCAGGCGACACCCGTGCACACTTCGGCATGGATGACTCGCCCCGACGGCAGGTCGAGATCGCGGGCGAGGACCTCGCGTCGATGGGGCCGATTGCCGTGGATGTTTCGAACGCGCGGGGATCCACCTACATCGAGGTGGATGACCTGCTGGACGAGCCGGTCGTGAAGTGGCGTGCTCGGTGGGAGACCCATGACAAGGGCGACCACGCATGGCGTCGGAACGACCCGCCGGTCACGGTCAGCGCCGAGGTGACGAGCGAATCGGACGGCGGTCCGAGGGCGCTCCGCGTGAGCGCTGCGCCAGTGGCTGATGCCCCGATCGACACCTACGTGGATCTTCGGATCATCATGCCGCGATGTGACGGCGTGTCGGTCCGAAACAGTGACGGACCGGTCGAGCTCGTCGGCGTCGGCGGCGCGATCACGGTGGACAACGGATTCGGGAACGGACAGGGCGGGCGGATCGAGCTTCGGACGAGCCGGGGCCTCGTCGATCCCGTCGCGTTGGTCACGACCGAGGGTCGCGTGACAGCCGTCGTGACGGATCGGTCGCGCGGCCAGGTCGCGCTGACGTCGGGCGAAGGCAACGTGATGTTCACGACCAATGAAACGACCGTCACCGACGTGCACGTGACGACGGGAGAGTGGCGAGGGGTTTGGAACGATGGGTCGAATCCGTTCATCGCGCGAACCGGGCACGGCGCGGTTCGCGTGGTGATCGTGGACGACCCCGAGATGTTCACCATCCCCGATCCGATGCTCGAGGCGATCGGGCGGTAATCAGCGTCGCGGTTCGAACAGTTCCCGCCCGACTCAGGTCTCTTCTTCGACCTGAGCGTTAGCGGTCTCCTGCAGGTGCGACGCGTAGCGCCCGATGTGGTCGACGACGAAGTCGCGGTGCGTCGGGTTCAGCGCGAATTCGAAGGCCATACCGGCGTACATGTTCTGCATCGCGTCGATGTGGCTGTGGGCGAGCCTCGCGGTCAGACAGACGGGCGCGGGAACAATGGGACGGAGATCGAGTCGGACCCAGTAGAGGCGGGTGCTCTCGGCCGCGGAACGCTCTTCCTTGGTGATGTTGAGCCCGACACCCCCACCACCGATGTTGCCGAGCTGAGCGCGGAATCCCGGGCCGAGATCGGGCCGAGGCTCGCCAGGCTCGTCGAGCGGCGCGTCGGACTGCTTGCCCTCACTCAGAAGCGATCGAACAAGATCGTGTGAGGCGGTCTCCGCCGCTATTGCGGACGCGGGGTCGCGGAGCTGCCAGGCGTAGACGTCCGGCAGGTCGAGCGACGCCGTTGAAATACGCTGCTGCGAACGTCGGGTGCACCTCTCGACGCGTTCGGGGGTCGCGATTCGGATCGGAGGCCTGGCGTCGGGCGATTGCGAGCCTGAGCGGACCTGACCGAGGAAGTTCGAGTGGAACATCCATCGGGTCTGGCCGATCGCCATGACGCAGACCAGCTTGGTCCCCTCATCAAGATCGAGCGTCCGCCCCATGGTTCCCGGGGCTTCGCAGATAAGTTCCTTCGCGCCGACATCGAGGAGCTTGACGCGCCAGAGCAGATCTCGGGGCGGCTCGCGAAGCACATCGGGGTCCCGAGGGCGGCTGAGCGGGTCCTTGCGGCGTTCGACGGCGAGTTCGATGCCGCCGCCACGCTCCTGGATCTGATGGAGCGAGTCCATCCAGTTCTCGTTTCTGAGTCGGCGGGCGGGCAAGCTGGAGTCCTTTCGTCGCGGGCGATGACGCCGGGTCTGACCGACGTCGCGAGGCGAAGCGAAACGTTACGTCGCCTCGGTGCTCCGGCGCCGAGCGGCGCGGGTGAAGGCGCGACGGAGGTTGATCACTTCCCGCCGTGCTTCGGCAAGCGACCGTTCGTCCGGTTCCCGTCCGGCGAACGTCCACCCGTAGAGCGTAGACACGAGACGACGGGCGGCCGAAGCATCTTCTTCGGCGAGGTCGGCGAGGACGCCTGAGGACTGGAGACGACGCGCAAGCGGAACTGACGGGTCGGGACGACCACCCGCCCGTTCGAGTGCCAGGTGGAACTGCGCGACGATCTCGGCGACCCGATCGCGACGCAGGCGGCGTCTAGATCCAAAGAGAGCCCGGAGACGGTCGGCGATGGCCACGAGCCAGGTCGGCCAACGGTCGCGGTGTTCAATGAACGTCAGGACGCCCAGGCCGGCGCCGAAGACGACGCCAAAGACGAGGGCGCCGTACAGGAGGGCGCGGAGGACGGCCAGGGGCCCCGTGTCGCGGATGCGATCGAAGGCGTTCGCGAAGCGGTCGGACAGCCGCTCACCCTGGTCGCGGTCGAATCCGAAGAGCTCGGCGCGGCGTCCGGCGTCGAACGCCACGATCGCCCTGGTCCACGCGAACTCGACCGTCTCCCACCCTCGGCGGATCTTTGAAACGATCGTGTCTCCGGGCTGGTGCAGGCGTTCGAAGTCGGTGGCGGGCGTGGGATCGACGGTTCGCCAGACGCCCGGCTCGTCCTCGACCTCGACCCACGCGTGGGCGTTGCTGGCGCGGACGACGTAGTAGCCGGTGTTCTCGTTGAACTCCGAGGCGACGTACCCGGTGACGACGCGAGCGTTGACGCCGACGGAGAGGCACATCGCGGCCATCGCGGACGCGTAGTACTCGCAGTGGCCGACGCGCGAGTTCAGGAACCACTCGATCGGGTCGCGGCCGAGCGGCGCTGATTCGATCGACAGCGTGTAGGTGAAGGTCCCGTTCTCGAAGAACGCGCGGAGAGCACGGATGGCGTCGCGTCTCTGGCCGACGGTCGCGAACCCGTTGTCGGTCAGTTCGACACCCGCCGCTTCGAGCTCTCGCAAGGCGAGCGTGCGGACGGCCTCCGGGAAGGCTTCGGCGTCGGGGACGCCACCACCGACCTCGCGCACGCCGGCGATTGCGTCGGGCGGCGCGATGTCGACCGAGTACTCGAGGCTGCCCTCGGCGCCCGAGATGAGCATCGACTGGCCCGCGCCGACGGACCGGAACGCGACCCGGCGGGACGGTTCGAAGCGAACCGGCGCCCAGATCGAGAACGCGGCGCTCTGTCCCGGGGGGAGCCTTCGAACCATGACCGTCAGGCGGCGTGTCGCGCGGCGGGGCGTCGCGATGAGCGGCATCGCGTTTCCTTCATCGAGGTAGCGCCGATCCCGCTGGTTGCTCGCTTCGAGTTCGGAGTTCTGCCACAGGCCAGCGTCGTAGCGGTCGAGGACGGCTCCGCGGAGGTAGTAGACCTCGCCCTGGCGGCCGAGCTGCATCCCGCTCATGGTGGTGACCCGAACGTCGAGCACGGGTTCGGGCGAGGTCTTCAGGAGCCCACCAGAGCCGAGCTGAACCTCGTCGTTGTAGCCGACGGTCCGTCCGATGCCGGCGGCGCCCCACCCACCGAAGCTCGAGGTCCCGAGACCGCGCGGCATGGCGATGAACACCGCTCCGCTGATGACGATCACGCAGAAGGCGCTCTGCGCCCAGAGACCGCCGATGCCCGGCGTTGCGCGGCGGGCTGCGCGGCGCAG
>PAKY01000047.1 GCA_002706885.1 Phycisphaerae bacterium
GCCTCGTTGTTCACGAACGTCGAGTTCAGGATGTCCACCGTGCTGCCTCGGCCGATCACGACGGCGCCGCCCAGGTTGCCGATGTTGCCGTCGAAGATCGTGTTGAAGACCCGACCGAAGGCGCGGGTGCGGTCGTCGAAGCGAACGAAGCGGATGGCGCCGCCGTCGCCGTTCTCGTTGCCGGCGCGAAGGGACGTGTTCGCGATGAACTCGCAGTTGAAGAAGTCGATGGTTCCGCCGGCCGCGGCGATGGCGCTGCCCGACGCCTCGTTGCCGATGAACCGCGTGTCGACGTACTCGCAGCGCCGGCCGTTGCCAAGCACCGAGTTCACCGCGGCGCCGTTGCCGTTGGCGAGGTTGGAGTCGAAGATGCAACCGCGGATCGAGGTCAGGTGCTCAATCCGATCGATGAAGAGCGCGCCGCCGTCGTCGTCGGCGCTCTGGGTCGCGGTGTTGCCAGTGAACACGGTGTCGGTGATGGTGACGAACCCGGCGTCCTGAAGATCGGCAGCGCCGCCGTGAGCGGTGCACGAGTTCCCGGTGAAGGTCGAGCCCTCGATCGTGATCGCGTTCGCGGTGGTCACCTGAATTTCAATGCCCCCACCGATGCCCGATGTCGCTGCGTTGCCGAGGAATGTCGTGTTTCGGATCGTGACGTCG
Source organism: Phycisphaerae bacterium (assembly GCA_002706885.1). Taxonomy (GTDB): domain Bacteria; phylum Planctomycetota; class Phycisphaerae; order Phycisphaerales; family UBA1924. The sequence continues at coordinate 661 of PAKY01000047.1, forward strand.
CTGGCGCCATCGACGAACATGCCGCCGCCATTCGGGGCGGAGTTGTTCTGGAAGATCGAGTCTTCCACGACGACGTCGGTGTTTCGCGCGAAGAGCCCGCCGCCGTTTTTGCTGGCGTTGTTCCGGATCACGCAGTCACGGATCGTCACGGTCCCGGCGTTGGCGATGTCGATCCCCGTGCCACGATCGTTGTTCCCGACGCGTCCGCCGTCCTCGATCGTCAGGCCTTCGAGCGTGAGGTTGGAGTTGGCGATGTTGACGGTGATGACGGTGCCGGCGCCGTTGGCGTCAAGGACCGGGGTGTCGCCCTCGGCGGCGCGGATCGTCAGGGCGGCGACGAGCACGTCGAATGTGCCGACGTAGCTGACGGAATCCCGGAGCACGACGATGTCGCCCGGGTCGATGCCGCTGACGTTGGGGTCCAGAACCTGCTGGAGGGTCGGGAAGTCGTCCGGGACCACAAAGGTCTCCTGGGCGAACGCGGTTCCGGCGGCGGCAGCGATAGCGATGGCGGTCAGTGTGCGGGTCACGATGCGTCTCCTGATCGATGCGAATGGTGTGTGTACGCCAAGTGGCCGGGCGGGTGTTTCGCTTTGTCGAGGCCGGGGCAGCGGTGGCGCGGTGTGCTCGTCCCGGGTTCTCGACCTCCGTCCGACCGACGCCCGTTGGGGGGCGTTTCGCATGCCGAGGTCCGTGGGCCGGAGCGGCGTTTCAGCGTGTCAGGAAAATTCTGACGAGGTCGGCAAGAGGCGGACGGCGCCCGGCCGGCTGATCGTCCCGAGCACGGGGACGCCGTCGATCTGCGTTCGGCGCCGGGACACGGCTAAGACGGGACGGTGATGGCGAGCCCCAAGGGCGCTGAACGGGCTGCGGTCACGGTCCGTCATGCGATCCCTTCCGCTCAGCGGTCTCCCCGTGACCAGTTGACGCTCAAGGGACTGAGCGGCAGCGGGCGGTCGCAAGCCATCCGCGCACAGCGTCGTCCAACGCTTCTGCGCGTCGATGGAGGCGTACTCCAGCGGTGAATTCGAAGCCGACGACGCCCATCGCGCTCATCGAGACGGGCGGATCGATGCGAACGTTGTTCGGCGTCAGATCGCTGCGACCAATGAGTGCGACTCCACTCACGCGGCCCAATGCGATGAACGAACTGGCGCACAGACTCCCGGCTGCGCAGCGGGTTGCGCGACAACCGCGCCGAGGCCTCGAGCGACCCGTGCGTACGTCGAAGCTCCAACCTAGTCATCGGGAAGTGGAGCGAAGGGGACTCGAACCCCTAACTTCCAGCTTGCAAAGCTGGCACTCTACCAATTGAGTTACCGCCCCGGTGTTCGCGATCGTAGACCGCGACGACCCGCGGCTCCGCGATCACGCCCCGGCCGCCGCCGGCTTCGGATCCTTCGCGTGCTTCTCATCGCCCGGGTACTGCACGCGCCCGTGGTAGATCGAGGTCACCGTCCGGGCGATGGTCTCGCTGATGATGTGCAGTTCCTGGAAGGTCAGATTGCAGTCGTCGAACTGCCCGTCCATCAGGCGCTTCTCGGCAAGCTCACGCACCAGCGCCTCGATCCGGCTCGGCGTCGGCTCCGGAAGCGCCCGTGTCGCGCTCTCGACCGCGTCGGCGAGCATGAGCACCGCGCACTCCTTTGTACGAGGGCGCGGGCCGGGATAGCGATAGTCGAGTTCCAACGGCGGACGATCGTCGTCATCCCCGTCGCCGCTCTGGTCCGCCTGATCCGCGAGCTTGAGCGCGCGGCGATAGAAGAACTCGACGAGCGTTGTTCCGTGGTGGCCCTCGATGAAGTGATGCAGCGGCTCAGGAAGATGATACTCCCTCGCGATCTCTAGCCCGTCTTTCACATGCCCCACGATGATGAGCAGGCTCATCGCCGGCGTCAGCGCGTCGTGCTTGTTGATGCCCGCCGACTGGTTCTCCACGAAGTACTCGGGCTTGTTGATCTTCCCGATGTCGTGATACAGCGCGCCGACGTACGTCAACAGCGCATCGGCGCCGACGGCGTCGGCCGCCGTCTCCGCGATGCTCGCGACGTTGAGCGAATGGTTGTACGTACCGGGCGCGAGCCGCTGCATCTGCTTGAGCAGGGGCTGCTTCGGATCGCGCAGCTCGATGAGCTTCAGGCCACTGACGACGCCGAACAGCCGTTCGATCGCCGGCAGCGCGAACATCGCGAGCGAGCCAGTGACGATCGCCGTCAACCCCGCAAGCGCCGCGTCCGAGACGGCCTGCCCAAGAGCCTCCGCTGTCGCCGGCCGACCGAGCAGACCGGCCGTCGGTGTCGCGAGCACACACGCGAGCGCCGACGCCAGTACACCCAGACTCGCCGCCCGACGGCTGGTGATGTTCCCGAGCGCCCCGACAAGCACCCAAGCGCCGGTCAGCATGACGACGAGCCACCCGGGCGGCGCGTCGATCGTGATCCACACGACCGTCGAGCAACCCGCCGACAGCACAAGCGAGAACGCGCGGCGGTGGACGATCGCGAAGATCGCTGAGACGAGCAGCACGACCCCGAGCGCCGCGATCAACGCGAAGCGTTGCTCAAGAACACCGATCACCGCCGCGATGATCTGCGCCGCCAGCACCACGCTGCACGCGAGCACTGGGTTCGCCGGCTTAAAGAAGAACCCGCGAGCCGGCACCGTCAACGCCCCCGCCGTCAGCCCGACGACCGCGAGGATCGTCAGGAACGTCGCGAACCGAGGACCCCACAACCGCATCGGTGAGGCGAGGTCGCGGAACTTGCGAAGCTCGGTCGCGTAGAGGTCGTACTGCGACTGCGTCATCACGTCGCCACGGGAGTAGATCAACTGACCGATCGAGCGGCGATCGACACGCTGCTGCACGGCCTCGGCGGCCCTCGCCTGCCGCTCGGCGTTCACCGGATCGTCAGCGCTGAACGTGGGTTCGGCCGCCGCGGTGAGCATCGTCGTCACCGTGCCGCGGACACCCTGCGGGAACCCAGTGATCTCAACGAATCGCGCCATCCGCGACTCGAGCGCAGATCCGTCATCGATGTTGATCGTCTGCTCCCGCGGGATGAACTCGGCCGACTCCCCGCGGATCAGTTCGAGCCGAAGATCGCGCCCCTCGGTCACCGCGCGACGCCTGGACTCGCGATCGAGCAGCGGGCTCCGCTCGAGCACACGACCGAGCTCCATCGCCGCCGCCTGCCACGCCTCGAGCGCGGGGTTCTCGGGCGCCCCGTCCGGCCCCGCGGCGCCCTCACCCGCGGGCAATTCGAGCCGCTGGCGGAGCAGCACGTAATCCTTCTCGCTCAGCTCGAACCGCTCGATGACGGCGACCGCGAGGGAATCGAACGGCTCGCCCTGCGCCGCCGCCTGGCCGACTCGGTTCAAGTCCGCGACCAGAGCGTCGAGCACGCCCGGCAAGAGCCGGTACACCCGCGGCACGGCCTGCCGCGCCGCCTCGCGCGCCTGCTCTGTCAGTTCCTCATTTGCCGTGGTGAACTCGACGCGCACCACGCGCGAGTTGTCCATGACGCGCCCCACCGATCGGAGGGGCTGCTCCCGTGTCCATGCCGCGATTCCGCCCGCGACCAGCGCGAAGCAGAAACCCACGATCAGGGCGGAGATGAACCAACCATCCGCGAAACGGTCGAGGAACTTGTCGAGCGGCCCACGACCCTGCAGGCGCAACGACACGCGCCTCCGGACATTGATCCGCTTCGCGCCGGGGCGTCGGGTTGTCTTGGCTGGTGATGAGGCCATCAGAACTTGACCGCTACCGATCCGTCGTCTCGCGATCGGCAAAGGGTATCAGGACCCCGCGCCGCGATCGCCCCGTCGCCCTCGAACGTACGCAGGGGGGTGTTCGGGTTCGTCTTCCTCTTCTTCATCGGCGAAAGGTACCGGCGGCTCCGGCGGTGGCGGCGCATCCGCGAGCGCTTCCCGCAGCGCCGCCGCGTGCGGCCGAGCCCGCTCCTCCTCGCCATAAGCCTCCACGATCCGCTGCACCAACTCGTGCCGGACCACATCCTCACCCTGGAGCTGAATAAAGGAGACGCCCTTCCCCCGCCGCAGCCGTCTCGCGGCGTCGACAAGACCGCTCTCGGTGGGGTCGGGCAGGTCGATCTGCGTGGTGTCCCCCGTCACGATCGCGCGGCTCCCATGCCCGAGTCGGGTCAGGAACATCTTCATCTGCCCCTTGGTCGTGTTCTGCGCCTCGTCCAGGATCACCGCCGCGTTGTTCAGCGTCCGACCGCGCATGAACGCCAGCGGGCTCAGCTCGATCACGTCGTTCTCCATGAAACGCCGGATCGTGGGGTAGTCGAGCATGTCGTGTAGCGCGTCAAGCAGCGGGCGGAGATATGGGTTGACCTTCTCCTCCAGCCCGCCCGGCAGAAACCCGAGCCGCTCGCCCGCCTCGACCGCTGGGCGAGCGAGCACCACGCGCTGCACCCGACCGATCTTCAGCAGGTGTACCGCCGCCGCGACCGCGAGGTAGGTCTTTCCCGTTCCCGCGGGTCCTATCCCAAAGACCAGGTCGTGCCGCCTGATCGCTTCGAGATACACCCGCTGGTTCTGCGTCTTCGGACGCACGGGCCGTCCGCCCGCGTACACCTGCATCGTCCCCGACCACGCCGGCCCACCAAGATCGACCAGCGCCGCGGGCGGCTCATGGCGGTGCGAGCCGTACTCGCCCGAGAGCTCGGCCGAATGCCGCCGCTCGAGCTGCTCTTCCGCCTCCATGAGGTCCTCGGCGTGCGCCGACTCATCCGCGATCAGGTCGAGCACCTCACGACGCGTCGGCGAGCGCTTCTCCTTCGCCGCCTTGCAGAGCCGATCGAGCACGCTCCGTGCCACGGCCACCTTCGCACGGTCGCCGCGGACACGAATCACGTCGTCACGGGCGGTGATCTCCACCCCAACGGCCTCGCGGATCATCTTGAGGTTACGCTCCGAGGATCCCACGATCGGCAGCCGATCGGAACCGGAAGGAACGCGGACAGTGATCTCCAAGCCGACTCCTTCTCCCGCTCACGCGGACCCCAGCGGCGCCCATCGCCCGAGGACCGACAACTGTAGAGCGGTCGCCACCGCCGTCGCGCTCGCCGCCAACCTGATCCTGCCCGCCTGCGCCCCTCGCTCCTCGGCCTACCCCCCCGTCGAGCCGCTCCGCTCAAGCCCCGCCACCCTCACCTGCGCGGGAGACTGGGACGACGTCACCGCCGCGGTCGAAGTGTCGCTGACGCGGTGCTGGCTCGCGATCGAGAAACGCACGCTCTACGAGTTCGCCGCCCGCGGCACGCCCGCCGACCCGATCAAGGAAGCCTTCTACACCGACGACGGCGTCCCCGTCGCCGAAGCCGCGGGCAGGATCGAGTACGACCTCGTCACGATCAGCGGCGTCACCGGAACGCTCGTCGTCGAACGCCTCGGCCAACCCGCGGATCTGGCCAACGTCCCCATCCGCCTGACCTGCTCCATCGGCCTCGCCGACGAACGCCACATCGAAACCTGCATGGTCGACTCCGTCCGCCTCCGACTCGACCAACTGCTCGACACCGACACCGCCCCTGTCCATTGGTAGCGATCGGGCAATCGACATCGAACCCCAAGCCTTTCGTCACGACGTCGCGACGTCGCTCTGCCGCTCTCCGACCCGCAACGCTCCCTCGCCCGACGCGACGACCGCGCACACCATGCAGTCCCCCGTGACATTGCACGTCGTCCGGCACATGTCGAGGATCCTGTCCACCCCGAGGATCACGGCGATGCCCTCGAGCGGCAGACCGACCGACTGGAGCACGATCACCAGCATCACGATGCCAACCCCGGGCACCGCCGCCGTCCCGATCGACGCGAGCGTCGCCGTCAACACGATTTGGAGCTGCTGCCCGATCGTCAGGTCGAGCGCGTACATCTGCGCGATGAACACCGCCGCGACGCCCTGGTAGAGCGCCGTTCCATCCATGTTGATCGTCGCCCCGATCGGCACGACGAAGCTCGTGATCTCCTCGCTCGCCCCGAGCCGCTCCTCGCAGCACTCCATCGTTACCGGAAGCGTCGCGCCGGAACTCGACGAGCTGAACGCGAGGAGCTGGGCCGGGCTGATCGCCTTGAAGAATTCGAGGTACCGCACCCGCGTGAACAGACGCAGCACCAGCGGATAGATCACGAAGATCATCAACACCAGTCCGAGCACAACCGTCACGACATACTTCACGAGCGAGCCGAGCACGTCGATGCCGAGATCCGCCAGCACCACCACGATCAGCGCAAAGACCGCGTACGGCGCGATCGCCAGCACCCCGTGCACGATCATGATGATCACGTCCGTCATCGCGTCGAAGAACGCGATCACCGGCGCCGCCTTCTCCCGTGGGATCAGCGTCAACCCGATCCCGATCACGACCGCCGCGAACACCACCTGCAGCATCTCCGTCTCGGCGAGCGCCGCGAACGGATTCCCCGGCACCACATCGAGCGCCACGTTCCATGGGCTCGGTCGGTTCTCGGCGTTCCCGATGCTCGCCGCGGCGGCCTCGGCCTGCTCCCCCGCAAGCTGCTCCCGCAGTTCCTCCGGGAATCCCGCCCCGGGTCCTATGACGTTCGCGAGCACCAGCCCCACGCTGATCGCGACAGCCGTCGTGACCAGGTAGATCGCGATCGTCTTCCCGCCGATCCGCCCAAGCTTCGAGAGATCCTTCAGCGAGCTCACGCCCACGATCAGGCTGAAGAGCACGATCGGAACCGCGATGAACCGAAGCCCGCGCATGAACAGATCGCCGACGAACTCGGTCGCGTGACGAACGAACAACGCCGCGTGAGCGATGAACCCCGCGTCCGCATTCGCCCCGCCCTCGGCGAGCGAAGCCCCGCGCAATCCGGCCTCCTCAGACAGAAACGCCGCAGCGTCCTCAACCCCGAGCGACGACCACGTCTCCGCCGTCCACAGCACATTGACCGCGAGCCCCACAACAACTCCGGCCGCCAGGCCGATCAGGATCTTCCAGTGCAGCGCCATCCGCCCAAGGTATCGGACCCTCCTTCCCCACGCTCCGACGCCGAACCCAACGCCAACGTCCCATCACACGGCCAGAGCCTTGCCCTCTCCGGACGATCGCCACCGCTTCACGGGCCTCGACACACGATCGCCTGACTTCACCACCCGCGATTTGCACCTTCGCGATGCCGAGGGCGCCGACGTTGACGCCCGGGCAGAGAGAAGCCGCATCCGACTACGGAGGAGACATCCGAGATGCAGCACAACCCCATCCGCAACATCGCCGCCTTCGCAAGCGTCGCGTTCGCAGGCGCCGCCGCGACCGCCGGCGTCGCCGACAACGCCGTCCACGGCCCCCTCTACAGCCCCTTCGACGCGATCGCCGAGGTCCGCTTCGTCAGCAAGGCCGCGAGCTGGACGGGCGAGCTGAGCCTCCTCAGCGGCGCCGCGACCAACAGCGGACCGCTCTTCCTCATGGCCAACAACGTCGGTGACACGTCGCACACCGTCAGCATGGGCAGCTTCGCGGCGGGCGAAGAGCTCGCGTTCGAGTACGCCAACGTCCGCGGCAACAGCAACGTCTATCGAACCACCGATGCCGCGGGCGCCCTCCAGTTCAAGCACGAATGGATCGACGCCGATCTCGCGAGGCTCTATATCGAGGACATCAAGCTCCCGGGCGGCGACCACGATTACAACGACGCCGTCTTCGAGATCAGCTTCACGCCCTCTGTCGTCCCCGCCCCCGCCACCGCGGCCCTCGCGGCCGTCGGATTGGGCTTCACCTGCCTCCGACGACGTAGTTCCTGACGTCTCCGCCGCGTGATTCGCCCCGCCGAGCCGGACCGCCTCAACGGTCCGGCTCGTTTTCATTCGCCACGATCGCTCTTGCCACGATCCATTCGCGATGACCGAGGCCCGTCCTAGCCTTCTTGCGTGAAGCGAAACGTCCGAGCAAGCCGTCCAAGATTCGCCGAGTACAAAGAACGCCGCCAATCGGCCAGCGCGAAGCAACGCGTCGCCGACCGCGCGACAGCTCGCGACAAGACGCTCGAGAAGCCACGCAAACGCGGCTTCGGCGCCCTCTTCACGACCTTCCTCGGCTACCTCGGCAACCAGCGTGGGCGCCTCGCCCTCTGCCTTCTCGCGCTCTCCATCGCGACCGCGCTCGGCCTGGGCATCCCGTACTCGTCCAAGATCGCGATCGACTACATCCTCACCAACAACCCGGGACCCGAGGGCTGGCCCGCCTGGGTCCCGATCGACGGCGACACGATCGGCGACCGCGCCCTCGCACTCCTCCTCCTCGGCTCGGTCATGCTCGTCGCGGGAATCGCCGCCGCCGCCGTCGGTCTCGTTGGCCGCTGGGGGGCGACCAAGACCGTCAAGTCGCTTCAGGTCAAACTCCGCCGCCTCGCGTTCCGACACGCGATCCGCCTGCCCATGCACCGCGTGAGCGATCTCAAGTCGGGCGGCGTCGCGAGCATCCTCCGCGAGGACGCCGGCAACGCCGCCGACCTCGTCTTCAGCATGATCTACAACCCCTGGCGAGCGATCCTCCAGCTCGTCGGCACCCTCACGATCCTCGCCTTCGTCGATTGGCGCATGCTTCTCGGCGCCCTCCTCCTCCTCCCGGTCGTCTGGCTCACCCACCGGACATGGATCGCCAAACTCCGCCCCGTCTACCGTGACATCCGGCGCACGCGACAGGCCATCGACGCCCAGGCCACCGAGAGCTTCGGCGGCATCCGGGTCGTCCGCGGCTTCCACCGCTCGGCAGCCGAAACCAACCGCTTCAGCCACGACGTCCACTTCATGACCCGCCAGGAGATCCTCGCGTGGTGGTGGAGCCGCGTGCTGGAGACCGCCTGGCACGTCCTCGTGCCGATGGCCTCCGTCGGCGTGCTCATGTACGGCGGCTACCGGGTCCTCCAGGGTGAACTCACCGTCGGCGACCTCATGGCGTTCACGGCCTACGTCCTGATGCTCCTCGGCCCCATCGAGGCCCTCGTCGCCACCGCGTCGCAGATCCAGTCCAACCTCGCGGGCTTCGACCGCACCCTTGACCTCTTCGCCGAGCCCCTCGAGTTCGACGACTCGAGCGTGGCCCACGCGAACAAGTCCGACGCGCCCGCGATCGTCATCCACCCCGAAACCACCCACGGCGCCATCGCCTTCGAGGGGGTGACGTTCCGCTACCCACGCCCCTCGCCCCTCCGCGAGGTCTCGATGCCCGACGCCGACCAGCTCGGCGGCCACCACTACAACGTCTCAAGCGAGGCGCCCGCGGGAGCCGCTCCGAGTGACGACCGCCCGAGCCCCGCCGACGGCCCCATGCCCCCCGTCCTGATGGACATCAGCTTCGAAGCCAATCCCGGCGAGACCATCGCCCTCGTCGGCTCCTCAGGCTCGGGCAAGACCACCCTTACCAACCTCGTCGCCCGCTTCTACGACCCCTCGCAGGGCCGCGTGACGCTCGACGGCCGCGATCTCCGCGAGATCGACATCGACAGCTACCGACGCCTCCTCGGCATCGTCGAACAGGACGTCTTCCTCTTCGACGGCACTGTCGCCGAGAACATCGCCTACGCCAAGCGCAACGTCACCGACGCGCAGATCCGCGAAGCCGCCGAGGCCGCGAACGCGGCGGTGTTCATCGACCGCCTCGAGGACGGCTTCGACACCCTCATCGGGGAGAGAGGCGTACGCCTCAGCGGCGGCCAGAAGCAGCGCATCGCGATCGCCCGAGCCGTCCTCGCCGACCCGCGGATCCTCATCCTCGACGAGGCCACGAGCAACCTCGACTCCGAGTCCGAGCGGCTGATCCAGAAGAGCCTCGCAAGGCTCATGCAGGGCCGCACCAGCTTCGTCATCGCCCACCGCCTGAGCACGATCCGCCACGCCGATCGCATCCTCGTCCTCGAGAACGGCGAGCTCATTGAAACCGGCACGCACGAAGAACTGATCGCCCGCGGAGGCCGCTACGCCGACCTGCTCAAGCTTCAGACCGAGCCGGTCGAGTTGATTTGACCTTCGCTCAAACCTCGATGGCGAGACAGAATCGCGCGAAATCAAGACGTTCTTTGCCGTCGATTCCCGCTACGACACGACGTCAATGAGCGCGGAGCGTTCCAGTTCCGCCCTCAGTTGATCGATCGTGTCCAGGTCTGATGACGTGACGTTCAGGTAGTAACAGTCGAAGACCACGACTGCCACCTCTACACCACGATGCTCGCGGTCGTGAAAGTCCTCCGGGTCGTACCGCCCACGGAGGACCGACGCCGCGCGGTCCTCATCCACCCGAAGAAACGCCCCAAAGTCGAGGGCGAGTCCCCAGGTGGCTTCGGGCCTGAGTGGAGATGTCGCGGCCTCGACGGCTCGCCAAGACGCGGCATCCGAGGCAAGATCGAGTTTCCGAACTCGCTCGCCCGAGTCAAATAGATGGGTAAGCGGCCCGCAGCCGCCAGTGAACTGAAGTCCGCAGCTGTAGCAACTCGACCCAACGGGAAAGAAGACCGGATTGCTCAGGACTTCACGGTAAACCGCTAGCAAATTTGCCCGAGCGTCGCAATCAAATTGGCATGTGAAGAGATGTATCGCCAAGACGCGCTCCCTACTGCCTTACAGCGGAGCACGAACAGTCGCGACAAACAGGCCATCAGGGACTCGAACCCCGACTAACTGAACCAGAATCAGTCGTGCTACCATTACACCAATGGCCTGACGCCCCGGACTCCGCCGAGGCAGGGCAATGCTAGCCCGTCAGACCATCGACGCCAATGGCGCGCGATCGATTCCCCAGATCGGTTCCGCGCACGCCCCTCCACGCACGCCGTATCAACCCGATCCGGTCACGCTCAGCCCGCCCAGATCCCGGTCGGACCCGCCCCGGGCCCCTCGGGCCTCCGGAGCGGCTTCGCCCGACCGTACTTCGAGCGGTTTACGCTCGAAGCCGCGTCGTCCTCGGTCCCCTCGGCGGTCTCACGCTCCACTGGCGACCGAGCGTCGGTCGGCGTCGCCCGCTCCGCCTCGCCGTTCGGCGAGTCCACGCGACCAACGAACGCGTCGAGATTGGCGTCCCCCTCGCCTGCCCCACGCGTCGCCCCCTCCGCCGATGGCCTCCGGTCGTCGTCACCGAGCCGCTTCGACCGTGCCTCGTCAATCGAGCGGTCCAGCCTCCCCAGCAATCCCTTGACCTCGTTGAACGTGTTCCGCCGTCCAGGCATCGTCAGTCCTCCACGGCCGTCATGGCCTACCGCGACGTTGACCATCGCGGCGACCGCGTATCGACGACACACGAGCCGAACATTCGTGACCGCAGCGTGTTACAAGCCCCAGCGAACCGAACGCGCAGCGTGCGTCATGTTCGCCGATCAAGCCGGTCATTCGGTGTTGGCAAGCTCTCCGGGAGACGGACCGCCTGAACGTGGACCAAAACGACCGATATCGGGATTCCAGCTGTGCGGAAGCCGCAAGATGCGCTGCGCATGCCTCCGGCGAATCCCCTGTTCACCGACGCGACCCGCCGATTTCATGTTGGCGATCCGCGCCGAAGATTTTGCCGCGGCGCCCGAAAGGGCTTCCCCCCTCAGAATCCCCCTAGGCTCCCCTACATGACCGACGCCGCGCCACAACCCGCCCATCCGCTCGCAACACACAACACCGATACAACCGGCGCCGCCAACGTCAGCCACCGCCGTGAGGTCTTCTGGCACAACGTGATGCGCGAGATCCTCTCGGGCCTCGCCGCCGCAGCCGCGTCCAGCGCAGGCCGACTCTCCGCGACCGCGTCGGGCGCCGCGACGGGCGGCTCACCCGTCTCCGAACTCTTCGACGGACGCCTCGCCGTCATGACCCGCCTCGGGCAGCGGATCCCCATCGCCGACGTCGTTCCGATGTTCGCTTGCAGCATCCGCACGAACCCCGACGGCTCGCGGATGTCCGCCAACGAACGCATGCTCAGCAACGACGTGCAATGCACCATCTTCCAGATCCGCACCCCCACCGGAGAGGTCTACACCCTCCCCGTCCACGAAATCGTGTCGTTCCACACCCTCAGCGAGCAGCTCATCAAACGACTCGAGGAAGCCGCCGAAGAAGCCGCGACGCTCGGCGCCCCCATCGACCCAAAGGAACGCCGCCCCTTCGGGTTCGCCGCCTACACCAGCCTCGCTCAAGCCGAACGCGCCGAAGCCGACAACGACTCCTAGCGTTCCCCACCCAAACCCGCCGCAGCAAACGACTTCAAGCAGTCGCGATCGAAGCTCTCCCGCAGGAGGTCCGCCGTTGGACGTACTCGTCGCCGTTCCCATCCACAACGAAGCCGCCACCATCTGCCGGGTCATCCCCCGCATCCGCGACTTCGCCACCGACGTCCTGATCGTCGACGACGGCTCCACCGATCGCACGCCCGAACTCGTGGATCAGCTCCGCTCCGACCTCGCGGGCGTGATCCACCACCCCACCAACCTCGGCTACGGGCAATCCCTCATCGACGCCTTCCGCTGGGCCGCGAGCGACGAGGCCCCCCGCCGCTACCAGTGGGTCATCACGATGGACTGCGACGAGCAGCACGAACCCGAGTCACTCCCCGCGTTCTTTGACGCGATCCGCCACGCCGACGAGGCCTCACCCGCCATCGACCTCATCAGCGGCTCGCGCTACATGCATGACGATCAGCTCGCCGAGGGATCGTTCATGCCCCCTCCCGAGCGGCGCCGTGTCAACCGTGCGCTCACCGCCGAAATCAACGATCGCCTCGGCCTCGGCATCACCGACGCGTTCTGCGGCTTTAAAGCCCACCGCCTCGGCCCGACCCTCGATCTGGGGCTCACCGAAACGGGCTACGCGTTTCCGATGCAGCTCTGGGCACGTATCGCCGCCAAGGCCCTCCGCGTCACCGAACTCCCCGTCTCCCTCATCTACAACGACCCCAACCGCTCCTTCGGCGGCGATCTCGACGACGCCGAACGCCGCCTTCGCCACTACCGCGAGATCCTGAACGCCGAGATCGAAAACGCCGCCCAGGAATGCAAGGGCTGCTGCCCCTGCCTTTGATTCCACCGCTCATGGCGGCCCCGATCGCTCCCGACAACCCGCGCATCGAGCCGCCCCCCGCCGAATGGCCCAAGCTCATCGACGGAGCCGCGCGATCATCCATCCGCCCGCCTTCAACGCGCCAAACCATCATGTCGGGCCATCAGGCCGCCATCTGGCATCCCGGCATCCTCGCCAAGCTCATCGCCACCACCGCCGCGGCGAACGCCTTCGACGCTGACGCCGCGTGGCTCGTCGTCGATCAGGACGCCAACAACGCCGGCGCCATCGATTACCCCGTTCGAGAAAACGCGCGTCTTCAGCGTCGATCGGCGCTCGCTGCGCCCGAACAGCGCACGCCAACGGACACCCCGACCGGATCCACGCCCGTGCTCCGATGGTCCAGCACGACCGAGAGCGACAAGGCCAACCGCATCCTCGCCCGCCTCGCCGAGACCCCGGGCGACAACGCCGCCGATCAGGTGACGCGCCTTCTCGCGAAGCTGCTCCCGGAGCGCCTCGGGATCACACCCCCCCAGTTCATCACCGCAACCTCGCTCGCGAAGACCCCAACCTTCGACGCGTGGCGCAGCGCCATGCTCGAAGACCCCGCCGCGTGCGTCAACGCGTACAACGCCGCGGTCGCGACCAACCCCGAAGCCCAGCTCCGCCCCCTCGCGACCAGACCCGACGCCAACCGCTACGAGCTCCCGCTCTGGCGCATCCGCCCCGGCGAGCCCCGACGCCCCGTCTACAACCTCCAACTCGCCGACATCCCCATCGACGAACTCGCCCCCCGCGCGCTCCTCATGACCGCGATCGTCCGAGCATCGATGTGTGACCTGTTCATCCACGGCACGGGCGGCTATACGTACGACCGCGTCACCGACGACTGGATGAAGACGTGGCTCGGCGTGGACCTCGCCCCCATCGCCCTCGTCACGGCCACGCTCCACCTCGATCTCGGGGTACCGCCGGTCACCGAGTCCGAGGTCGCCCACGCGAAATGGCGCGCGCACGCTGCGCGGCACGACCCCGCGCTTCTCGATGACGCCCAGGCGCGATCTCGCAAGATTGCCGCTGTCGAGAGCATCGCTTCCGAACCCAACCCCGCGCGACGCTCCGAGCTCTTCCTCGCCATGCACGACGATCTCGCCACGGTCCGCGAGAAACACGAGGCGGAACTCGAAC
>PAKY01000048.1 GCA_002706885.1 Phycisphaerae bacterium
ACCCCGCCCCGGGAGCCGCTCCGGTTCGACCTCCGCCCCGAGTGGGACCCCGAGATCCGCAAGCCCTCGCAGCTCCGGCGCGACGTGGGCGTCTCGAACATGACCATCCGCCTGAACCGCGACTACGAGTGGCTGCGCAGCGTGCACCACAACCAGGAGGTCGGGTTCAACGGCGTCGCGTTCACCGACACCGTTGACGGATTCATCGAGGACGTCACCATTCTCGACACCGACGGCATCGCGGTGTTCATGAACTACTGCAAGAACATCACCGTCCACGGCGTCACCGTCGACGCCACCGGGCCCGACCGCGAGAAGCAGCACCACGCGTTCGGGTTCGCCAACTCGGCCGACTGCCTCGTCGAGGACTTCGAGGTCCGCTCGTGGCCGCTGCACGGCATCTACTTCGGCAACTTCTGCGTCAACAACGTCTACAGCCGCGGCGTGATGCATCACGGCACGTTCGATTACCACAAACGACTGCCCTACGCCAACGTCTACACCGAAATCGACATCATCAACGACGGCGATTCGGGCGGCGGCACGACCTCCGGGCCGCAGATGGGCGCCCGCCACGTCCACTGGAACATCGATCTCAACCGAACCAGCAGCAGCCTCGTCGCCCAGCCCGACGTGATGCCCGCGGGCGCCCTCGTCGGGATTCAGTGCGCGACCGAGGCACAGCCACTCAACGACGAGGCGGGTGATCCCGAGGTCCTGAGCGACCGCGTCGGTCCCTATGTCGCGCCGCCGAGCCCGCCGAACCTCTACGAAGCGCAGCTCGCCCTCCGCCTCGGCCAGCCGATCCCGACGAGCTCGGCGCCGCCGCCTTGCGACGATTGCGACGACGACACCGCGTACGCGTTCGGCTTCGGCGGGGGCCAGATCGGCCAGCCGATCGTCGGGCAGGACAACTGGGTCTTCAGCCGCGACTTCAGCATGATCGACGGCGACAACGCGCGCCTCCAGACCACGACCACCCATCCCGATGGACCGCTCCGCATGGTCGAAGGCAGGTCGGGGCGGGACAGCGTGCTGGTGCGCCAGAACGACGCGGGCTTCGCGTTCACGCCGCACCGCTACACCGCCGAGAACGCGACCATGCGGTTCGATGCCCGCGCCGGGGCGCCGGGCGGATCGTCGGGCAACGTCTACCTGATCGTGAACAACTCCGACGGTCGGAGCGAGGGCATCCAATTCGGAATGAACAGCTCGGACTTCCAGATCCGAGGCGGGCAGTTCAGCAACACGCTGAACATCACGCGTTCGATCCCATCGGGCTGGTACACCCGGGGTGAGTGGGCGAGGCTTGAGCTCCGCATCGATTTCACCGCCGGGGCGGACGGCGAGGCCTCGCTGTTCTTCATGAACCTCTCCGACGGCGACACGACCTACCGCGCTGTACCCGATATGCAGAACGTGCCGCTCGTCGGTGAGGTCCGCTATCCGGAGACATGGGACCGCATCGGTTTTCGACTCCGAAACGCTGGCGCGGCGACGAACATCGTCGCCAATGGTGGCGCGGTGATCGACGCTTGCTGCGAGGCCGACCGCGACGGTGACAACGTGCTGACCGCGGACGGTGACCTCGCGGATTTCGTCGGCGGCCTTGAAGCTGCCGACCCCACGACGGACATGAACCAGGACGGAAGCTACGACGCATTCGACCTGCTCGCGTACCTCGACGTCTACAACGCCGGCTGCCCGTAACGCGGGCGCGGATCAGAAGGAGACCCCCATGCATCCCACTCTTGCTCGCCGCCCCGCGGCGCGTATCGCGGCCACGTTCCTCACGCTCGCCGCAGGGCTCGCCCACGCCGACCTGAGCCTGAACGGCCTCTTCGGTGACCACATGGTCCTGCAACGCGAGCAGCCGATCGTCGTCTGGGGCCAGGCCGATCCGGGTCAGACGGTGACCGTGACGCTCCCGGGTCGGATCGGTATCGACCAGGCGGACAAGGACGGTCGCTGGGAGGTCCGACTCGACGCGATGGAAACGGGGGGCCCCCACCGCCTCGCCGCGAGCACGTCGGACGACAGCGTGACGCTCGACGATGTGCTCATCGGTGACGTCTGGGTCGCGAGCGGTCAGTCGAACATGTTCTGGCGCCTCGAGCAGACCGATCGCGGGCCCGAGTTCATGGAGAAGGCCGACAGCTATGAGAACCTCCGCCTGATCGCGATTGACAAAACCTGGAGCAACGAGCTCGAGGCCGACGCTTCGACCAAGGGATGGACGAAGAGCACGTCCGACGCGGCGCGGACGTTTTCCGCCGTCGGTTTTCAGTTCGGACGCATCCTCGCCGAGCAAACCGACGTTCCGATCGGCGTGATCCACAGCTCGTGGGGCGGCACGCCCGCGGAGGCCTGGACGCCCATGGCAGCGCTCGAGGCCCAGCCCGAGGTGTTCGCGGATCGGCTCGCGTCGCTGAAGGACTACAACCTGCCAGAGGCCGAGCGCGAGCGCCAGCTCGCCGACGCGCACGAAAAGCACGCGGCGTTCGCGAAGAAGGCGTGGGCCGAGGACATCGGCGTCGACGCGGGATGGGCCGATCCGTCGTTCGATGACAGCTCTTGGGGCACGATGGAAATGCCGGGGTACATCGCGGGCGCGCTCGGCTCGTTCGACGGCATCGTCTGGCTCCGCCGCGAGATCGACCTGAGCGCCGCGTCCGAGGGCGAGCCGGGCATGCTCCGCCTGAAGCGGATCGACGAGTATGACAAGGCGTACATCAACGGCGTGCAGGTC
Source organism: Phycisphaerae bacterium (assembly GCA_002706885.1). Taxonomy (GTDB): domain Bacteria; phylum Planctomycetota; class Phycisphaerae; order Phycisphaerales; family UBA1924. Next base: position 2,750 of record PAKY01000048.1, read on the forward strand.
GGCGAGACCGTCGTCGAGGACGGCGACGGGCGCAACATCGAGCGTGCGTATGAGATTCCCAAGGGTGTGCTCCGCGCCGGCCGCAACGTCGTCGCGGTGCGCCTCATGAACGTTCGCGGGTCGGGCGGCATCGTGACCGACCAGCGGCGGTTCCGAGTCGAGACCGATCACGAGCGTGCCGAACTCGAGGGTGAGTGGAAGTATCAGGTCGGCTTCGACGCTCGAGATCACGGCGGATTCCCGCGTCCCGCGGCGTACGCCATCCCGGTCGGCCGCCCCTATCGAGGACCCGCGGCGCTGTACAACGCGATGATCCACCCGCTTACGAAGCTCGGCGTCAAGGGCGCCATCTGGTACCAGGGCGAGAGCAACTCGGGACGCGGCGACGAGTACGCCGAGCTCTTCCCCGCGATGATTCAGGGCTGGCGCGACGCGTGGGCCGAGGCCCGCGGCGAGAACGTCAAGCTCCCGTTCTACTTCGTGCAGCTCCCCAACTACCGCGAGCGAGCCGAGGAGCCGGGGGAGAGCTCGTGGGCTGACCTGCGGGAGGCCCAGCGCCGGACGCTCGAGAAGCTCCCGGATACGGGGATGGCGATCACCATCGACATCGGTGACCCAACCGACATCCACCCGACGAACAAGCTCCCGGTCGCCGAGCGTCTCGCGTCGGTGGCGATGGCTGACCTGTACGGCGCCGATCCGACGAACGCCTCGGGACCGCTTCCGAAGGACGTCCGGCGCGGGCGCAACGGCTCGGTCCGGGTGCGTTTCGAGCAGGCCGACGGCCTCCGAACGAGCGACGGTGGCGATCGCGTCGCTGGATTCGCGGTCGCGGGCGATGACGGCGTGTTCCACTGGGCGGACGCGAAGCTCGAGAACAACGCGGTCGTGGTTCGCGCGGACGAGGTTTCCCGCCCGACTCGAATCCGCTACCTCTGGGCGGATAACCCTGAGACGAACCTTGTCAACGCCGCCGGTCTTCCGGCGACGCCGTTCCAGGCCGAGATCGACTGACGCCTACGCAACGGGCGCATGAAAAGGCCGCGCGCGACCCTCCGACGCGCGCGGCCTTCTTCATGCGCCGAACTGGCGACTGCAACTCAGCGACGCCGACGGAACGCGAGCGCGCCGCCGAGACCGGCGATCGTCACGACGCCCGGGGCGGGCACCAGGACAAACTCACCCGCGGCGACCGGCAGCGTCGCGAGGTAGCCGCCCGTGCCGTCAACCTCACCGTCGGTACCCGCGCCGATGCCCGCGGGGACGGTCATCCCATGGATAACGATCTCACGGAAGTCGAGCGGGAAGAGGTTGTCGCTGTCGAAGCCATCTCCGAAGACGCTGTCGTCGCTGAGGTCGTAGACCTGACTGAAATTGATCACGCCGCCCGGCGCCGTGGGGAAGCCGTCGAGGCCCGAACCGGGGGGCGACGTGAGGGGGAGGATGACGGGCCCGTAGCTCGGAAGTCCTTCGGCGAGCTCCACGAAGCCGTCGCCGTCGGTGTCCGCGCCGATCGTCGGCGTGGTTGAGTCGCCACTCGAACCGTCCATGTCGTCGACGAGCCCGTGGATGTGCATCGGATGGGCCATGTCGGCCTCGAGCCCCGTCGCGACGACCGTGACAGTAAGATTGTCACCGTCGAGGAACAGCTCGGCCGTGCCCGAAACGCCCGACCCGTTGAGGGCGGTGATGTTCGCTCGCCACAGGTTCAGCCCGACGCCGCCGGCGGTGGCGGCGGACGTGGCAAGACCGGCGACGAGAACGCACGTGATGGTGTTACGAGTCAGCATGTCTGTGATCCCTTCTTCTTGAACGGCTCGGCCGTTCGACCCGGCGGGCAATCGAGAAATGGAGTCGCGGTCGCCGGGTCGTCCCATCGCGACTCCTGCCCGGAACGTACGGCCCCGCATGGACATCGCTAAGAAAAGCAGAAATCAGTTGTTACAATCTAAGTCGCACTTACTTTCCACTCATGAAGGCGTATTCATCAAAATCGCGCTCAGCCGATCGTTCGTATTCGTCGGTCGGGGAGTCCGCGCGATCGGTCCGGCTCGCGTCGCGCGATCTGCGCTAGCATTCACCGTTCATCGCCGCTCGCGGCGCAGCATGCGCGCCGCGCGGAAGCGGAGCAGGGGAATCGCGACGGCCGCTCAACGGATCACAACGATTGCGACGATCAGTAGCGGAGCCACCCTCATCGAGTGTGACACGGGTGCGAAGTTCAACCCAGACGGAAGCCGGTGTCGCACGGTGCGCCCCCGTTCCTCGTGGGCGTCAGTTGGTTTGGCACGGTGAAGTCGGTGACCCTTCGGTCCGATCATGGCACGCGTCCGTACGTTCGGTATGCCGTCGCCACTGGGCGTCGGGGACCGGAAGGCAAGGCTCGTTGATCGGAAGGAAGACGCGTTGATCCTGGTTTCACTCGCGGTCATCCTCGCTCTCGCGTTGCTCGCGCCGCTGCTGGCTCGCTACGCCAAACCGCTTCTGGGCCCGATCGGCGCCCTGACGCTCGGCGGGATCGGCGTCGCGTTCATCTCCGAGTACTGGCACGAGGTCGTCCAGAACGGTCACGCCGTCGTGACCTCGACGAGCTGGGTCGACGCGCTCGACGTCTCGCTCTCGTTCCGCGTCGATGGCCTTTCGCTGACGTTCGCTCTGCTGATCAGCTTCATCGGCGCCCTGGTGATGCTCTACGCCGGGTCGTACATGGCCAAGCACCACCGCACCGGGGTGTTCTTCTCCACGCTGCTCGGCTTTTCCGCCTCGATGCTCGGCCTCGTCCTCGCCGAGAACCTGATCATGGTGTTCGTCTTCTGGGAGTTGACGAGCATCACGAGCTACATGCTCATCGGCTTCGACTACCACCGCGACAGCGCCCGTCGCAGCGCCCAGCAGTCGTTGCTCATCACGGGCCTCGGCGGACTCGTGCTTCTCGCGGGCCTGCTTGTCCTCGGCATCACGGGACATGGCTTCGAGATGGCCGACATCCTCCACGCCTCCATTCACGATCACCCCTGGTTCGGCGCCGCGGCGATCCTGGTGCTGATCGGCTGCTTCTCAAAGAGCGCGATCTTCCCATTCCACTTCTGGCTTCCCAACGCCATGGAGGCTCCCTCCCCCGTCTCCGCGCTCCTCCATTCCTCGACCATGGTCAAGGCCGGCGTCTACCTCATCGCCCGACTCCACCCCGTCATGGGTGGCGAGGCGATTTGGGACACCACACTGCTCGTCTTCGGCGGGGCCACGATGGTCTACGCCGCCTTCCTCTCGACGCGTCAGGACGCTCTGAAGAAGATCCTCGCCTACTCGACGGTCAGCTCGCTCGGCATCATGGTGATGCTGATCGGGCTCGGCGCCGTCGAGGCCGCGGCGGCGTACCTCATCGCCCACGCCCTCTTCAAGGGCTGCCTCTTCCTCGTCGCGGGCACCGTCATCAAAAAGACCGGCCTCAAGGATCCGTTCCATCTCGGCGGCCTCCGCCACAACATGCCCATGACCGCATGGGCGGGCCGCCTCGGCGCCCTCTCGCTCGCGGGCGTCCCGCCGTTCATGGGCTTCGTCGGCAAAGAGCTGATGCTCAACGCGGGCCTCCACGGCGGCGCCTGGACCTTCGTCGTCATCGTCGCGGTCATGCTCACCGCGATGTTCACCGTCTACGCCGCGTTCCTCGTCGGCTTCCGCCCGTTCTACGGCCAGCGCCCTGAGCGCGTCGAGAACGCGCACGATCCGGGCTGGCAGATGGCCGCGGGCCCGCTTCTCCTCGCTGCGCTCGGCATCGTCGGCGGGCTCTTCCCGGGCCTGTTCTTCGAGCCGCTCGTCGGGGCGTTCACGAACGCAGCGAGCGTGCACCACGAGGGCGCCCATCATGAGGCGCACTCCCTCGCGGCGCTGCCCATGCTCCTCCACGTCACTTCGCCCGCGCTCTGGCTCAGTGTCGGCGCGCTCGCCGCGGGCTTCGCCATCTGGAAGTTCCGGGCCGTCTACCAGCCCATCGCCTCCGTCTTCACCCCTCGCGGCCCGGTCACCGCCGACCGCGTCTTCGACCACAGCCTGTCGGGCATGATGCGCTTCGCCGAGCTTCAGACCAAGCTGCTCCAGAACGGCAGCCTCCGCTGGTACATCCGTACAACACTCGCGGGCGCGACGGTCTGCATCGCCGCGGGCCTGCTCTACGCGAACCTCCCCGAGTTCCCCAAGCCCGAGTTCCACGGCTCGGCGCTGATCGACTGGATGCTCGCGCTGATCATCGCGGGCGCCGCCGTCGGCGCGGTCTTCCAGCGCAAGGCCCTCTCCGCGATCGCGGTGCTCGGCACGGTCGGCTTCGTCGGCGCCCTGGTCTTCCTGATCTACGGCGCGCCCGACGTCGCCATGACCCAGCTCGCCACCGAGACGCTCATCGTCATCATCTTCGTCCTCGTCATCTACCACCTCCCCAAGTTCAGCAGCCTCACCTCGCGCAGCAGCAAGCTCGTTGACGCCGCGATCGCGGGCAGCGTCGGCGTCGTCATGGCCATCATGACCATGCTCTCCGCCGAGATGCCCGCCCCGACCCCGCTCATCAGCGAGTACCACGCCGAGTGGTCCTACGTCGCGGCCCACGGGCGGAACGTGATCAACGTCATCCTGGTCGACTTCCGAGCGTTCGACACGCTCGGCGAGATCTTCGTGCTCGGCGCCGCCGCCGTCGGGCTGTTCACGCTGCTCCGGGCACGCCCGGTGCGCGGGAGGGGCGCCTGATGCCGACCTCGCTCATCCTCCGCACGACCGCCCGCGGTCTGCTCCCGATCATGCTCTTCCTCTCGGTGATCGTGCTCTTCCGAGGGCACAACGAGCCGGGCGGCGGGTTCGTCGGTGGCCTCCTCGCCGCCGCGGGCTTCAGCCTCTACGCCCTCGCTCAGGGCCTCGCCGAGGCCAAGCGGCTCATGCCAATCCGCCCATCCGTTTTCATCGCGACCGGCCTCGGATGCGCCGCCCTCAGCGGTGTCCCGGGCCTGCTCTCGGGTGACGGCTTCCTCCACGGCATCTGGGGCTCGATCCCCGTCGCCGGGTTCACCAAGGACATCGCGATCGGCACGCCCGTCATCTTCGACATCGGCGTCTACTTCGCCGTGATGGGCGTCGTCCTGCTCATGATCTTCAGCCTCGAAGAGGAGTACAACGATGACCGTGCCGCTCGCGCTTAGTGTCGGCGTCCTCTTCGCAGCGGGCACGTTCATGCTCATGCGACGGAGCTTCGTCAAGATCGTGGTCGGGCTCGCGCTGCTCGGCCACGCGGGCAACCTGCTCATCTTCACCGCGGGCTCGCCCGTCAAGGGACGCCCGCCGCTCATCTCGGGCGGCAGCGACACCCTCAGCGGCGCCTACACCGATCCGATCCCGCCCGCCCTGATCCTGACCGCGATCGTCATCGGTTTCGGCATCGTGTCGTACACGATCGTTCTGATCAAGAGGACCTACCGCGACCTCGGCACCGACGACGTCCGCGAGATGATGGCGACCGAACGATGAACTGGCTTCCGATCATCCCCATCCTGATCCCCATGCTCGGCGCCGTGATCACGCTGCCGCTCGCACGCAGGCCGCGCGTCCAGGCTTCGATCGCGATCGCCGCGTGCACCGCCATCCTCGGCGCCGCCGTCGCCATGCTCGCCCACACGTGGGACGGCGACATCTTCGCCATGGAGATGGGCGGCTGGGAGGCGCCGTGGGGCATCGTCCTCGTCGTCGACAGCTTCAGCGCGATCATGGTCACGCTCAACGGCATCGTCGGCCTCTGCGTCGCCGTCTTCGCCGCCGCGACCATCGCCGATCAGCCCGGGCGAGACGCCCAGGCCCCGCTCAGCCTCATGCTCCTCGCCGCCGTCTCGGGCGCGTTCATGACGGGCGACCTCTTCAACCTCTACGTCTGGTTCGAGCTCATGCTGCTCTCCTCCTTCGTTCTGCTCACCGTGGGCGGCAACCGAAAGCAGTACGAGGGCGCCCTCAAGTACGTCGCGCTCAACCTGCTCAGCTCGACCATCTTCCTCGCCGCCGCGGGCCTGATCTACGGCGCCCTCGGCACGCTGAACATGGCGCAGCTCGCGCTCCGCTTCGACCAGATGGACCCGACCCTCGCCGTCGCCTACGCCGCGCCGCTGCTCGTGGCGTTCGCGATCAAGGCCGCGGTCTTCCCGTTCTTCAACTGGCTCCCCGCTTCCTACCACACGCCCCCGCCCGCGGTCTCCGCGCTCTTCGCGGGCCTCCTGACCAAGGTCGGCGTGTACTCGATGATCCGAGCGGGAACCCTCTTCTTCCGCAACGAGTGGGACGTCCTCGCGGATCCCATCCTCATCATCGCCTGCGTCACCATGCTCACGGGCGTCCTCGGGGCCGTGGCGCAGAATGACATGCGACGCATCCTCAGCTTCCACATCGTCAGCCAGATCGGCTACATGCTCATGGGTCTCGGCATCGGCATGGCCGCCTTCGCGCAGGCCGACGCCCTCGCCAACACCGACCCGACCGCCGCCGCAGCCCTCCGCACCGCGGGCTCGCTCGGCATGGCGGGCGCCGTCTTCTACATCCTCCACCACATCATCGCCAAGACCAACCTCTTCCTGATCGCGGGCGCCGTGATGCGTGTCCGCGGGAGTTCCGACCTGCCCAAGCTCGGCGGCCTCATCGGCACCCACCCGCACCTTGCGATCCTCTTCCTGATCTCCTCGCTCGCCCTCGCCGGCATCCCGATCTTCAGCGGATTCTGGGCCAAGCTCACGCTCGTCCGCGCCGGCATCGAGGGCGGATACACGGGCGTCGTCACCGTCTCGCTCATCGTGAGCCTGCTCACGCTCTTCAGCATGACGAAGATCTGGTCCAACGCCTTCTGGCGCACGGCTCCGAACGACGACGAGAACGCCGCTCCTCGCCCCGCGGGCTGGGGCGTGCTCGCGCCGATCACCGCCATGGCCGGCCTCAGCATCGCCATCGGCGTGTGGGCCGGCCCCATGTTCGGCGTCTCCGCCCGTTCCGCCGAGCAGCTCCTCTCGCGTGAGGACTACATCAACGCCGTGCTCGACCCGTCGATCATCGCCTACGAGCGCGGCGAGATGAGCTACGAGGAAGCGTTCGCCAACGTCGAGCCCGGATCGTCACACGGGCACGGAGGCCACTGATGCTCGCGGCGAACATCATCATCGCGGTCGTCTGGACCCTGGTCCTCGGGCCGTTCACGCCCGGCAACCTCCTCGTGGGGTTCATCCTGGGCTTCGTCCTCATCTGGCTCGCGGGCGGCGAGGTCGCCCGCCGGTCGGGATACGTCAGGCGCACCCGCGCCGCGATCGCCCTGATCATCTTCACGCTCGTCGAGCTCGTGAAGGCCAACGTCCGCGTCGCCTACTACACGATCTCCAGCATCTCGAAGCGGACACCGGCCGTCCTCACCGTCCCCATCGAACCCGACCTGACCGACACCGAGATCACGCTGCTGAGCAACCTGATCACCATGACGCCCGGCACCCTCACGATGGACGTCGCGGACGACCGCTCGTGCATCTTCGTACACTTCATGCACGTTGACGACGCCGAGTCCGAGATCGAGGCGATCAAGACCGGCTTCGAACGCAAGATCCTGGAGGTGACGCGATGAGCCCCTTCACAGGCGGACTCGACGGCTGGTTCTTCATCGTGACGCAGTCGATGATCGTCGTCGCCATCCTCATCGCCTCGTTCCGCGTCTTCCGCGGCCCGAGCCTCCCCGACCGCGTCATCGCGCTCGACATGATCGGCGTGCTCAGCGTCGCGATGCTTGCCGTGTTCGCCGTCGCCATCAACAACGCCTCGCTCCTGAGCGTGGCCGTCGTCGCCGCCCTGATCCTGTTCCTCGGAACCGCGGCCTTTGCGCTCTACATCGAGCGCCGCGGACCGGACGACGCCGAGAAGGCCCCCGCCTTCGGAGGGGAGAAGCCGTGACCGTAGTCGTCGACTGGATCACCGCGAGCTTCATCATCGTCGGGCTGGCGTTCTGTCTGATCGCCTCGATCGGCCTCCTTCGCATGCCCGACCTCTACAACCGCATGCAGGCCGCGACAAAGGCCGGAACGCTCGGCACCGCCGCCGTCATCACCGGCACCGCGCTCCACTTCTCGACCTCCACCACGGTCATCGAGGCGGGGCTCATCATCGTGTTCTTCTTCGGCACCGCCCCTATCGCGAGCCACCTCGTCGCCCGAGCCGCCTACGGCATCGGCATCCGCCTCGACGACCGCACGAACCGCGACGACCTCGCGGCTTACCGCCGCAAGCAGGCCGAGAGCGGAACGGGGTCGTCCGCCAACCTCGGCGCCGATATGCAGTCCATGCGCTTCGCCGACCACACCGGGCGACGCTCGGCCTGAGGCGGTCAGCCGTTCTGACCCTACGATCGCCCCCGTGAGCGATCGGTCCCCCTCCGCCATCCCAACCCGGCGCGTCACCGTCAAGATCGGCAGCGCCGTCATCGCGCCGAAGGGTCGGCTCGACCTCGCGGCGATCGACCGGCTGACCGCCGAGATCGCGGCGGCCCGAGACGGAGGCGCCTCGATCGTCGTTGTCTCATCGGGCGCCGTCGCGTGCGGCCTGGGTCCCATGGGCTTGAGCGAGATGCCCCGTCGGCTCGACGAGCGCCAGGCAGCGGCCGCGGTCGGACAGCCCCTTCTCGTCAGCGCGTGGGCCTCGTCGTTCCAACGCTTCGGCGTGGTCGCGGCCCAGGTCCTCCTGACGGCGGACGACATCGAGGACCGCGCCCGTTTCGTCAACGCCCGACGCACGATCGACACGCTCCTCGGCGCGGGGGTTGTCCCGATCGTCAACGAGAACGACAGCGTCGCCTACGAAGAGCTCCGCCTCGGCGACAACGACCGCCTGAGCGCCCTCACCGCAGGCCTCGCGGGCGCCGACCTGCTCGTCATCCTCTCGACAGCCAGAGGGGTCTGCCGCGACGGGCCGTCAGGCGACGTCGTCCTCGAACTCGACGACATCGAGGAGGCTCGGTCCTGGGTCACGCGGGACCGCTCCGACACGGGCATCGGCGGCATGGGGACCAAGCTCGACGCCGCCGCGATTGCCCGATCCCTCGGCGTGGAGACCGTCATCGCCGCGGGCGCCGATCCCGGCATGATCGCACGCGCCATCGCGGGCGAAGCCGTCGGCACGCGCTCTCGCGCCGCTGCCTCGGCCGCCGCGGCGCGGAAGCGATGGATCGGCCACAAGAAGCGCCCGCGGGGCGCCGTGGACATCGACCGCGGGGCCGCCGACGCGATCGCGACCCGTGGCGCAAGCCTGCTTCCAAAGGGCATCCTCGGCGCGACGCCCGCCGATGAGCGGGGCTTTGCCGCTGGCGATCTCATCGACGTGCGTTGCGAAGGCGTCACGCTCGCGCGAGGTCTGACCAACTACGCCCTCGACGACGTTCGCCGCATCGCGGGGCGCCGATCAGAAGAGATCGCAGCGATCCTCGGCTACAGCGTCTGCGACGAAGTGATCCACCGCGACAACCTCACGGTGCTGAACAACCCGGGAATGAACGCATGACCGACCGCATCACGCACATGGCCGCCGCCGCGAAGGCCGCCTCCAGGATCGTCGCGACGCTCGACACCGAGACCAAGCGAACGGTCCTCCGAGCCGTGGCGTCGGCCGTCGACGCGAAGCGCCCGGACATCCTCCATGCCAACGCCGAGGATCTCGAAGTGGCCCACGCCGACGGGCTTGCCGACGCCAAACTCCAACGCCTCGGCCTCGACGACGCGAAACTCGACCGCCTCTGCGAGGGTGTCCGCCAGATCGCGGGGATGGCCGACCCCGTCGGCGCGCAGACGATGTCGCGTGAGGTCCCGAGCGGCCTCCGCGTCCGCAAGGTGCGAGCGCCCCTCGGTGTCATCGCGATGATCTACGAGGCCCGCCCCGCGGTGACCATCGACGCGTTTGCCCTGTGCTTCATGAGCGGCAACGCCTGCATCCTCAAGGGCGGGCGCGAGGCGAACCGCTCCAACCACGCGCTCGCCGAGATCGCACGCGCCGTTCTGTCGGAGCACGGCGCCCCAGCGGACGCGATGAACGCGTTCACCTCGAGCGAGCGTGAGGACCTCCGCCATCTCCTGTCGCTCAGCGACTCGATCGATCTGGTCATCCCCCGCGGAGGGGAGGCGCTCATCCGCTTTGTCGCCGAGAACAGCCGCATTCCGACGATTCAACACTACAAAGGCGTCTGTCACGCGTACATCGACGAACACGCCGACATCGAGATGGCCGCGAACATCGTCGTCACGGCCAAGACGAGCGCCCCCGCGACCTGCAACGCGCTCGAGTGCGCGCTGGTGCATGAGGCGGTCGCTCCCGCGTTCCTGAAAGCGCTCGGCGCGCGCATACCGAGCGACATGAAAGTTCGGGCAGAGGCGCATGTCATCAAAACGTTGGACGAATCGATGACATGGCTCGAATCCGCGAAACCAGACGACTGGGGGAGGGAATATCTCGATACGGTGCTCGCGTTGAGGATCGTCACCGATATGGACCAGGCCCTTGAACACATCGCCACGTACAGCTCCAGTCACACCGAGTGCATCGTCACCAACGACGCCTCGGCCGCCGAACGCTTCTGCCGCGAGGTGCAGAGCTCTTGCGTGCTCGTCAACGCGAGCACGCGGTTCAACGACGGCTTCGAGCTCGGCCTCGGCGCGGAGATCGGCATCAGCACAAGCCGCATCCACGCGTACGGCCCGATGGGCCTCGAGGAGCTGACGACGCAGCGGTACGTGGTGACGGGAACCGGACAGACGCGCTGAGCATGATTCGGAGGAGAGCATGAGCCGCAACGGATCGAGCGACGTCGAGAACTTCATGGACAATCTCCGCGATCGAACGTCGGGCGAGGAGGAGTTCCACCAGGCCGTGCACGAGGTCGTCGAGTCGATCATGCCCGTCGTGCGGGACACGAAGGCGTACCGCGACGCCGCGATCCTCGAACGCCTGGTCGAGCCCGACCGGATCGTCTCGTTCCGCGTCGCGTGGACCACCGACAAGAACGAGACGCGTGTGAACCGCGGTTACCGCGTGCAGTTCAACGGCGCTCTTGGGCCCTACAAGGGGGGGTTGCGATTCCGACCAACGGTCACGCAGAGCGTGCTCAAGTTTCTCGGGTTCGAGCAGGTCTTCAAGAACGCGCTCACCGGCCTCCCCCTCGGCGGCGGCAAGGGCGGAAGCGACTTTGACCCCAAGGGCAGGTCCGACGATGAAGTCATGCGGTTCTGCCAGGCGTTCATGACCGAGCTTGTCCGCCACATCGGCGCCGACCGCGACGTGCCGGCGGGGGACATCGGCGTCGGCTCCCGCGAGATCGGCTATCTCTTCGGTCAGCACCGCCGACTCACAGCCGAGTTCACGGGCGTCCTCACGGGCAAGGCGCCGGGCTGGGGCGGGAGCCTGATTCGCCCCGAGGCGACGGGCTACGGGCTGGTGTACTTCACGGAACGCGCCCTCGAAAAGCTCGAGGACGGGCTGAAGGGCAAGCGTGTCGCGATCTCCGGCTCGGGCAACGTCGCGATGTACGCCGCGGAGAAGGCCACCGAACTCGGTTGCAAGGTTGTGACGATGAGTGACTCGTCAGGGGTCATCCACGACCCCGACGGGATCGACGCGGACAAGCTCTCCTTCATCAAGGACCTCAAGCTCGAACGGCGCGGACGGATCAGCGAGTACGCGGAGAGGTACGACGTGGAGTACCGCGAGGGCGCGAAGCCGTGGTCGGTGGAGTGCGACGTTGCGCTTCCGTGCGCGACGCAGAACGAGCTCGACGGGGAGGACGCGAAGGAGCTGGTCAAGAACGGCGTCATGTTCGTCGCGGAGGGGGCGAACATGCCGACCACGGCCGACGCCGCGAAGGTCTTCCGCGACAAGGGGATCCCTCACTGCCCGGGCAAGGCGTCGAACGCCGGCGGGGTGTCGGTCTCGGGTCTCGAGATGACCCAGAACGCCCAGCGGCTGAGCTGGAGCGCGGAAGAGGTCGACGAGAAGCTCAAGGGGATCATGCGCGACATCCACGACCGCTGTTGCGCCCACGGGACGGAGGACGGCAAGACGGACTACGTCCGCGGCGCGAATATCGCGGCGTTCGTGAAGGTCGCTGACGCGATGGTGGATCAGGGCGTGTTCTAGATCACCCCTGCGGACGCCGCCGCTCCGGCGCGACGTAGGAACGCGTCGCGGGGATGGGCTTGCCATCAGCGAGCCAGAGCGCGTCGAACGGCACACGGGCCTCGGGGCGAAGGAAAGCGCGGACCGAGGCCCGGGCGAGTGGGCGGGCGAAGCAGAAACCGAGCGTAAGGGGAATGAGAGCCGCGGCCACGGCGAGCACGATCGGCGCGGCGCCGATCTGCCTGGCGCTGATCGTCGCGATTTCACCGTACTCGGTCCATCGGTCGAAGTTTGACAGCCACGTCATCGACGCGAATTCGGTCAGGCTGATCGCCACGATGCCCACACCGATAAGCAGAATCGAGCGAGCGCGAAGATGTGGAAAGAGAATCGCGGTGACGGGGCCGACGAGCGCAAACCAGATCAAGCCAAAGCAACTGACGGCGAACGCGGACCCATCGATGGCGCCCCACGGGCCACCAGCCTTCTCGATGGTGGCTTCGACAATGCCTTCGAGCCAGTCCATACCGGAAGAGCCCGGCGCGAGGCCGAACTCGTAGTAGCCGGGGTAGCTGGTGATATCGGGGAACCACCCGGGCAGTCCGAGTTGCGTCGCGGCGGCGACCGCATCACCGTTGTTCTCGATCACGACGTGTCGGAAAGCTTCGTTCATCTCCGTGCCGACGCGTTGGAAGAAACCTTGAGTCGCGATGCGGTGAGTTGAGCCGACGACCGCCATGATCCATGTGGACATAGCGATCACGACGCCCACCTTCGCGAAGAGCCAGACCGTCGCGACCATCTGCGCGAGGACTGTTCGGCGGCGGGCGAGGCGCGGGGGGTCGCTGGCGGGGTGGACGTGGCCGCACTCCGGGCAACGGATGATGAGCAGGTCGAGCGATGGCTCGCGATGGATGGCGGCGCCCGAGAGTTGGAATCCGCAGGCGTCGCACGGGCGGTGGCCCACGACGGTGGAGACGCGGGGGCCGATGTCGGGGGTGGCGCTATCCACGAACGCGTCTCCATGGGCTTTGTTGCAGGACGAGTCTTCGGAGCATGCGCCGGCGGAAGCGTGGTCGGCGAGCGGCGTTCAGAAGCATGGCGCGGAGCCCGAGGGTGATCAGCGTGAACGAGGTCACGAACGTGACCGAGTTGAGCCAGAACGGCGGGGGTCGCCATCGACGCAGTTCATTTCCCGGGGAGTCGAAGAGTCGGTCCAGACTCAGGCCGCGCACGCCCGGCGCCGTGAGCCACCCGATGAGCATCACTCCGGACAGGACGACGGCCATCGCCCACGCGAGTCGGGGCGTGCGCCAATGCCCGCATGCGATGGCGAGCCACACGCTCGCGAGCATGCCGATGACGGCGCCGATCGCGGCGTACCACGCCATGCTGACCAAGGCGGTCGTCTCAATGAAGTCGAAGTCGGGTGAGCGGGCGTCGGAGGTGACCTGTGCCGTGACGGCGAAGAACGCGACGCCGAACATGACGGCCGCCATCATGAACAGCATCGCTCGCATGTGGGCGGAGACGCTGTCGTCGAACGGCCGAAGCGGGTCGGGGACTTTTGCCTTTCGCGGGTACGCGACTCGCGAACAGGATGGGCAGGCGACGACGGAGAGCCCCGTTGGGGCGTGTCGCTCTGCCCGAACACGGGCGGTGTCGTGGCCGCAATGCGGGCAGATTCGGCTCGGCCTCATGCCGAGAGACTACTCGCCGCGGCGTTCGCCGAGGGGCTTTGCCGCGCCCGGCAGCGACGCGGCGTCGCCGGCGGCGTTGTCGGGTAGTTCAAGAACGATCGCGTGGCCCGTCTTCATGACGGCGCTCGGGGCGCCCGGGCCGCCGAGGAGGACGCCGACGAGCGAGCCGAGTTGTGGGTTGTGGCCCGCGAGGACGAGGGCGCCGGAATCGCAGATGCGATCGGCGATGAGGTCGAGGACGGGCGAGATCGGTTCATCGACGATGAGCCGGTCGTCGAACTCCAACGCGAGGCCGTTGGCTTGGGCGATGGCGGTGGCGGTGTCGCGGGCGCGGACCGCGGGTGAGGAGATCACCGCCGCGATGGGCCGCTCGAGCGACGTCGCGAGGAAGGCGGCCTGATCGCGGCCTCGCGGGGCGAGGGGGCGGGCGGCGTCGGACCCGTCGGGACTGTTTGGCTCGGCCTTACCGTGGCGGACGATGATGAGGCGCATGGCTCTTCCTTCCGAACGGAATCTGGCGTGGCTTATTCGGGCACGAACGGCGGGCGGGTGGCGGCGCCGCTGAGGTAGAAGCCGAGGATGGCAAGGCCGATGCCGGCGACGTTGGTCGCGAGGACGTAGATCGCGGCCTTGCCCGGGGCGCCCGCGGCGAGGAGGCGGGCGGTGTCGAGCCCGAAGCTCGAGAACGTTGTGAAGCCGCCGAGGAAGCCGAGGAGGAGGCCGTGGCGCCAGAGTTCACGACCGGCTGCCCATCCTGCGAGCGAGCCGATGATCGCGCATCCAACGACGTTGACGATGAGCGTGGCGATCGGGAACTCGGCGGGGCCCGGACGAGCGCGGGCGTTGTCCACGACGACGGCGATCATGTAGCGGGCGAGGCTGCCGGCGCCGCCTCCGAGGAAGACGAGGAACGCCGGGAGGAGGGGGATGGTCATTGGGGCACGGTATCGCGTGGGGAGGAAGGAGGAGGGGATCGGCACTCGGCACTCGGCACTCGGCACTCGGCACTCGGCACTCGGCACTCGAAAGATGGGATGCGGCGATTGCAAATCGGGGGGGGGGTCGGACTCGATCCGGTGGTGGGTGAACAATTGGCGGTTGGGGGCGGTAGGCGTTCCCGGTGTCGGGAGGAGGGGGCGCCTTGAGCCAGACCCATCAGGAAGAGGGGCGAGATCGGTTTGTGGGGCTCGCGTGCATCCTGCTGACGCTGGCGGGCTGGACGATCGTTCCGCTGCTGATCAAGATGTTTACCGACGACGTCGATCCGTGGACGAGCAACGGGTGGCGGTACGGGTTCGCGGCGTTGCTGTGGGCTCCGCTGGTCGTTGTGAAGCTCGCGCGGGGTCGGCTGCCGGTGGGGCTGTTCCGCGCGGCGCTCGTGCCGGGGTTGATCAACGCCGCGGCGCAGGTCGTGTTCACGATGTCGTTCTACAAGATCGATCCGGGGCTGGTGACCTTCGGGCTTCGGGTGCAGATCGTGGCGGTGACGATCGGGGCGGCGATCATGTTCCCGTCGGAGCGGCGGGTCATCCGCTCGCCGCTGTTCCTGCTTGGGGTGCTGCTGGTGATCGGCGGCACGCTGGTGACGACGGCGCAGTCGATCGGTCGGGGCGGAGAAGACGGCGTCGCGGTCGATCGGACGCAGCAGATCATCGGGATCCTCTGCGCGATGGGGGCGGGCGGCGGGTACGCGGCGTACGCGCTCGCGGTGCGTCGATGCATGTCGGGATTCGGCGCGATGGAGAGCTTCGCGGCGATCAGTCAGTACACGGCGGTCGCGATGATCGTGCTGATGCTGATCCTGGGCGAGCGTTCGGGGCTGACGGCGCTCGATATGCCCGCGCCGCGGTTCGGGCTCTTCCTGCTCAGCGCGGCGATCGGGATCGCCGCGGGTCACGTGCTGTACTACTGGAGCATCGGGCGGCTCGGGGTCGCCGTTTCCACGGGCGTGGTGCAGTTGCAGCCGTTCACAGTCGGCGTGCTCAGCGTTGTCGCGTTCGGTGAGCGGCTTGCGATCTCGCAGTGGTTCAGCGGGTCGATCGCGGTGATCGGCGCGATCGTGATGCTGGTCGTGCAGCAGACGATGCGGCAGCGGGCGCCCGACACGAACACGGTCGAGGACGGCGACGACGCGTTCGAGGAGTTTCCGCCCGATGCGGTGGCCGCGATGGCGACCGACGATCACGATGCTCGCGCCGCGTCCTGACGGGCGTCAGCCGACGTCGCGTCCCTGGAAGAGGATGACGGCGATGGAGAGGCAGGCGCCGATCTCGAACAGCCCGTAGAACGCCACGAGGGCGATGTGGAGGAACGGGATCGGGCTGGCCTGGGTGACGGCGTCGGTCAGCCAGAAGTTATGCATGTTGGGGATGATCGCCCACGCGGTCAGGGCGCCCCAGTTGACGCGGGTCGGGGTGGTGAAGAGCCAGTCACCCGGCTGCGGCGGGCCGTACGTCCGCACGTCACCGTCGCCGATGAGCTTGAGCGTGACTTCGAGGTCGTTGACGCCAGCGACGACCATGCCGTCGGGCGTGCCCTCGGGGAAGCGTTCGCGGGTGAGGTCGATGTCCTCGGGCGCCTCGAACGCAGAGGGTCGGACGGCGAGGCCGTTCGGGGCGGGACCGAGATAGGCGGGGTCACCGACGCGGATGCTGCGATCGGATGGCTTCTCGAGCGTGACGACGTAGGACTGGCCCGAGGCGGTGAACGGCGCGTCGTCGAGATCGACGGGCGCCGCTTCGGCGATGGACCCGATTGGGTCGTTCTGGAACGCGTAGCGGCCGACGTAGTAGTTGCTGAGGAGACCGAGAAGGAAGACGCCGCCGCAAATCATGAGCGTCATAACCTGTCCGAAGCGGGTGCTGACCGCGACCGCTAGCGATGACATCACCAGCAGTGCGATGAGGACGCCCGTGCAGGCGAGATAGACCTGGAACTCGAGCACCTCGTGGAGCGGCTTGAGGCCCCAGTTGGCCTCGAAGGGCGCGGCGGCGAGATAGCCGAGCACGGACACGGGGAGCATGAGGAGCGCGAAGGTCTGGTTAAACGACCAGCCGTACCAGAAGTTCGCGAAGCCCGCGAAGAGGACGCAGAGCGCAAGGCCGCCCGCGCCGAAGGTGATGACGGGGCCGTGGAAGTTGTCGGCCGCGGTGGACATGACGCCGTGCTCAAGGCCGAAGAGGAAGTGGCAGATCATGACGATCGAGCCGAGGAGCATGGCGGCGGCCACGCCGAGAAACTTCCCGATGACGACGGCGGGCCTACTGACGGGCTTGCTGACGATGGTGAGAACGGTCTTGTTCTCGATCTCGCGGGAGACGGCGGAGGTCGCGATGAACGCGGCGAGCAGGATGCCTCCGACGAAGACCGTGGCGAGGCCGACGTCGAGGAGCATCTTGTCGTCGCCCGTGACTTCGCCGGCGGCGGACGATCGGTACCCGAACGTGTACGCAGCGTTCGCTGTGTTCAGGATCTGCGCGACGGCGCTCCCGAAGAGGACGACGAAGAAGATCGGCTGTCGCAGCCCCTCGACGAGGGTGGCGCGCGCGATCGTGAGCGCGGGAAGAATCAAAGCGGTCTCCTGGCTGTGTTCCCCCACCGCGTCCCGCCGGGGGGCGTGGACTGTAGAAGCCTACAGCGTCGCGAACGTTCTACGCTCGGAACCGATCAAAGGAGCGGTCGGCTGCGTAGAAGCATGCGAGATGTATATCATCTTGGCCCGTCGGGGCGCGATCCTGTGTGTTCCGGCGAACCGTACCGTTGATCGTAACGCATCGAGAGCACGGCCCGGACCGACCGAGGCGACGTCATCAGCAACGGAAAGACGATGCAGGGCGATATCTTCAGCTACCGACGCGCACGCAGCATCAGCCTCCTTGGAGTAGCCCTCCAGGCGGCGATGACCATCGGCCTTGCGATCTATGCCGCGTTCAGCGGTGGTGAGATCGCCGAGGGAGCGACGATCCGGGGTGACCACGCGGCAACGACCGCGGCGGTGTACTCGGGTCTTGGCATCCTGGTGTGGCTGACGCTTGCGTTCCTGTACGACTGGCACGTTCGCGAGCGGGCGGAGGCGATCGAGCAGGAGCAGCTCGCGGCTGACCCCGCGGCCAGCGCGTTCGAGACGACCGAGGGCGACGTCCCGGTCGCGGCTCGGCGCCTGGCGGGCTTCCAGCGGTTCGGCCTTCCGATCGTGAGCCTGAGCATCGCGTTCATCCTGATCGCCACGGGCGTCGTTCGGTTTGCGGCAGGCAAGGCGATTCTCGACGGGGACCGGATCGACGCGGTCACAACCGAGCGGGGCTGGGCCCTGGTCATCGGGCTGGCGTTGGCGTTCGTCGGGTTCGTTTTTGCGCGGTTCGTCTCGGGCATGGCTCAGCAGAAGATCTGGGCGAGCCTCCGGGGCGGGGCATCGTTCGCGGTCGGCACCGCCCTGCTCGGGCTGGCGATGTCGATCGGTCACTTTATCGACATCGCCTCGGGCCCTGAATGGGTGACCCACGGGCTGATCGTCGCGGTCCCGGTGTTCCTGATCGTGCTGGGAGCGGAGATCGTCCTGAACTTTGTTCTGGACATGTACCGCCCACGGAAGGCGGGCGAGGACCCGACGCCGGCGTTCGACAGCCGGGTGCTCGGGCTGCTCGCGGCTCCGGACAAGATCGCCGAGAACATCTCGGAGGCGATCAACTATCAGTTCGGCGTCGAGGTCTCGCGGACGTGGTTCTACCAGTTGCTGCAGCGGTGGTGGCTGGGGTTCGTGATGATCATCGTCGTGGTGATGTGGCTGATGACCTCTCTGGTCATCATCGAGCCGCACCAGAAGGCGTTGATCCTGACGTTCGGGAAGCCTCCGGCGGACGGGGCGACGGCGGAGCCCGGGTTCCACGTCAAGTGGCCCTGGCCGATGGCGGAGGTGTACATCCCCTCGAGCGTCACCACGGAGAACGGTCGAGAGGTCGTGACGCGGACGGTGACGGGCGTCCGGACGATGACGCTCGGAACGAACTCGCCGCGGAACGACGGGAAGCCGGTCCTCTGGACGAACGAGCACACGGAGGGCGAGGAGTACTACAACCTCGTTCAGCCGAGCCCGTCTCGTCTGCGCGATTCGGGGGCGGAGGAAGGTCAGGCGGATCCGTTCAACGATCTCTCGCTGGTAGCGATCGAGCTCCCGGTGCAGTGGGTTGTCGACGACGTATTCGCGTACGACCAGTTCGCGGCGCCCGACAGCCGGGAAGACCTTCTGCGTGTTCTGGGGCAACGTGAGGCGCTGCAGGAACTTGCGGCGACTCGGATCGATCAGACGCTTGGCGCCGAGCGGTCGTCGATCGCGGCGGAGGTCCTCGGGCGGCTCGAGCGGTCGTACGCTTCGCTCGGCGAGGGCGGCGGCGCAGGGATCGAGATCCTGTTCATCGGGCCTGGGAACGTGCATCCGCCGCAGGATGTCGCCCCGAGCTTCGAGCGCGTGGTGCAGGCGAAGCAGGTGCGTGAATCCAAGATCGAGGCGGCGCGGCAGGAGGAGATCCGGATCCTCACCGAGGTCGCTCCGCAGACGTTCGATGGGGGCGAGGCGGTGAGCGCTTCGGACATCGTCGGGCTGATCAACCAGGTCGAGCAGCTCCGCGCGACGGGGGCTCAGGCGTCGCTGATCGCGGCGGAGGAGCTCCGGATCCAGCGGCTGCTGGAGCGGGCGGGCGGTGAGGCGGGTTCGCGGCTGATCGAGGCGTCGGCGCAGCGGTGGCGGAAGCACATGGGCGAGCGCGGCAAGGCGGCGCTGTTCGAGGGGCAGCTCGCGGGGTTCAACGCTGCGCCCGGGCTGTACATGGCACAGCGGTACTTCGACGCGATGCGCGAGGTCATGTTTGACGCTCGGGTGTACCTCGTGGATCAGAGCCTTGTGGAAGACATGACGGTCCGTTTCGAGGCGCAGACACCGAGGCAGAGCTCGGTGTTTGACCCCGAGGCGGGCAGCGAACTTCAGTAAGAAACGGACGTACGGATCTTGGGCGGGCGATTCGGGGCCCGCCGCAGACGCAGGAGCAACAGCGTGCATCGACTCTTCCTTGCTCTGATGGTCACGCTCGTGGTCATCGCGATCGGGGCGTTCATGACGACGTACACCGTCCGGTTCACGGAAACGGCGGTGATCACGCGCGCGGGTGAACGCGTGGCGACGGTCGAGGAGCCCGGGCTGAAGTTCAAGGTCCCGCTGATCGACCGGGTGACGACGTACGACAAGCGGGTCCGGCTGCTGCAGACGCGGAGCGTGACGCAGCAGACGGCGGACGAGAGCCAGATCATCATCGAAGCGTTCGCGACGTGGCGCGTCTCGGAGCCGTACGAGTTCTACAAGCGGTTCCGCAACGCGGGCGACTCGCCCGAGGAGCAGTTCGAGGCGGCGAGCGACATCCTGCGTTCGACGCTGATGAGCGCGATGTCGGAGACGGCGAACTACCGCATTGACGAGCTTTTCCACACCGAATCGGGCGGGACGAAGCTTCCCGAGCTCGAGGAGCGGATCGCGAATGCGGTGCGTCGTGGCGCTGGTGGCGAGCAGACGATCGGCGCGTTCGGCATCGAGGTGACGATGGTCGGCATCAACCGGGTGCTCCTGCCTGAGGACACGACGAATAAGGTCATCGAGCGGATGGGCGCGAACCGCGACCGGCTCGCGCAGGAGATCGAGAGCCAGGGTCAGGCGGAGGCGACGGCGATCCTCGCCCGCGCCGAGTCGGACGTCGAGAAGATCCGGACGTTCGCCCAGCGTCGCGCGAGCGAGATCATCGCTCGCGGCGAGGCCGAGGCGGCAGAGTACCTCGCGGCGCAAGGCGTGAACGAGGACCTCGCGGTGTTCCTCCAGGAGATCGAGTTCATGAAGGACTCGATGGCGAAGAAGTTCACGCTCGTGATGCCGTCAACGACCTTCGGGATGGGCCTGTTCTCGCCGTCGTCGCTCGAGGGTCTCGCTTCGGGCGAGTCGCCCGTGCGGGCGCCGTCGGGTGGGATCCGGAGCTGGCCCGGCGAGGGGCAGCTCGGCACGCGTGTCGGGGGGAACTCGGATGAGTGATCCGTCGAACGAGCACGGCAATCACGATCACGGTCGGGGTGACCGAACCGACGATCTGCACGATCTGGTCGAGCATCCGCCGGCGTCGGAGACGCGTCGCGAGGCTTCGCTGACGCTCTCTCCCGAGGGGGCTGCGACGCGGGACGAGCTCGCGCTCATGGACCCGGCGAATCGCTCGCTCGCGGAAGCGCTTCGGATCTCGTTCCGGATCGTTCAATTCGCGATGGTGGTCCTCGCGCTGCTGTTCCTGTTCAGCGGGATCGAAAGCGTTGAGGAGGACGAAGAGGGCGTGCGTGTCGTGCTGGGCAAGCAGCGCGACGCCAGCCTTGAGCCGGGGTTCCACTTCGCGGCGCCGTACCCGCTCGGCGAGATCATGAAGGTGAACACGGGGGTGAACGACGTGCTGGTCACGGCGTTCTTCCCCGACGCCGCGAATACGGCGGCGAACCCGGCTCAGATCATCGAGACGGGCGCGGGTGGACCTCTGAACCCGGCACGCGACGGTTCGCTGATCACGAGCGATCTGAACCTCGCGCACGTGTGGCTGACCGCGCGGTACCAGCGTGTCGACGCCGGACAGAACCTCGAGCACATCATCGAGGCCGACGAGCGGGCGATGGTGAGCGCGGTGATCCAGCGCGCGACGGTGCAGACGATCGCTCAGACGCCGATCGACGGACTGCTGCGGGGCGAGGCCGCCGACATCCAGCGGGAGATCAAGGAACGCGCACAGACCGCGCTCGACCGTATCGCGGGCGAGGCGGGCGGGGGGGGG
>PAKY01000049.1 GCA_002706885.1 Phycisphaerae bacterium
CGCTCCGCTACGCGGGGTCGAAGGCTTTCACCACGAACTGCTGGTGGGACCCCGCGGTCCGCATTCCCGCCGGTACCTACTCGGGCTGCTCGGCCACGCGCATGCGCACGAAGACGAACTCGCGCGGCGAGAAGCGTGAGGGCGTCTTCCTGCCCTCCGTGCCGGGGCATCGCGGGATCTTCGTCCACATGGGCACGAACTCGTCGTGGTCGGACGGGTGCATCGTCCTCCCCGAGCGTCAGATGCTGGACATGTGGAACGACATCGAGCCGAAGAATGGGCGAAACGTGACGGTCCACGTGATCGACAAGGGCTGAGCGACCCGGCCGCGCCACCTTCGCGCCGTCCGCTCGGTAAGCTTGCGTCGTGCTCCGGGTCATCGGCTGGCGGCTCGCGCAGGCGCCCCTCATCATCTTCGCGATCTACACGATCACCCTCGCCCTCGCGTGGGCCGCGCCCGGGAACCCGCTGGAGAACCCGGAGGGCCGTCGCCCACCGCCCGAGGTCGCGGCGCAAATGCGCGCGCAGTACGAACTCGACAGCTTCGGGTCGTTCTACCTGTCGTACCTCGATCGCGCGAGCGGCCTTCGGTGGACCCGTGCCCGCCTCTCCGGCTCAACCGTCGACGGACCCGTGTTCGACCTTGGCCCGAGTCTCCAGTACACCGACTGGTCGGTCAATGAGATCATCGCAGGAAGTCTGCCCGCGTCGATCGCGCTGGGTCTCTCGGCGATCGTGCTGGCGTGCGTGATCGGCGTCGGCGCGGGCGTGGTCGGGGCGTGCAAACCCGGGTCGCTCGCCGATTTCGCCTCGCTCGGCGTCGCGCTGATCGGCGTCAGCCTCCCCGCCTTCGTGACCGGATCCGTGCTGCTGCTCGTCTTCGGTGTCTGGCTCGGCGTGGCGCCCGTGGCGGAATGGGGCACGCCCCGCGCCATGGTCCTGCCCGCCCTCACGCTCAGCCTCCCCTTCGCGGCGTACATCGCCCGTCTCACGCGGTTCGGCATGATCGAGGCCCTCGGATCCGACTACGTCCGCACGGCGCGTGCGAAGGGGCTGTCGGAGCGATCGGTGGTGCTCCGCCACGCCCTACGGAACGCGCTGCTTCCGGTTGTCAGCTACCTCGGCCCCGCGACGGCGTTCGCCCTGACGGGGTCGTTCGTGGTCGAGCGGATCTTCCGCGTGCCGGGCGTCGGGCAGCACTTCGTCAACGCGGTACAGAACAAGGACCTGTTCCTGATCATGGGCGTCGTGCTCGTGTTCAGCACGCTTCTGATCATGATGAATCTGATCGTCGATGTGCTGTACGGGTTCGTGGACCCCCGGACGAGAAACGCCTCGACCTGAGAGCCACCGCAGCGATCGGCGCCGCCGATCAGAAGACCCCGGTGAACTCGAGCGCCAACGCCACCGCGTTGTAGACGCCGTGGATCACGATCGCCGCGATCACGAAAGGCGTCGCGGTCTCCAGCCGCGGCTTGGTCGCCTCAGCGTTACTGCTCGCCCACACCCGCGCGAAGCCCAGTGAAGCGATGAGCGAGCAGCCGACGTGCAGGGCAACGCAGACGGTCCAACGCCATGTGGCCAGCGCCGCGGACGGCTGCTGGACGTAGACCGTCAGATAGATCAGGTTCTCGACGAACGCGAACGCGAACCCGGAAACCACGCCAATCGCGAGAATCTGAGCCCGTGAGAGAAAGAGCCACGGGCGACGGTCGATCGTGATCGCGATCGCTGTGGTTTTGAGAACCTCCTCCAGGATCGGCCCGACCACGACGATGGCGAACGAGCCCACCGCGGTCGGGGTCGCAGCACCGAAGCCGCCCATGAAAGCCCCGATGATCGCGGCCGGGCCCGAGACGAGCGCGAGGGCAACGGTCACGAGGGTTGAGTACGCGGTCGTCGTGAGCGCGGAACGCTCGCGGTAGAGGGTCGCGTAATCGAGCGCATTCGCCGGGCGACTGACGAAGTCGGACTGAGAACTCGGCTCGTCGAAGACGCTGCGCTGGGCCTCGTCCTCGATCGAGTCGTTTAGCGCCTCGCGGTCGATCGCACGGAGGGCGCGGGCCTCTCGGACCGCGTCGGACTCCGAGGCGCCGGTCAGACTCGGCTCATCGAAGACTGACTGGTCGCGGACCCGTCCGCGTCGGCGTTTGCGAGGATCAGGACGGGGCATCGCGGGAGACATCCCGAGGCGCGCGGCGGACTGCGGTCCCGGCGGCGACGATGGTCACCATCGCGCGAAGCTTGTTCTTCTTGCTCGAACTCGCGGCCGAGCCGAGGATGTCGGCGGCCTCGATTCGGATGTTCCAGACCTCGTCGAACCCCTCGCGCTGCGCCTGCTCGCGTAGGCGGACGATCGCCTCTCGCCTGGCTCGCTCCATCAGGAGCCGGTAGGTCTTCATCTCGCCGCCAACGAGCTTGATCAGGCTGGCGATGAAGCTCTTGAAGTAATCGGCCGCGAGCACCACCTCGCCCGTGATGATCCGCGCGTCGGACGCCGGTCCGATCGGCACGCGCCTCCCGGGGAGCGAGTTGATCGGGATGTTGCTGACCGCGGCCTCTCGCAGTTCGAGTCTCGCGAGGTGGCGTTGTTCGATGATCGACCCAACGATCAGGCCGAGCAGGATGAGGAAGATCGGCGTGCCACAACTGAAGCACATCTCGACGAGACGGCCCCATCCCTCGAAACCGCTCACCTCGACATACGCCAGGACGCTCACGGCTGGCCCTCGTCGAGCGTGACCGCGGTCCCGTAGGCGTACATCTCCGCCGCCCCCTGCGTCAGGGCGCTGGTGCTGAAACGCACGTTCACGATCGCGTCGGCGCCGAGTTCGTTCGCCTGGGCGATCATCCGCTCGACCGCCTGGCGACGCGACTCCGTGAGCAGGTCGGAATATCCCCGAAGCTCGCCACCGACAAGGTTCTTGAACCCCGCGGCGATGTCGCGTCCAAGATGCTTCGCTCGGACGGTGTTGCCCTGAACCAGCCCGAGCACTCGACCGATCGACCGCCCCGGAACAACCTCGGTATTCACAACGATCATTCGATGCCCTCCGCCGCCCCACCCCCGCGGGGCCAGCAGAGCGTACCGACTACCGCTGCGTCTGGAACGTCGCGCCGCGGAGGACGTCGAAACTGACAAACTCACCGAGTTCGAAGCCGCTCGGCGTCTGACGTCCGTCGGTCAGGTGGCACTTGATGGGCACCCCGGCATTCACGACGATCGACCCGGTCGCCTCGTCGATCGCGATGACCGTCCCCTGAACGCGCCGCGGGCGACCGATCACCGGCTCAACGTAGCGTCCACCCGTCGTGACGCGATCGACGCGCCGCGCGTCGGCCGAGATGACGCCGATGATGCCCTTGCCGACAGCGGCATCGATCGGACCGGAGGGGACGAGGTCCATTAGGTAGTTGAGGTTGTGAAAGGCGAGCCGCACTCGGGCGGGCTTCGTGGCGGTCGGCTCGGCAATCTCTTTGACGATGCCGCGGGCGAGAGCGGGGTCGATCGCGTTGGTCGGGGCGGGGTGAAGCATGGCGGGAGGATATCAGCGTGCGGGCGCGATGGCCCGTCGTCCTTCAAACGCCCGCGTGGGAGCCTTGACGCAAGAAAAACCGCGGGCTCGGGCCCGCGGTTGGTGAGATTGAGCGTGCGTCCGCCTGATCAGGCGGCCAGGGAGCCCAGCGTGCCGGCCACGCCGTCTCGGCAGACGTAGAAGAGCTCCTTGGTGATCGGATACGGCATCCGGCGGTAATCCTGCTCGACCCGTCCGCGGAGACGATCGACGAACTCGCCAGGCCCCTCGCTCATGGCGATGAACATGTCACGCGCCGGGGTGGCGACGAAGAAGTTGCCGCCGAGGCGCGGCGCGAGGCGGGTGTGGAGCGAACCCAGGAGCAGGCGGGCGGCGTCGTAGCCGTCCTGCTCGCCGATGATGATCGCCCGACCGCCCTCGCGGCTCTCGATGACCTGCATCTCGAGGTCGGCGGTGTAGTTCGACAGATTGTCGCGGGCGATCGCCTCGACGGACTCGGTGTCCAGATCCCAGCGCATGAGCTGTTCGGTCGTGATCGACACCGTCATGTGGGGGAGGTCGATGACGAACACGACCACGGTGTCGTTGACGAACGGGACGTGCGCAACGAGTTCTTCGCTCAGGTGGTCGAAGATCGAGACGGGCTGGATCCGCGGCATGATGCGCGAGCGAGCGAAATCGATCGGCAGTTCCTGCGCGGTCAACGCCTCGCCGTCGAGGAGTTGATCGAGGAAGTGCCCGACGATCTCCTCCCCCCGATCGGGTTCGCTGGCGACCATGCGGAACAGGTTGTCGAGATCGAGCCGGCGTCCGTTGACCAGGAGCTCGCGAGGGTTGCTCAGGCAGACCTCGCACTCGGGCTTCATGGTCCTGAGCAGGTTCGCGACCCGCTCAGCAAACGCCTGTGGCTCCAGTGGCATGGACGACATTTCGCAGCCCCTCCGCGGTTGCCCTCTTCCCGTCCAGCGCCGCCGTGAAGCTGATGATCACGCGGCCGAGAACCGACCGCTCATCGGCTCGCCGATACGCGGACACCAGCCCGTTGTTGCCCATTTCCCGAGCATCGGGCCGCGTATTCGTCACGATCCGGAGGCCCCCCCGCCCGCGGGCGTTATGGGGGGCGTATGCTGGCGTGCAGCGGAAACCGGGCCGGGCCTGCGCGCCGGCGTACCGCTGGATAACATCGTGACCTCTACACACAGGCCGCCTCCGGACCGTCGCGGGCGACGCGTCGGGGGACGGGACGAAGGGCCGGAGAAAACAGCGTGACCGAGCAAGAGATCGAGGCAAAGGTGATCGACATCGTGGCCGAGCAGATGAACGCGGACCGCGAGAAGATCACGCGTGAGACGAGCTTCGTCGAGGACCTCAACGCGGACAGCCTCGACACCGTCGAGCTCGTGATGGAGTTCGAGGACGAGTTCGAGACGTCGATCCCGGACGACCAGGCCGAGCAGATCAAGACCGTCGGCCAGGCGATCGACTTCATCAAGCAGGCGAACGGGGTCGACTGACGACCCGTTGGCCCCTGAATGGGGCCGACTTCCGTTCCAGAACGTTCGCATCCGAGAAGAGCGAGGCGATCGCCGCCCCATGGCTTCACCCATCCAGAGCGCAGACCGCTGGCGGCGCGTCGTGATCACTGGCATCGGCGCGCGGACGTGCGTCGGGCACGACGCGAATTCGACTTGGGAATCGATGCGGGAGGGTCGCAGCGGCATCAAGCCGTTCGACATGACCCCCTTCGAGCAGTACCCCGGATCGTGGACCGTCACGATGGGGGGGCAAATCCCCGATCTTGACACGACCGGGGTCATCGAGCCTCGAGACGCCAAGAAGCTCGACCGCTGCACCGTTCTCGGGGTCGCGGCGAGCCATGAGGCGGTCGTGCACTCCGGGATCGATTTCGATCGCTGCGACCGCGAGCGCTGCGGCGTGGTGATCGGATCGGGCATCGGTGGCATCCAGACCATTGAGGACGGCATGAACGTCCTCTCGTCACGGGGGCCGGGACGGATCAGTCCGTTCACGGTCCCTCGTCTGATGGCGAACGCGACCGCGGGGAATGTTTCCATACGTCACGGCCTCCGAGGCCCGTGCTCGGCCCACGCGACCGCGTGCGCCAGTTCAGGGCACGCGATCGGCGACGCGATGGGCTACATCCGTCGTGGGATCGCTGACGTGATCGTCGCGGGCGGCGCCGAGGCGGCGATCACCCCCCTGTGCGTGGCGGCGTTCAGCACCATGCGGGCCCTGAGCACGCGGAACGACGACCCGACGAGGGCGAGCCGCCCGTTCGACAAGGACCGCGATGGCTTTGTTCTGGCGGAGGGCGCCGCGAGCGTCGTTCTGGAAAGCCTGGAGCACGCCAAGGCCCGTGGCGCGGTGATCTACGGCGAACTCGTGGGATACGGCAACTCGGCGGACGCCTACCACATCACAGCGCCCGACGAGCAGGGCGAGGGCGCGGCACGGTCGATGCGGGCCGCTCTCGCGGATGCGCAACTCCCCGCCGAGTCGATTGACTATGTCAACGCTCATGGAACAAGCACCCCGCTCGGCGACGCGGCGGAGGTCGCGGCGGTCCAGCGGATCTTCGGCGACCACGTCCGTAAGTCCAAGGGTGGCAAGGCCTTGATGAGCTCGACCAAGAGCGTTCATGGCCATGGACTCGGGGCGTCGGGCGCGATCGAGATGATCGCTTGCGTCCACGCGGTTCGGGACGGCGTGATCGCCCCCACCATGAACCTGGAGAACCCTGATGAGGCGTTCCAGGACATCGATCTCGCTCCGAACGAGGCTCGCGAGCGACCCGTCCGCTACGCGATGAACAACACGTTCGGCTTCGGCGGGCACAACGTCACCCTGATTGTGGGACGTTTCGAGGGCTGACGGCCCTTCTCAGAGGAATCCGGCATGGCGGTTGCGATGGCTCGGTTGTGGCGGTGGTCCCGCCGACCGATGGAGATGCCATGCGCGCTGAAGTGTCCGCGATTCTTGGGCTTGATGTGCCGGTGATCGTTCGGCTGGGCGAACGCCTGATGAGTGTGGCCGAGGTCCGCTCGCTCGTTCCGGGATCGATCATCGAACTGCCCAAGCCCGCGGACGAAGAGCTCGATCTGTACATCAACAACAAGTCGATCGGGCACGGCGTGGCGGTCAAGATCGAAGAGAACTTCGGGATTCGGATCACCTTTATCGGTGATCCTGCCGAACGAGTCAGGGCGATCGTCAGCGATCTGGACGCCGGTGGCGGCGTATCGGAAGACGACGACGCGGAGCTGCTTGCGACGCAGCTCCTCGGGGGCCAATAGGAGACGCCCGTTTCGGAGCCGCGGGGCGCCGGGCGGGACCGACGGGTACTTTGACGCCATGCCACGCGATATCCCTGTCGGCAACGGCAGTCTGCTCATTACGTTCGACGAGTTGTACCAGGTCCGCGATCTGTACTACCCGCGCGTCGGTCAGCACAACCACACGGTCGGGCACGTGCAGCACTTCGGTGTCTGGGCGGACGGTCAGTTCGCGTGGGTGTCGGACGACGGGTGGGAGCGCAAGCTCGCGTACAAGGCGGACACGCTCGTTACCGAGGTGGTCCTGACGAACCGGAAGCTCGGGCTGACGGTGACGTGCAACGACGCGGTCGACTTCCACGAGCCTGTGTACTTCCGACGCTCGACGGTGACGGACCTGACGGGTAAGCGTCGCGACGTGCGCCTGTTCTTCCACGTCGACCTGTCGATCAACGGATCGCCCGTTGGTGACACCGCGAACTACGACCCGCGGACGTCGTCGCTCGTTCTGTACAAGGACGAGAGCTATTTCCTCGTGAACGCGGGGGACCAGCAGAAGTGCGGGATCGACCACTGGGCGATCGGGCACAAGAAGATTGGAGGCGCGGAGGGGACCTGGCGCGACGCGGAGGACGGCCTGCTCGGTCGAAACGCGATCAGCCAGGGTTCGGTGGACGCGACGGTCGGGTTTAACCTTGACGTCCCGCCGAATGGCGAGGCGAGCGTGACGACGTGGATTGCCTGCGGAAACAGCTACGAGGACGTCCGGGCGCGGAACACCAGGGTCTGGAACAAGGGCCCGGAGCGGATGATCGCGCGGACGGAGGCCTATTGGCGCCTCTGGGCGCGCAAGGAGCCGGTCCGCACCGCCGCCCTCCCTGAGAGCGTCGTGGACCTGATGTTCCGCTCGCTCCTCATCCTGCGAACGCAGATCGATAACGGCGGCGCGATCATCGCGGCGAATGACAGCGACATCACCCAGTTCGGGGGCGACCACTACTCGTACTGCTGGATGCGGGACGGGGCGTTGGTGGACATCGCGCTCGTTCTGTCGGGCCAGAGCGAGTTGAGCCGCGGGTTCTTCCGGTTCGCGGCCCAGTGCCTCGAGGACGAGGGGTACTTCCTCCACAAGTACACACCCGCGGGCATGTTGGCGTCAAGCTGGCACCCGTGGACGATGGGCGGCAAGCGGGTACTCCCGATTCAGGAGGACGAGACAGCCCTCGTCGTGTGGGCGCTCCGGCAGCACTTCAACACCTACAGAGATGTTGAGTTCATCAAGCCGCTCTACTCGCCGCTGATCGTCAAGCCGGCGGAATGGATGCTGACGTTCCGTGACCACAACGGGCTCCCGCTCGAGAGTTGGGACCTGTGGGAGGAACGGCGCGGGGTGCACACGTTTACGGTTGCGTGCGTCATCGGCGCCCTCCACGCGGCGGCGGCGTTCGCGGAGGACTTCGGCGAGCACGACCGCGCCGCGACGTTCCGCGAGGGCGGCGAGCGCATGAAGGGGGCGCTGAAGCGTCACTTCTGGAACGAGGAAGAGCAGCGGTACGCGCGGATGGCGACGCCGCTCGCGGACGGCGGCTACCGCCTCGACATGACCCCTGACTCGGCCAACTTCGCGCTGTGGGCGATCGCGGGCTTCGACCCCAGGGACCCGACCGTCGAGGCGGACATGCGGGGGCTTCGCAAGAAGCTCTGGGTGCAGACGCCGGTGGGTGGATGCGCCCGTTATCGCCACGACTACTACCACCAGATCGAATCGGACGACGTCGATACGGTCCCCGGGAACCCGTGGGTGATCTGCACGCTCTGGCACGCGCAGTATGAGATCGAGCGGGCGCGGTCTCTCGCGGACCTGGAGAACGCCCTACCGATCCTGGAGTGGGCGGCGTCCAAGACCAAAGACAGCGGTGTGCTCGCGGAGCAATACCACCCCTACACAGGTGAGCCGATCAGCGTGGCGCCGCTGACGTGGAGCCACTCCACGTTCGCGGTTGTGTGCATGCGGTATCTGGAACGGCACGCTGAACTCAGTGCCGCTGCGGCTACCTCGGGGTCGAAGGCGAAGGCCCCCGCTATGAGTGGCGCAGCTTCACGGAGCCCCGACCCTTCGTGATCTTGCCGATCACGCTGACTTGCTCCCCGAGACGGGTGAGGCGGGCGGCGATGCTGTCGGCGAACGCGGGCCGGACGATCAACGTGAATCCGATGCCCATGTTGAACACGCGGAACATCTCGCCGCGATCGACGCCGCCCTTCTTGCGGAGGTAGTCGAAGACCGGGGGCGGGGTCCAGGCCTTGGTGTCGACCACTGCGTCCACGCCGTCGTGGAGTGCACGGTTGAGGTTGCCTTCAAGGCCACCGCCCGTGATGTGGGCCATGCCGGTGATCGGGCGCTTCACCTTGTACGCGCGGTCGAGTCGGACGATGGAACCGGCGTAGATCCGAGTGGGCGTCATGAGGACCTGGCCGAGGGTCGGGCGGTCGTCGTCCTCGAAACCCGGCGAGCCGGCGAGTTCACGGAGCGGCGTCGTCAGGTCGAGCTTGGCGTGGCGGATGATGCTGCGGACGAGGGTGTAGCCGTTGGAGTGAACGCCGTCAGAGGCGAGGCCGAGGACAACGTCGCCCGGTTCGACGCGCTCGTGATTCGTGGCGCGCCGGAGCTCGACGACACCGACGGCGAAGCCCGCGAGGTCGTATTCGCCTTCCGCGTAGACCTCCGGGAGTTCGGCGGTCTCGCCGCCGAGCAGGGCGCAGCCAGCGATCTCGCAGCCGGTGGCGACGCCCGCCACGATCTGCTCGGCGGTCTCGGGCACGACGCGGTGGACGCCGACGTAGTCGAGGAAGAAGAGGGGCTCGGCGCCTTCGACGACGAGGTCGTTGACGTTCATCGCGACGAGGTCGATGCCGACGGTGTCGTGGACGTCGAGTTCTTTGGCGAGGAGAACCTTGCTCCCGACGCCGTCGGCGCAGGAGACGAGGACGGGGTCGCGGTAGTTCTTCTTGAAGAGCTGCTCGTTGAAGTCGAGGCGGAATTTACCCGCGAATCCACCGTCGTTGAGGATGACACGGGGCCCGTACGTACGCCGCATCAGAGCGCGGTAGCGTTTCGCGGCGTCGTCACCCGCCTCGATACTGACGCCCGCTTCGGCGTAGGTGAGTCCCTTTTTCGATCGAGAGCGTTTGGCCACGGAGCAAGCATATCGGGCGGGTGGAGCCGGGTAGGGCTGGCGACTACGCTGAAATGTGCCTCTTTCGCCCGGACGGCGTCCGGGGGGCACACGGAACCGCAGGAAACCGGAGCGAAACCCGATATGTCCGAAACGCAGCTCTTCACGTCCGAATCCGTCTCGATGGGCCATCCGGACAAGATCGCGGATCAGATCTCCGACGCGATCCTGGACGCGATGCTTGCCGACGACCCGCACTCGCGTGTCGCGGTAGAGACCATGGTCGCGACAGGGCTCGTCGTCGTGGCGGGCGAGGTGACGACACGGACCTATGTGGACATCCAGGAGGTCGTCCGGGAGACGATCGAGGACATCGGGTACACCGATGCGCGTCTGCACTTCTCGAACGAGAGCTGCGCGGTGATGGTTGCGCTGAACAAGCAGTCGCCCGACATCGCGATGGGCGTCGACAAGGAAGGCGCGGGCGACCAGGGCATGATGTTCGGTTTCGCGTGCCGCGAAACGCCCGAGTTGATGCCGCTGCCGATCCAGCTCTCCCACCGCCTGATGGAGGGGCAGGCCAACGCCCGTCGCTCGGGGTCGATCCCGGGCCTGCGTCCGGACGCGAAGGGGCAGGTCACCGTCGAGTACGACGGGCGGACGCCGAAGGCGATCGAGACGGTCGTGATCTCGACGCAGCACGACAAGTCGTGGAACGACCGCCAGGGCGAGTTGAAGAAGACCATCGTCGACGAGATCGT
Source organism: Phycisphaerae bacterium (assembly GCA_002706885.1). GTDB lineage: Bacteria > Planctomycetota > Phycisphaerae > Phycisphaerales > UBA1924. The sequence continues at coordinate 10,767 of PAKY01000049.1, forward strand.
GAAGCCGGTCCTTGGGGAGTGGTGGAACCCGTCGATCACGGTGCACATCAATCCGACCGGGCGGTTCGAGATCGGCGGTCCGCACGGCGACGCCGGACTGACCGGCCGAAAGATCATCGTGGACACGTACGGCGGTCGCGGTCGCCACGGCGGCGGTGCGTTCAGCGGCAAGGATCCGACGAAGGTCGATCGATCGGCGGCGTACATGGCCCGCTACGTCGCGAAGAACGTCGTTGCGGCGGAGCTCGCGGACGAGTGTGAGGTTCAGCTCAGCTATGCCATTGGCGTCGCGGAGCCGACCAGCGTGCGCGTGGACACCTACGGAACCGAGAAGGCCGAGCCCGCCAAGATTGCCAAGGCGGTCCGCGAGGTGTTCAAGCTCACGCCCCGGGGGATCATCGACCAGCTCAACCTTCGCTCGCCGATCTACAAGCGGACGGCGCGCCACGGTCACTTCGGTCGCAAGCCGGTGACCGAGAACGGTCTGGACTTCTTCACCTGGGAGCGGACCGACAAGGCCGACGCGCTGAAGAGCTTCTTCTGATCGGCGTTACGTGTAGAGCCCGTGGCGCCGGATGTACTGCGCGACGCGGGGGTTGAGCGACGTTCGATCGCCGCCGCGGACCGCCGTGGATGACGCTTCTGCGACACCGACGTCGGCGACGCGGTCCATCCAAGCTCGGATTTCGGATTCATTTCGCCCCTCGCCGCGCAACGCCGCGGCGAGTTTTTTGCGCGTATCGTGCGGCGCGCGGAGCAGGACCACGGGCTCGGCGACACGGACGATCTCGTCGGGGTCGCGCCACCGATGGAACGCGACGGCCTGGTCGGCGCCGATCAGGAAGCGGAGGTCGGTTGCTCGCGGCGCCGCGATCCGCGCTCGGTCGAGCGTGAGCGACCAATAGCTCGGACCGTCTTCTATCGCGGCGCGGTCGACCTCATCGGTCCAGATCGCCGATCGCTCGAGCTCGGCGGTCGCCAGTCGGAGCATCTCGATCCGCTGAGCATCGCTCGCAATCGGGCCGGTCGGCTTGTGCGGGTTCTGACCCGCGGGCACAAAGACGAGCCACGCGTCCGAACCGAGCGCCGCGTCGCGGGCGGCGGCGGCGAGGGCGATGTGGGCGCCGTGGGGCGGGTCGAACGTGCCGCCGAAGAGGAGGCACGGGGCCGTCGGGTCCGCGACGGGCCAGGGGGTTGGGGGCGGATGTTCCGTCTCAGTGGTCAAGTGGATGGACGATACGGGCGCCGGTGACCTATGGTGGCCTCTCCCGCTCCGGTGGGTAGGCTCGCTCGCCCTCGGGCGGCGGACAACCAGATCGCTGGCCCCATCGTCTAGCCAGGTCCAGGACACCAGGTTTTCATCCTGGTAACGCGGGTTCGAATCCCGCTGGGGTCACTTTGTAGTCTTCGGAGCCGTTGAGCGGCTCCAGGCGACGCGCCTCGCGGATGATCGCATCGGTGACGTCCGTGAGGCCCTCCGCGCGGGCCGCCCTCGACAACGCTCTGACAACATTGCGGTACTGGCGCTCGGCGTGAACGGCGTCGGGGTTGTCATCCAGAAACGATCTGGCTCTTTGGATCACACCAACCGCGGCGCTCTGGGCCTCGGGCGATCCGGTTTCGAGGAGGCAGAGACAGAGGGTCGTGCCGGCGCTGATTTGCCGTGAACGGAAATAGTGGCGGCTCGGCTCGGCGGCGACGAGTTGATCAAAGCGTTGGAGCGCCGCCCAGGCGAAGACCAGAGCGCCACCCGGATCGCCGGCGTTTCGACGGAGTGATGCTCGCCACGCGTCGGCGCACGCGACGTTGAATCGTCGGAGCGGGTCGTCGACGCGTTCGAGCAGGCCGAGGGCGACCTCCGAACGTTGTTCGGCGAGGCGGATGGCGCGATCGAGATCGCTCTCCCGGAGCGCAAACGGGATGAGGCGCTCAAGGCTCCACGACAGCTCGTCGAGCGCGTTGACATCGCTCGGGTCGCGATCGAGCATCGCGAGGATCGTGTCGTGGGCCTGCTCATAGATGCGGAACGCTTCGTCGTGTCTCCGCAGTTCGTTGAAGACGTCTCCGTACTTGATCAGCATGCGCAGACGCCCGCGTTCGATCGCGGTATCGTCGCCTGGCGGCGGCATCGCCTCGAGCGCTCGGCGACGCAGTTCGAGGGCGTGCTCCGATTCGCCTCGCCCAAACGCGACGTCGCTGAGGGTTTCAATGATGCGCGCTCGGCGGTGGAGGTCGGAGGCTTCGCCGCCGAGCGATTCCGGGATGCCCGCTCTTGCGAGAAGGTGCTGCGCGAGGCTCTCGCGTAGTTCGAGACTTCCGTCGAGCTCGCCAAGGTCGTCGAGCACGCCGTCGACGAGCATCGAGAACGTCGCGTCAATCTCACGTCGCTGCGCGTTGCTACGGCCGTTCGCCTCGACGAGACCGGCGATCAGCACCAGGATGAGGCCCATCGTCAGGAGAGTCGACGTGACCGTGACCGGGCGGCGCGCGGCGAGCTTGCGGACGAGGTATCCCGGCGAACGGCCTCGCGACCGCACCGGCTCGTTGCGGAGGACGCGGCGCAGATCCTCGGCGAGGTGCATGCCGGTCGGGTATCGACGATCCGGTTCGAGGTCGCACGCGCAGCGCACGATCGCTTCGAGGTCGTGACGATTCGGACCGAGGCGCTTCGGGAGCGGCGGGAGATCGACATTGGTCAGGCTCTTGACGAGCGAGCAGAGGTTCTGCTGATCCGTCGAGAACGCGTGACACCCCCTCAGGAGTTCGTCGAGGACCAGTCCCAGTGAGAACACGTCGGACCGCACGTCGCTCTTCGCTGACTCGAGCGTCTCGGGCGCCATGTAAGCGATGGTGCCTACGAGGCGGGGGCTCATCGACGAGAGCGATATCGCCCCGATCGACGTCGCGGCCCCGAAGTCGATGATCTTCACCGCTGGGCTGGATGACGCGTCGCGTGTGACGAGCAGGTTCTGCGGTTTGATATCGCGGTGGAGAACGCCGAGGGCGTGGATGTGCTGGACGGCCTCCGCGGCCTGGGCGACAAGTTCGCACGCCTGTCGCCAGCCTCCGCCGAGATCGCGGTGGGCGAGGGTGATCGGGTCGCCCTCGACGAACTCGGTGACGACGTACTCGTCACCCTCCGGCGTCACGCCGGCGTCGTAGACCTGCGCGACGCCCGGGTGGTTCACTGACGCGAGGAGACGCTGTTCGACATGGAATCGTCGCGCCGCGGCGCTCGGGAGGTCATCGCGGAGGACCTTGATCGCGACGCGCCGCTCGAGCGGCGGCGCCGCGACCGCGCGGTAGACCACTCCGGTGCTGCCCGAGCCAACGCGTTCGAGGACCCGGTAGCCAGCGATTGGAGGCGGGCCGATGCTCGAGCATGCCGAGGGTGAGACGATGAGCTTGCCCTCGACGAGCGGCGCGCCGAGGAAGCCGGTCCGATCGGCCGCGTTGAGATGAGCGATGAGCGAGCGGAGTTCGTCGATCAGGGCCGGATCGCCGCCTGCGAAATCGCTGATGGCACGCTCCCGCTCGGTCTCCGGGAGGTCGAAGAGTCGGGTGAAGGCGTCGGGATCGGAGTAGGCGAGGCTCACGACGCCCGCCGTGCTCCGCTCGTGATCTCGCGGTGAAGCCATGCGCGAGCGAGGGCCCAGTCGCCGCGGACGGTGCGTTCGCTCGAGCTGAGTCGCTCCGCGATGGATGCGATGGTCATGCTGCCGAAGAAACGCATCTCAACGACCTGCGCCGCTCGCGGGTGCCAGCGGGCGAGTCGGTTCATGGCCTCGTGGAGGTCGAGGAGATCGAGCCCGTCGCCAAACGTAACTGAAATCGACGGCACCGCGTCGGGCGTGGGAGTCCGTTTCTTGGCGCTGCGTGCCCGCGCGTAGTCGATCAGCACGTGTCGCATCGCTTTGGCGGCCCACGCGTAGAACTCGACCTTCGATTTGAACACGGTCGACCCGCCTCGGGCGAGGCGTAGCCAGAGCTCGCCGAGCAGCGCTGTCGGCTGGAGCGTGTGGTCACCGCCTTCCTCTCGGAAGATTGCGCGCGCCATGCTCCGGAGTTCGGCCTCGGCGTCGGCGACGACTTGTCGTACGCTCTCGTCGGACGAGGCGGGGGGATCCAGCATTTCGGTGTCCATGCCTTACGAGCGTAAAGCGAACCGACCTACCACGCCATCCCGCCAGATCCCTACCCTGTCAATCTTCGAATTCCGCGTTCACCGCGCCGATCGATTCCTTGGCGTCTCCGAAGAGCATTCGGGTGTTGGGGCGGAAGAAAAGGCTGTTCTGAACACCCGCGAAGCCGGTGTTCATGGAACGCTTCAAAACAATGACGTTGCTGGCACGGTTGATCTCGACGATGGGCATTCCGTACAGCGGGCTGGAGGGCTCATCCTTGGCGTCGGGATTGACGATGTCGTTCGCGCCGATGACCAGCGCAACGTCAACGGCCTCCATGCTGGGATTCACGTCGTGAGGCTCGGCGAGCTGCTCGTACGGCACGCCCGCCTCGGCAAGCAGAACGTTCATGTGCCCCGGCATCCGGCCCGCGACGGGATGGATGACGAAACGGACGCGTGCTCCATTTGCCTCGAGGAGGACCGCAAGTTCCTTGACGACATGCTGGGCACGGGCCACCGCCATGCCGTAGCCAGGGACGATGACGATCTCCCGAGCGGCCTCCAACAGGATGTACGTATCGGAGGCGCTGATGGGGCGAACGGTCCCCTCGGTCGTGCCGCCGCCGCCGGTCGTCGCGGTCGCGCCGCCGAAGCCCGCGAAGAGGACGTTGCCGAGCGAGCGGTTCATCGCCTTGCACATCACCTGCGTGAGCATGAGGCCCGCCGCACCGACGAGGGTCCCGGCGACAACGAGAACTGGGCTGCCGATGGCGAGTCCTGCGAGGGCAGCGGCGACGCCCGAGTAGCTGTTGAGCAGGGACACCACCACCGGCATGTCCCCGCCGCCGATGCGAACAACGGCGAGGACGCCGACGACGAGCGATAGCACCCCGAGGGCGACCACGACGAGATCGCTCGCTTCGATCGCGACCGCGAGCACCGCCGCGACGATTGTCAGGAGCGTGACTACGGCGGTGGTCGCGAGCTGGCCCGGGAAGGTCATGGCCTTCTGGGTCATGTGCCCACCGAGCTTGGCGAAGGCGACAAGGCTCCCTGTGAACGCCACCCCTCCGACGATGACCGCGGCGGCGGCGATGGACGCGTTGACGGCGCCCGTCGCCTCGAGGCGGAGCTCGATGACGCCGATCGCCATGGAAGCGAGCCCCCCGAGGCCGTTGAAAACCGCGACCAGTTCGGGCATCGCCGTCATCCGAACCTTGACCGCGAGCACTCCGCCCGCGGCGCCGCCGACGATCGACGCGACGATGACGATCGGCCAGGAGATGCCGGTTGTGAACACCGCGGCGAGCACCGCGAGGAGCATGCCCGCGGCGCTGACCGCGTTGCCGGCGCGCGCAGAGGTCGGACGGCCCATCATCTTGAGGCCGACGATGAAGAGGATGCAGGCAACGATTTGGAGCGTGCCCGCGGGCGTGAAGTCGAAGCTCATGACGCCCCCCCGCTCTTGCCATGGGGCTTCGGCTTGGCGCTGAACATAGCGAGCATGCGGGAGGTCACCAGGTAACCGCCGACGACGTTCGCCATCGCCGCGGCAACGGCGAGGGCCGCGAGGACCTGGGAGACGGGTCCATCGAGCGCAGTCGCGACAATCGCTCCGAAGATCGTGATGCCCGAGATCGCGTTGGATCCGGACATGAGCGGCGTGTGGAGCTGCGAGGGGATCTTGCGGATCAGCTCGATCCCGAGGAACCCTGCGAGCACGAGGACGAGGAGCATGAGCATCAGACGCTCCCTTCATTGACGGCGGTTCGAACACGCTCATCGAGAATCTCGCCGCCGCTCGTGAGCAGCACGCCCGAGGTGATCTCGTCACGATCGCCGCCGCGTACCCGCCCCGTGCGCGGATCGAAGGCGTGGGTGACGAGATTCACGATGTTCGCGCCCAGAACGCGTGTCGCGTCGCTCGCGACGCGCGATGGCAGATGGGCATCGGCGATGACGGTCACGCCGTCGATCACCCGTTCCTCGCCCGCGACCCCGCCTTGGACATTGCCCCCGGTCGCCGCTGCGGCGTCGACGATCACGGACCCCGGCGCCATACCGCGGACCATGTCATCAGTGACGATGACGGGGGCGCGGCGGCCGAAGATCTGAGCGGTGGTGATGATGATGTCCGACTCGGCGCAGAGCTTTGCGAGCTGCTCGCGCTGGCGGGTGAGTTGGTCGTCGGTCAGGGCCTTCGCGTACCCACCCTTGGCTTCACCCGTCTCGCCGAGATCGATCTTGGCGAACCGAGCGCCAAGCGATTCGACCTGCTCCTTCGCGACCGGCCGAACGTCGTACGCGGTCACCCGAGCGCCGAGCCGCTGCGCCGTCGCGATCGCCTGGAGGCCCGCGACACCCGTGCCGACCACGAGGACCTTCGCGGGGCGGATCGTTCCCGCCGCGGTCGACATCATCGGCAGCGCCTTCGTCAGTCGGCTCGAGGCGAGCAGGACCGCCGCATAGCCCGCAAGATTCGCCTGCGAGCTAAGCGCGTCCATGCTCTGAGCGATCGTCGTCCGCGGGACCAGTTCGAGCGAGACGGCATCGAGGCCTCGCTCCGCGAGCCGACGGATTGAACTTCCGCTACCGAACGGGTCGAGAAATCCCAGAACCGAAGAGCCGTCGGCGAAGCCGTCGATCTCTTCGGGCGTCGGCGGAAAAAGGGTGAGGACAACCCCCGGGCCGCGGAGACGGTCATCGCTCGCGTCCACGACCGCGGCGCCGGCTTCGCGATACGCGTCGTCTGTAAACGTGGCCCGCTCTCCGAGCCCTGCGGGAATGACGATCTTCCAGCCATCGCTTCCGAGCTTCTTCACGTGCTCCGGCGCGAGCGGCGCGCGACGCTCCTCGCGATCGGTCACGGGTCGAACGACCAGCGGCTTGGGACTCGGTGGA
>PAKY01000050.1 GCA_002706885.1 Phycisphaerae bacterium
CGCCGTCGCGGACGGCCTGGGCGATGCGGATCATCTCGTCATCGCCCTCGGAGCGCTGCATCACCTGGCCCGAGAAGGTCTTGGCCATGACCAGCGCGGCGATGCCACCGATCGGCGCGAGGTAGTACGCCGGGTGGATGTCACCTATGGACGACAATGTGAGCGGGAAAGCGTCGGCGATCATCTGTTCGCGTCCTTCCGGAAGCTGCTTGCGTGCGATGCTCAGGGCTCGGCGCGGGGCTTCGGAGACGCGGTCTGTGTGCGATCACAGACGCCCCCGCGCCGTGGGCCGGAGGATAGGCGGGCGGGCGGCTCGGAGGTGAGTGTTCGCAAACAAATACGCCCCGCGATGGGCGGGGCGCGATCGATCACAACCGGATGTCGGGCGCAGCGGCCGAAGCCCTCTCAGCGGGTTTCGGTCTTGTCGCGGCGGTTCTCCGCCTTGCGCTTCGCGCGGCGACGACGCTCCGAGGGCTTCTCGAAGTATTCCTTGCGCTTGATGTCCTTCGTCAGGCCCTCTTTCTCACAGAGCTTCTTGAAGCGGCGCATCATCTGCTCGACGCTCTCGCCGCCACGGGCCTTGATCCGGATCGCCATGCGCTGGTCCTCGCTGCCTTTGTCCGCGTTCACATCCCACCGTCGCCCAGCGGGCGCACGGGTCAGGATTGAAGGCGGCACGCGGGGATGGGTCAAGTCGCGCCGAGTCTCGGGGGCGTAGGTCACGGGCGAGCCGACGTAGGCTTCCTCGGAGGAGCGCCGCTTGCTCGTGATCGACACCTACAACGTGCTGCACGTCACGGGTGTCCTCCCCCCGGATCTGGCAGGCATCGACGTCCCGGGCCTCGTCCGACTCCTCGCCGAGAGCCGATTCGCCACACGCACCACGACGCTCGTCTGCGACGGCGCCGGGTCCCGAGGTTCGGGCGTCCGGATGGGCGGGGTCAGCGTTCTGTTCTCGGGAAGTGATCGGGAAGCCGACGACGTCATCGAGACCCTCATTGAGAAGTACGCCCACGGGGGCGGGCTCTCCGTGGTCTCGAGCGACAAGCGGATCCGGCGCGCCGCCCGAAGGCGTCGGGCCGAATCGATCGCGAGCGAGGCGTTCCTTGAAATGCTCGCCCAGGACCACGGGAGGGGGCGAACGCCCGGCCCGCCCGTCTTCACGACCGAGATCCCCCTCGATCGCTACTCGGTCGACCACTGGCTCCGCGAGTTCGGAATCGAAACCACGACCCCGAGCCGGACTGTCCCCAGTCCGGCCCGTCCCCGCAGAACGCCCGCCAAATCGGGACCGCCGCCGATCGTGCCCGATCAGAGACTGCCGGACCGGGGACGGTCCGGCTCGGAGAGCCCCGCCGATCCGTCGCCGGCGTTGGACGATGGTTCCCTCGGGGTCGAGATCGACCCGTTGCTGCGCGCAGCCCTCGAAGAATGGCGTGGGAGGCTGACGCTGGACGATCTCGATATGGAGCGATGGGTGCACGACATCGACATCTCGAAGAAGTACGACGGCTAGCGGCGGTCGCCATCGCGGCGACGCTGCTCGCTGGGGCTCTCGGCGGCTGCACGACGACGGCGCCCGCCTCGGTCTACGCCCAGGGCGAGACGGGCGTCCGCGCGGTCTATTCAAACAATGGCCTCACCGGTGCGCTCCCCCCGCAGGTCCGCGTTCCGTCGGTCATCGCCGCGGCCGACCAGGCCATGGGCTCCGCGGGGTACATCGTCACAGCCCGCGACGTGACGCTCCACCGCGGACGACTCGTCGCCCGTCCGCCCGACAGGCGCCTCGGTCGCAAGATCAACATCGAGGCGCGCGAAGGCCGCGACGCGACGGTGTTCACGCTCGTGATGAAACCCTCGGGCGACGAGGCGACGAGCCGCGACATCTTCGAGCGGGTCTTGACGCGCCTCGGACTTTGAGAAAAGCTGGTTTTCGCCCGTTCATGCGGTACGGTCGAAGGTGTTCCTCATCGGGGGATCGCTGGAGGACCAAATATGAAGCAGATCATCAGCTTTGCGACGGTCGCTGGTTGCGCGACCCTCGCGTGTGGCGGTTCGTCCTGGACGCTCACCGAGCAGGACATGGCGACCTACATCGCGTCGCTGAGCAATCACACCCTCGAAGACTTCGAGGGTGAGCAGCCCGAGCCGGTCGGGACCATCTACGACTACAACGGCTTCGATCTCGACTACGAGAGCTTCTACGGCGTCGAGGACGACGACAACATCGAGTTCGACCTCTACACGGAAATCGGATTCCCAAATGCCCACGCGACGTTGACGTTCGAGCACGCGGTGACTTCGTTCGGCTTCGCTCTTGAGAACTTCTCTGGCGGGGAAGGCTTCTACTTCAGCGTCAACGGCGAGATGGAGCTGCTGTACGAACTCGGGCTTCCTGCTCCGACGTTCGTCGTCATCAGCTCCGATACGCCGTTTACCTCGGTCGACTTCCTCCAGGGAGGCGGGGTGAGCACGATCATCTATATCGACGATGTCGTCATCCCGGCGATCCCGGCGCCGGGCGTTGCGGCGCCGTTGGCGATGGCGGGGTTCGTCGCGTTGCGTCGTCGCCGCTGAGCTTCCTCGATTCTGCAGCCACTGAAACTAAGAAAGCCCGCGGCGCTTTGCCGCGGGCTTTTTCATTCGTTACGCGGTTCGGAGGCCCGTCCCTGACGTTCAGGGCGAGCCGGGGACGACGATCAGCGCTTGTCGATCGCGACGTACGGCTGCTCGTGCGGTCCGATGTAATCGGCCGCGGGGCGGAAGAGGCGGTTGTCCTCGAGCTGCTCGATGACGTGGCCCGACCAGCCCGCGATGCGGGAAAGCGCGAACATCGGCGTGAAGAGGTCGAGCGCCAGGCCGATGCAGTGGTATGTCGTGGCGCTGTAGAAGTCGACGTTCGGGTAGATGCCCTTCGACGCGACCTCTCGCTCCATGACCTCCTCGATCTTCGAGGACTTCTCGTAGAGGGCGCTGTTGCCCGTGTCCTCCGCGAGCTGCTTGGCGAGCGTCTGGAGCTCGCTCGCGCGCGGGTCCTTGGCCTTGTAGACCCGGTGCCCGAAGCCCATGATCTTCTCCTTGCGCTCGAGCTTGCCCAGGACGTGCGACTCGACCTCTTCCACGCTCTTGATCTCGTTGAGCATGTGCATCACGCCCTCGTTCGCGCCGCCGTGGAGCGGGCCGCGGAGCGATCCGATCGCGGCGGTGATCGCCGAGTAGATGTCGCTGAGTGTCGAGATGACGACGCGCGCCGCGAACGTCGAGTTGTTGAGGCCGTGGTCTGCGTGCGTGATCATGCAGATCTCAAACGCACGGGCCATCGCCTTCGTGGGCTTCTCGCCGTTGAGCATGTACAAGAAGTTCTCGCTGAACGAGAGCGACGGATCCGGGTCGATGAAGTTCAGCCCGCGGCGATGGCGATCGAAGCACGCCACGATCGAGGGGGCGTGGCCGAGGATGTTCAGCGCCTTGAGGCGGACGTCGTCGATCTCGAGCGAGTTCGGATCGCTGTCGTGCATCGCGAGCGCGCTGACCATCGTGCGGAGCACGTGCATCGGCTGCGCGTTGGTCGGGAGGCTCGCCAGACGGTTCTGGAGACCCGCCGGGAGGGCGTAGCGCTCGCGGAGCTGCTTGTTGAACGTATCGAGCTCGCTCGCCTTCGGCAGACGCTTGTTCCACAGCAGGAACACGGTTTCCTCGAACGTGCTGTTCGTCGCGAGCTCGCCGATCGGGATGCCGACGTACTCGAGGATGCCCTCCTGACCGTTGATGAACGACATCTGCGTCTGAGCGGCGATGATTCCTTCGAGACCCTTCGAGAACTCGGCCATCCCATTCCCCTTCATCTAGCCCGGCGCGGGAAGCGCTTCCCGGGCGCTTGCGCCGCAGTGTAGGAACCACGGAGGGGGGCGTCGCGGCCCTCCGCGACTAGGATCGCCCGTGCTGATCCCCCTTGGTACCGATCGCCCGCTCCACCGCCCGACTCGTGTGGTCTACGCGCTGATGGCGATCAACGTCCTCGCCTTCGCCTTCCAGCGGGCCGCGGTCGCGAGCGCCGCGACCGACGGCGACGTCTGGTTCAGGGCGATGATCCTCCAACGCGACCATTCCGGGATCTGGACCTACCTGACCTACGCGTTCCTCCACGATTGGAACGGGATCTGGCACATCGTCGGCAACATGCTCATCCTCTGGGTCTTCGGCCCCGCCGTCGAGGATCGGTTCGGACGCTGGCGGTTTCTCGCGTTTTATCTCGGCGGCGCGGTCGTCGCGGGTCTGGCGCACACCCTCTTCAGCGCGAGCCCCGTGGTCGGCGCCTCCGGCGCGATCGCGGCGGTGACCGGGGCCTTCATCGTGCTCTTCCCGCTCACCCGCGTCCGATCGATCTGGCTCCTCGGCTTCGCGGGGTTCGTCATGGTCCCCGCGTGGTTCTTCATCGGCCTCGCCCTCGCCCGAGACCTGTTCTCTATCGGCCTCGGCCAGCGGATGGGCGTGGCGAACGAAGCGCACCTCGGGGGATACCTCTTCGGGGGTGTCCTCAGTTTCGTGCTGCTCTGGGCGAAGTTGCTCCATCGTGAGCAGTACGACCTGTTCAGCCTGGGGCGTCAGTTCAAACGGCGGCAGGACATCCGCGGCGCCGCGCGCATCAGCGATGCCACAACGCAGCGAGCCGCCAACGGCGCCGCTCGCCAGCGGCCAGCGGAGAAGCCCGACCCGATCGTGGAGCAGATCGCCGCCGAACGCGCGAAGGTCTCACGGGCCCTCGCCGAAGGTCGAACGGACGACGCCATCGCCGTCTACCGCCACCTCGTCGAGCGACACGGCGCCGTCCGTCCGGGCGCCGCGACCCTGAACCGACGCGCCCAGTTCGAACTCGGCGGCGAGCTCTACCAGCGGGGTGAGCACGGACTCGCCGACTACGCCTTCTCGCGGTACATCGCGGCCTACCCGAGAGGGGAAGAGTCGCATGAGGTCCGCGTCCTGCTCGCCCGCATCAAGGCAGAGCACCTCGGCGAGACCGACGCCGCCATGTCGCTCCTCGAGAGCGCCATCGGATCGCTCCGCGAGGGCGAGGTCAAGAGCATCGCGATCGATGAACTCGCGCGCCTGCGCGGCGGAGGAGCCACGGCGTGAACCGAACACGGATCAAGGTCTGCGGCGTGCAGGACGTCGAGACCGCTCGCGCCGCGGCCGACTGCGGCGCCGACGCGGTCGGGCTTGTCTTCGTCGAGGGCTCACCGCGACTCGTCGATCCCGAGGTGGGTCGCGAGATCGTCTCGAAGCTCCCGCCGTTCATGATCTCCGTCGCGGTCGTGCGCGACCTCGATCTCGACGCGTTCAGCGAGGTCGAGGAAGCCTGCCCCTGCGCCTACGCCCAGATGCACGGCGACGAGGATGAGCCGACGGTCGCCGCGTGCGGCCCGTACGCGATCAAGGCGATCGCGTTCGACCCCGCGACCATCGTCGCCGAACTCCGTCGCTGGAGCCGCCTCGCGGAGGTCGACGCGGTGCTCATCGATGGCCCACGTGCCGGGAGCGGGGAGACGATCGATTGGACCAGTCTCGCAGCGGCCCAGAAGGAAGTCGCGGTCCCGAAACCGCTCATCCTCGCGGGCGGCCTGAACGCGGCGAACGTCGCCGAAGCGATCGACGTCGTCAAGCCCTACGCCGTGGACGTCTCGAGCGGCGTCGAATCGCAGCGCGGCGTCAAAGACCCCGATCTGATCGCCGCGTTCTGCGACGCCGTCAGGCTTGCGGATGCTCGATGAACGCGATCACGCGGTCCGCCGCGTCGTCGATGCTCAACTCGTCAACGTCGAGCGTGAGTGAGCTGAGCGAGGCGTACAGCGGGTCGCGGTCTCGGAACAACTCACCGACCTCTTCGACCGCGCCACGCCCCGTGAGGCTCGGACGCGACGCGAGATCCGTCTTCGCGAGCCGCGCCGCGAGCACATCGGGCTGAGCGCGGAAGTAGATCGTCGTCGCGTCGGTGTGACGGAGCGAGGACGCGGCTCCCGGCGCCGTGGGGGTGCCTCCACCGAGCGCAAGAACCGAGGGTGGGCTGTTCAGTGTCTCGGTCAGCGCCCGGCTCTCCGCCGAGCGGAACGCATCGATCCCGTGGAGATTGATCCCCTCGGCCGCCGACTTCACCCGCATCAGGCGGAACGTCACCTGGTCGAGATCGACAAAGCCGACGCCGATCCGACGGGCGATCACGCGACCGATCGTGCTCTTCCCGCTCGCGCGGAGACCCATGAGGATGAGGTGGCGGTCGAGTTCCACGGCCTGCCCGCTGACTGGCTCAGTCACCCTTCACTCGGCTGATGTAAGAGCCGTCCTCCGTGCTGACCTTGATCTTCTCCCCGGGCTCGATGAACGGCGGCACGCGCGTCTTGAGACCGGTGTCGCACGTCGCCTCCTTGAGCTGGTTGGTCGCGGTGGCGCCCTTGATGCCGGGAGGCGTGTCCGCGACCGTCACCTCGACCGAAGCGGGCAGCTCGACCGTGATCGGGCGCCCGTCGTAGAAGAGCATGGTGCACTGTGAGTTCGGCGCAAGGAACTCGAGCGCGTCGCCGAGCAGATCCTGATTCAGCTCGTGCTGGTCGAAGCTGTCCATGTCCATGAACGTCCCGCCGCCCGCGCCGTCCGAGAAGAGGTACTCCATCGTGCGACGATCGAGGTTCACACCGTCGACAACGTCTGCGCCGCCGAACCGCTTCTCCGTCGTGCCCGAGCCGTCCACCGACCGCATCTTGGCCTGGATGTACGCGGGCCCCTTGCCGGGCTTCGTGTGCTCGGTCTTCACGACGACGTAGAGCCTGCCGTCAAGATTGACAGCCATCCCCGTTCTCAGTTCGTTCGCTTTCATCGCCTCATGGCTCCTCGTCGCGGATCGGTCGGTCGCGGCCGCATACTCCGGCGCGGCGTGATGGTAGGACGCCCGCCTGTTTCGACGGTGGGGTGCCCTATTCGGATGGTTTTTGCGATGAAATCTGTTGACACAGATATCGTTGAGACCTACTCTTTGTTCATGGACTCGCAGCCGCCATCTCGTCCGACCCGCGCGCCTTCCGCCGATTCGGCGCGGCTCGCCCGGGCGCTCGGCAAGCGGGAAGGGTTCGAGTCGCTCGAACAGGAGACGTTCATCAACCTGATCCGCGCGTACGAAGCGCTCGCCGAGCCGTTCGCCAGGCTCTTCAAGTCGCATCGTATCTCCTTGCCACTTTATAACATACTACGAATCCTCCGCGGCCATCAGGAGGTCGCCGAACGCGGACTCGCGATCCAGAAGATCGGCGAGCAGATGCTCACCCGCGAGCCCGACATGACCCGCCTCATCGACCGCCTGGAGAAGGCGGGCCTCGCCGAACGATGCCGCTGTCCCGAGGACCGTCGGGTCGTCCGCGTCGGCATCACCGACAAAGGCCTCGACCTCCTCGCTCACCTCGATGAGCCCGTGCGGACCACGCACTGCGAGACGATGGCCCACTATTCCGAGCCCGAACTCACCACGCTGAACACCTTGCTCGCCCGCGCCCGTCCGGAGGTGAGTGAGTCCTGAACGAGTTCGTTTTTTTACTCATTTAGCTGTTGAAACAAGTATTCTCAATGGAGGCATCGTCATGGCAGCCAACGTCCGCGACCGCGTGAATGACCTGATCGGCTACATCAAGCAGGGCAAGATCATCGAAGCGATGACCGAGTTCTACCACGAGGACGGCGCGATGCAGGAGAACCGCCACGAGCCGACGCGAGGGCTCAAGAACCTCATCGCCAACGAGCAGAAGTTCATCGACAACCTCGCCGAATTCCACGGCTTCGAGGCGACTTCGGTGGGGGTGCAGGGCGGCGAGGACGGCACGGGAACCGCCCTCATGGAAAGCTGGCTCGAGTACACCGACAAGAGCGGCAAGCGCGTCCGACTCGAGCAGGTCTCCGTCCAGCGTTGGGAGAACGGCAAGATCCGCCACGAACGCTTCTACTACGACAGCGCGAGCTGAATCTCGCCGCGCCGGTCGCGCGAGCGATCGGCTAGGCTGACCCAGCCCCGGATCGACAGCGGGGCGGGGAGGTAGCCCGTGACGATCGATCGCCGTTCGTTTCTCGTCATCAGCGCAGCGGTCGCGGCCGGGGCGGCGTTCCCGGCCGCGGCTTCCGTGCGGCGACGCAACCGCGTCGCCGAATCGATCCTCCCATGGGACGCTCTTCGTGAGGACGGAAAGCGCGGCGTCTGGGCAAGCGCCGGCGACGTGCCGGGCGGCAACGTCGCGATCGTCACCGACGGCGCGGGCGAGGCGCTGATCATCGACGCCAAGTTTGCCTCGCTCGGCGGCGCGATCCGCGAGGACGCGAAGTCGCTCGCGTCCGCCGCTTCGATCACCTTCGTCAACACGCACCACCACGGCGACCACACGGGCGGCAACCCCGCGATCGTCGAGGTCGCGGCGAAGCGCTACGCGCACGAGAAGCTCTCGGGCCGCGTGACGGCGCAGCTCGATTCGCTCCGCCAGCAGGCGTCGGCGGCGGCCGCGCAGGCCGGGCGCATGGACGCCGCGCTGAACCACGACGCGCTGCTCGAACTCGCGGGCAGGATGACCGACCGCGCCGAGACGCTCGACGCCGCCGCGTTCCTGCCGACCGTCCAGATCGGCGACGAGCCACGCAACATCCACGTGGGCGCGATCGAGGCCTCGCTCGAACACTTCGGGCCGGGCCACACCGACAACGATCTCACCGTGCACATCCCGTCGATGAACGTCCTTCATACGGGCGACCTCGTCTTCAGCGGTCTCCACCCGTTCTTCGATCCCGACGGCGGCTCAACAGTCTTCGGATGGATGGAGAGCCTCCAGCAGGTCCGCAAGCTCTGCGACGACGAGACCGTCGTGATCCCGGGTCACGGCAAGGTCGGCGACCGCTCGATCATCGATGCCCAACTCCAGTATCACGAACGACTCCTCGCGGCCGTGCAGGCCGAGATGAAGAAGGGAACGCCGAAGGACGAGTTGACCGCGATGAAGTTCGACTTCTTCGAGGGCCTCGGCTTCGAACAGATCGCCGGTCGCGCGATCGGCGCGGTGTACGACGAACTCGAGAAGAACGGCAACGGCTGACACGCGGGAGAAAGAAGTGATGAGCACGATTCCGACGAGGCAGCAGGTCCTCGGGACCTTCGCGATGACCATGGACCAGGCCAAGAAGCTCGTCGCGGATGTTCCCGACGACCGCTTCGCCGAACTCCCCTTCGAGGGCGCCAAGCACCCCGGCTGGGTCCTCGGCCACCTCTGCTGCGGCGCGGGCATGGGCGCCGCGTTCCTCGCGGGCGAAGAAGGCGTCGCGGGCTGCCCCGACGCCTGGGTCACCGCCTGCATGCCCGGCACGCAGCTCGCAGCCGACCGTTCCGCGTACGGCGCGAAGGCCGATCTGCTCACCCACTTCGAGCGCGTCCACGGCCTCCTTGCCGATCGCTACGGCGCCGCGAGCGATGACCTCCTCGCGACCGAGTTCCCCAACCCCGAGTACCGCTCGTTCTTCCCGACGCTCGGCGACGCGTGCTTCTACCTCATGGCGTACCACGAGGGGTATCACCTCGGCCAGCTCAGCGCATGGCGCCGCGCCGCTGGCTTCGGGCCGGTCGACTAACGCTGGGCCGCGCGGGAGTCGTCCGAGTCGGACGTCAATCGACGGTGTTGTTGACCGGATCGAACGTGACCAGCGATCCGTTCGGCCCGAGCGTTTCGATCTCGATGCGACGGGGAAAGATTGTGATGGTCTCGAGCTGACGGCTCGAGCCGTCGCACGCCTGAACGACCTGTGTCACCACCCTAGCGACGACAAACGGATCGCAGCGAACCTGGTAGAACGGCGCGTTCGTGGCATCGAAGAGCGTGAGCACGAGCGGGTCCGTCACCACCGCCGCGGTGAACACGCTCCGATGGACCTCGGGCGAGTTCGCCGCGACGTCACGCGTGAAGCTGAAGGTGTTAATCCGGGGACGCGGCGCCGCCCCGCCGCCGCCTGTGACCAAGGGAGCCTCCGCGTCCAGCGTCACCGCGTAAACCGGGACGGCGCCGCCGCCAAACGGAAGCGTCACCTGGCCCATCGGACGCGGCTCGCCGCCGATGTCCGGCCCGCACGCGTCCCCGCCGACCGATGCGCCGAGTGTCTGCACCGCGTTGTAGATCTCTGTCGTCGTCCGCCCGCTCGAGGCCACGCCCCCGCCGGGCGGTTCGAGCGGCCCTGCAAGAACGAGCGAGGCGCCAAGCGCGGCGAGCGCACCGGCGGCGAGAGACAGCGAGAGCGGCTTGGTGATCTTCATGGGAGTCTCCTGGTTCCGACGTCCACCGCCCCGCGCTTCCCTCCGCGGGGCACGGTCGGCAACCGTCACGTTACCGAGTCACGGAGACCCGACCAAGAGATCGATCCCCGCTATATCGAGCGGATTCGCAGCCCACGCCTCACGCCCCGACCCGACTTCACGACGAGGACCGAACCCCCTCGCCCCAGTCGAAGACCAGCGAGCAGACGAGCGCCGCGATCATGACCGTCCAGATCACCACCGCCCGCACGGTCGCTCGCCGCGTCTTCTCGTCCTCCCACCAGGTATCGGGCCGGACGCCCTGCAGCAGGAACACCGCCGTCGCCGCCAGGTTCACGCTCGCGACGTTCGCGAACAGCAGGCTCAACGCCCCAACGCCCGCGCTCGGATAGCCCGCTCCGAAGAGCAGCCCCGCCGCCGCCGTCGGTGGAAGCAGCGCGACCGCGACCATCACGCCGACCAGCGCCGCCGGCGCGCCCGTCGTGACCGCGAGCGCCCCCGCGGCGCCCGAAGCGAACGCGAGCGCAAGGTCCGAGAGCACCGCGTCCGTCCGCGCCGTGATCTCGGGCGACGACGCGGGGTCGATCTCGATGAACAGTCCCGTCACGTACGCGAGCAGCAACGCCAGCCCGCCGCCGATCAGGTTGCACCACAGCGACCGACGGATCAGCTTGAGATCTCCGAGCGTCGTTCCGAGCGCGAGCGCCATGTTCGGCCCGAGAAGCGGAGCGATCACCATCGCGCCGATGATGATCGCCGGCGCGTTCCGAAGCAGCCCGACCGCCGCGATCACCGTCGCCAGCAGCGTCATCAGAACGAACAGCAGGTTCGGCTTCGCGTTGACCGCGATGTCCTCGTACAGCTCCTCGCGAGCCACACGCGGGAGCAGGAACGTCCGCGGCGGCTTGGTCGTGATCGCGTTCGTCGACCCGTCGCTCGGCCCGTCGCCCGAACCCCCGTCATCACCCTCTTCGCATTCCTTCGCTTCCTCTTCAGGCTCCGGAAGCTGCGGACGCGTCGCTTCCGCAGGCACGAGCACCAATCGGAACCGCTCCTCGTCCTCGAAGCGCTCGGAGATCTGGTCCGCAAACTGCTCAACCACCTCCGCCCGCACCAGGACCGAGGTCATCTGCAGGTCGTCGCCAAGCTCCACCCACCACCGACGGTCCGGCTCGATCCCCTCGAAGACCTCATCCACCTTGTCGCGATGACACGAAGGGAGCACGACCTGAACCATCCTCAGCGGCATCGCGACAGGCTAACGACTTCTGCCTCCGCCGATACCGGCCGTTATCGGGCGCTTTGGGATGCCTTTGGCGCCTGTCCGGTCTGGCCCGCTCTCCCGAAGCCTTCTCGCGTCGATCGCCGTGGCCGCTGAAGTCGGCGAATTGCACATCGGCGGTACGGAAGGAGAACAGCCATGCAGACAGGCCGTCACATCGGAGCAATCGGAGCCATCGCCGCGATCGCCGTCTCCGCCCCCGCGGGCGTGGTCACCGACTCGTCGACCATGATCATGGACAACGCGATCGGTTTCGAGACGCTCGCGCTCAACACACCGATCACCTCGCTGGACTTCGGCGACGGGCTCGTCGCGAACGTGACCGCCGGCAGCGGCGCCATCAACCGCGTCTTCAACCGCCACGACGGCCACGGCGCGGTGTCCTACGAGGGCGAGATGGCCTGGAAGATCGCCAACGGGCCGTTCACCTTCGACTTCGGCGCGTCGCAGGTCGATACCTTCGGCTTCTGGTACTCCGACCTGGAGTGGGCCGACCTGCACATCAGCTTCGACGGCGCCCCCGCAGTGGTCCTCAGCGACAACAACTCCCGGAACCCCAAGTTCTGGGCCTTCGAGGCCGACCCGGGTGAGAGCTTCTCGAACGTGACCATCACGTTCACAGGCCACAACGACGGCGTCGGCATCGACGGCATCTTCGCCGCCGCCGTCCCGCCGCCCGGCGCCGCCGCCGTCATGGGCGTCGCCGGAGCCCTCACGTTCTCCCGCCGCAGACGCGGCTGACGCGGAAGATCCCTCTCTCGGCTAGAAGCCGCTCGTGGACCCGTCCGCGGCGGCCTCTAGCCGCGCCCGGAGGTACGCAAGAGCCTCCGGCCCGCGACGGGCGCCCGCCGCCCGAAGCGCGAGATCACGAACAGCGTGCGCGAGTTCGGCGCCGAGCACACGTTCGGCGTCGTTCTCGCGCGCACGCAGCGCCGCCGCGTCCCGCAGCCCCGCCTGATAGCGGTCGGAACAGATGACATGCAACGCATCGAGCAGCCGCCGTTCGTTGAGCGCCTCAAACTCCTCGCCATCGAGCCAGAACCCGCCGCTGACCGAGTCGTGATCGATCACGAACCCGAGCGACTGCCCCACGCGGTACTTCCGCATGATCCGGCGCGAACGCGGCGACAGCACCGCGTCGTCCTCGCCGACCTGTGCCTCGGAGCCGGGCGCCGCCTCGAGCGTCGCGCGAACGGTCTTCCGCCCGCCGAGCCACACCCAGTACGCCTGCCCATCGATCCACACCCCGCCCGTCGCAGGACACCGAAAGATCGCAAGCCCATCCGCCGTCCGCTCCCGCTGGAGCGTCTTGCCTGGAGATCGTGGTGAATACATGCAAACCGATTCGGAGCCACGACCCCGAGATTGCGTCCACCACCGATCACATCACCTTATGTAAGGGGATTGTGTCCAATCGCTCGCCGAGTTAGGCTCACCGCCACTGAAAGGGAGCCTGATGAAATCCAACAAAGTTGTGGCACTCGTCTCCGGAGGCGTCGTCATGGGCGGCCTGATCGCCGGAGCCGCCTTCGCCCAGCTCGGTCCCCTCAACCCGCCGGCGGGCCCGGTGAGCGATACGGCGCCTTCGCTCGCGGAAATTCAAGCGGAAGTGGCGCTGCTGCGTGGCATCATTGAAGATGATGGTCAACAGCAGGATTTCGACGTGTTCGCCGTCGGAGGCGGGGGGACGGCGGCGGCAACGTATACCGGTTCGGGACGTATCGTGAAGATCATATATCAAGGCCTAGATGACAACGCAGATGTTGGAGCTGGAACGGTACGAATCGACGGATCTGCTCGACGAGAGTTCCGATTTAATACCGGCATTCAGTTCACCGGTGAGTTGGAGTTCAAAGAGCAACAATTTGACACGTTTGGCGTGCGGTTCGCGAGCAATTTTAACATCAGCGTAGTCGGTGGCGCGCACATCGCAGTAATCTTTGTTCCCGACTGACTATCGGTACGGCGTACCGCGCTAAGGCCACGGGACCCGCGACTGCTATTTTCCCGCCACCGTCAACTCCGCCTTCGCCTCCGCCGGCTTCTGCTGATGCAGCCGCCGCGCGCGATGCTTCGACCAGTCGCTCACCCGAAGGTCCGGGCTGTCCGCCCCGTCGTTGACCTTCAGGATGTCGTACGTGTTGTCCCGCTGCGCCGGCAGGAACCCCGCGTCGCGGATCAAGCGGTTCAGCACGGGCTCGTCGAGGCAGTAGGTCGTCCCCGCCGACGACACCACGTTCTCCTCCATCATCACCGAGCCCATGTCGTTCGCCCCGTAGTGCAGCGCGACCTGCCCGATGTGCGGCCCCATCGTCACCCACGATGAACCGATCGAGTAGATGTTGTCCAGGAACAGCCGGCTCACCGCCTGCGTCCGCAGGTACTCCGTCGCCCCCGCCATCCGAACCCGCCGCCCGAACTCCGCGTGCAAGTCCTTCGTCCCCGACCCATCAAGCCGAGCCACGACGTCCCCCGGGAACGCCCCCTCATCCCCGGGCAGCGTCCCCCAGTCCTTCACCCGCCCAAGCGGCGTGTTCTCCCGCTGAAACGGCCAGGAGATGAAGCTCACATAGTGCCCCCCCGAACGCCGCGTCACCGCCGGCGCCGGATACCGCCCCTCAAGCGCAACATGATGCTCGCAAGCAACACCCTCCGTGCCTTCGTGCCTCCGTGCCTCCGTGCCTTCTCCCATCCCTTCGTCGCTCCGTCGCTCCGTCGCTCCGTCGCTTCCGAACTCCACCAACGCCCGATCCTGCCACTCCCGCACCAGCCGCATGTGATGCACCCGGTCCGCGTATCCCTCGATGTGCCCGAACATCATCGTCGCGCTCGTGAACATGCCGAGCGAATGCGCGACGTACATCGTCGTCAGCCACGCCTCGGCGTCGCACTTGCCCATCCCGATCTTGCTCCGCACCGCGGGCGCGAAGATCTCGCCCCCGCCCCCCGGCAGGCTGTCGAGCCCCGCTTCTTGCAGCCTGACCATCACCCACCGCAGCTTGTCCTCGAGCGTCGCGCCGGGCGGGTTGAAGAAGTGGACGAACTCGATGAACTCGGGCGGGCTGAACCCGTGCACGTGCATCGTCGGAAACCGTTCCTTGATGCCGTGGAGCAGGTCGAGATACCAGTCAAACGGCAGGTCGGGGTTCATGCCGCCCTGCATCAGGATCTGCGTCCCGCCGATCTCCACGAGCTGCGCGATCTTGTCGTACAACTCCTGGTACTCGAGCGTGTACGAGTCGTGATCGCTCGCGTCACGGCGGAAGGCGCAGAACGTGCACTTCGCGCTGCACACGTTCGTGTAGTTGATGTTCCGATCGATGATGTACGTCCGGATCCGATCCCCGTGGATCGACCGGCACCGCGCGTCGGCCCACCGACCCAAAGCGTGGAACGGCATCCCGTTCATCAGGTCCAGCGCCTGCTCGGGCGTCAGCCTCGCCTCGCCCCGCGTCACGGCGCCGAGCAGCCCCGCGTCGGTCGCTTCGATCCCGGGGTGCTCGGGCAGCGGCGTGTAGATGGTCTCACTCATGGACGCGCCTTCGCTCCGCCGACGACGCCTCGATGGCCCCGTCGGCGAGTTTTCAAAGTGTTCTGAAAACTATAGCGAGGTCGCGTGGAACCGTCAGGCCGCGAGCCGCGGCCCGTCGAACGGCAACGGCGCAGGCGCCGAGCCCGGATCGCTCAGCAACGCCTCGAGCGCCCGACCGACGCGGTGCACCGCGTACGACCGCGCCGGCGCCGACTCACACCGCTCCACCAGCGCCGCCAGATGACGCTCCCCGTACCGCGCAGCGCCGTCCCCAGCGCGATCCGCCGCGACCTGCTCCAGCACCCGCCGAAGCGTCGCCGGCTGAATCGTGCCGTCCGCCCGCGTCTTCAGCGCGCCGAGCAGCTCGTTCTCGGTCCATGTCCGCCGCGCCGTCACGCCGATCGGACGCAGCAGCGGCGAATCGGTCGGCAGCGGGATGTTCTGCCCGACCGCCGCGAGCGCCTCCCGACCAAGCCGCACGCGAAGCTCGTCCCCGAAAGGGAGGTAGGGCTCCACGCTCGAGAGGTCGGGCCACGCCGCGACGACCCGCGAGGCGACGCCCAGGGCCACCTCGTGCCACGTCAGCCCTGTGATGCCCCGATGCTCACTGATGGCGCCGTTCACGCCGTGCACGCTCGCGAGGCGGGTCGCGTGCGCCGGATATTCGGCCGCGAGCCGCCCGCCGTTCTCCGCAAGGTCCGCAAACGCGCCGTCGCCATCGAGCCCCCGCCCGGGCGACGCCCCGTTGATGGCCTCAACGAGGCCACGCAGGAGCTCGACGAGCTCGCCCGAAAACGCAAGGACAGACCGCTCCGGCCGCGCATGGGTCATCATGCGCCGCTCATCGGCGGATTCATGAGCGGCCCCGCGGCCACTCCCCGATCACGGGTCCGCGTCGCGCGATGACCCCGTCTGGTCCGCCTCCCGATGGTCCGAAACAACCCCCGCCCCCAAAACACCTCCATCTCACGACGCCCCGCAACGCTCCGCGACGCCACTCAACGCCCCACGAGCCGAGGGCGCAAGCCCTCGGTACAACCAACGTCCGTTTCGCCGCGCACGACGATCTCCACCGAGGGCTCCCGCCCTCGGCCCGACTGGCGCCCACCCCTCCCTCAATGGAAATCCCGCGACACCGGCCCCACCCCGCTCAACACGTCGTCGAGACTCTCGAGCTCACGCACATGAACGTGAACCACCTCGTTCTTCCGCTCGACCCGCCCCCGCGCGAGAAGCGTCGTGCTCAGACGCGCGACCTTGCGGTATTGCTCGAACGTCTTCGCCCACACGATCAGGTTCGAGATCCCCGTCTCGTCCTCGAGTGTGAGGAACACCACGCCCGACGCCGTGCTCGGCCGCTGCCTGCACAGCACCAGCCCCGCCACCACGACCTCCCGTCCCTGCGGCGAGCTCGATTCGCTCCGCAGGTCTTCCGTCCGGATCGCGCCCAGCCCGTCGAGGTGATCGCGGATGAACGAGATCGGGTGCGCCGCGAGCGACAGGCCCGTCGTGTTGTAATCGTGGATCACCCGGCTCATCAGCGGCGTCTCGGGCAGCCGATCGAGCCCCGCGTCGTCCGTGCCGTCCCGCCCATCGAACAGCGGCATCGGCTCATCGCGCAGCGGCCGGATCTGCCACAACGCCTGCTGACGATCGAGCCCCATCGACCGAAACGCGTCCGCCCGCGCCAGCGCCCGAAGCGACTTCACACTCACGCCGCTCGCCCGCCACAACGACTCCACCGTCCGAAACCGCCCCCCCTCCCGCACCGCCCCCTCGATCCGCCGAGCATCATCCTCCCCAAGCCCCTTGGCCAGGCGCATACCCAGGCGCAGGCTGGGGCCTGCGAGCGACGGAGCGACGGAGCGACGAAGCGACGGAGGGGAGAAGGAAGAAGAAGACGAAGAAGATCCGGCTCGCCACCCTTCGTCGCTCCGTCGCTCCGTCGCTCCGTCGCTTCCCACCTCCAACCCACACTCCCACCCACTCCAATTCACATCGATCCCCCGCACCTCCACCCCGTGCTCCTTCGCGTCGCGGACGATCTGCGCGGGGGCGTAGAAGCCCATCGGCTGGCTGTTGATCAGCGCCGCCGCGAACGCCGCGGGGTGGTGGCACTTCAGCCACGACGAGACGTACACGAGCAGCGCGAAGCTCGCCGCGTGGCTCTCCGGGAACCCGTACTGGCTGAACCCCTTGATCTGCTCGAAGCACTGGTGCGCGAACGCCTCGGGGTACCCGTTCGCGATCATCCCCTCCACGAGCTTGCGCCCGTACCGATAGATCGCGTCCCCCTTGCGCTTCCACGCCGCCATGCTCCGCCGCAGCCCGTCCGCCTCGTCGGGCGTGAACCCCGCCGCGACGATCGCGAGCTGCATCGCCTGCTCCTGGAACAGCGGCACCCCGAGCGTCCTGCTCAAGACCTCCTCGACCTCGGGCGACGGATACGTCACCTTCTCCGTCCCCTCGCGCCGCCGAAGGTACGGATGCACCATCCCCCCCTGGATCGGCCCGGGCCTCACGATCGCCACCTCGATCACCAGGTCGTAAAAGTCCCGAGGCCGAAGCCGAGGCAACATCGACATCTGCGCCCGACTCTCGATCTGAAACACCCCGACCGTGTCGGCCCTGCAGATCATGTCGTAGACCGCGTCGCCCGGGGAATGGCGGTTGATGATGGAGGGGATGGAGAGGGGAAGCGACGGAGCGACGGAGCGACGAAGCGACGAAGGGTTGTCTAGTTCGGCTTCTTCTCCAGCGAATGGATCAGCGCTTGCAGGACACGGTCCGTCTCCGCAAGCAGATCTGTCATCGTCGGCGGGGGCTCCAGAAGCTGCAACGTCGTAGCGATCTCGATCTGCGTGCTCAACTCCGAGAGCGATCCCCGCGCGACACGCAGAAAGCGCAGGTAATCGGCTCGGCTCTGCCTCCCATGACCCTCCGCGATGTTCGACGGGACCGACACCGCTGCCCGCCTCATCTGCATGGTCAGCCCGAACCGTTCCTCGTTCGGCATCGACCGCGTGCTCAGATACACCGCCTCCGCCAACGCCATCGCCCGCTGCCAGGCCACCAGATCCCGAAACGTCCTCACCATCCCCACCGGAAACCTCCCCTCCGCTGTCTTTCCCCTCCGTCGCTCCGTCGCTCCGTCGCTCCGTCGCTTCAAGAAGCTCAAACGCTCGCCGAATACACGTCAACATCCCCAGCCCCAAACAATCCACCTTCAGGATGTTCAACGCGTCGATGTCGTCCTTGTCCCACTCGATGACCGTGCGGTCGTCCATCGAGGCGTTCTCGATCGGGACGAGCTCGTCGAGCGGCGCCGCGGTGATGACGAAGCCGCCGACGTGCTGGGAGAGATGGCGGGGGAAGCCCGAGAGTTCCTGCGAGAGGTCGATGACCATGCGCACGCGCGGGTCGTTCGTGTCGAGCCCCGCCTCGCGCAGATCGCTCTCCGAGACCTTGCGGCTCCACAGATCGAGGTGCTTGGCCATCGCGTCGACGCGGTCGAGGCTCAGCCCCATCGCCTTGCCCACGTCACGCACGGCGCTGCGCCCTCGATACGTGATGACCTCCGCGGTCAGCGCCGCGTGGTCACGCCCGTACTTCTCGTACAGGTACTGGAGCACCTCCTCTCTTCGCTCGTGCTCAAAATCGATGTCGATGTCGGGCGGCTCGTTCCGCTCGCGGCTGATGAACCGCTCGAACAGCAGGCTGAATCGCGCGGGGTCCACCTCCGTGATCCCGAGGCAGTAGCACACCGCCGAGTTCGCCGCCCCGCCCCGCCCCTGGCACAGGATGCCGCGACCCCGCGCGAAGTTCACGATGTCGTAGCACGTCAGGAAGTACGCCTCGTACCCCAGGTCCGCGATCAGCTCGAGCTCGTGCTCGATCGCCCTGGTCACCCGCTCCGGGACGCCCACCGGGTAGCGCTTCGCCGCCCCGCGGAAGCACTCGCGACGCAGGTACGCCGCGGGGCTCAGGCCCTCGTCGTTCGGCTCGTCGGGGTAGCGGTACACCAGGTCGTCGAGGCTGAACGCCGAGGCGCGCTCCGCGATCGCCGCGGCGCGGGCGATCGCGCCCGGGTGATCGCGGAAGAGCGTCGCCATCGCGCCGGGGCTCTTGAGGTGGCGTTCGGCGTTCGCCTCGAGGCG
>PAKY01000051.1 GCA_002706885.1 Phycisphaerae bacterium
CTTCCAACGTTCTCCGGGTCGCTTGATCGCTATCTCTGGGTTCCCTCGCTCGGCGACCGAAGTCCGATGGCGGCGGTCACCCGTGGGTCGCCCGAGGGCGACACATCGCTCGAAGAGATCCTGACGGGCGTGAACCGAGCGTTCGAGCCGTTCAACCTCCGAGGCGGCCACGTCTTTGTCCGCCGGCTTCACCCGCTCACGCTCGAGTCGTTGATCGATGTCGTCGGCGGCGCGGCGTGGTCGGGCGTGTCGCACGGCACGCGCGCGATCATGCTCGATCGCGGCGAGGTCGTGACTGCTCGCGGCTCGTCGCACGGCGGCGAGACGATCGATCCGGATCGGCTTTATCTCGGTCGTCATGGTCGTTGGGGTCGGCTTGTCGAGACGCTTCATCTCAAGCTGCGGCTGCTTACCGAGGCGATGAGCCAGACCCGAGAGGTCGTGGCGCGGACGGGCCGCCCGCTCTTCAACATCACCGCTGAGGCATTTGAGGCCGACTTACACGACGCCGCCGCGGGGCTGCCGAGGTTGTGGACCGCTGGCGTGCGTCTTGCCCACGCGGGCACGGCGCTCGAGATCCGGCTCGGCGGTGAGGGCGCCGGCGGCGCGGGGTTCGTGGTCGCGCCGGAGGACATCGGACGCGGGGTGTACAAGCCCGTTCTCCACGCCCAGGCGACCGGCGGCGTGGCGTCGCTGCTCGTTCGCGCCGTGACGACCGATGGATCGCTCTCGACGATCGAATCGACCCTCCGCAGCCAGGAGCGGCTCGCGATCGGCAGGAGCGACCTCGTGGCCCTTCGGCTCTCGGTCGGTGGTGAGCGCGTGTCGCTGTACGCGAAGATCGAAGAAGCCGCGGGACTCGCGGCGGGCGAGGCGAGGCTTCGGACGCTCCCGGCGGAGCTGTCAGCGAGGGCGTCGGAAGCGCTGAGCGCTTCGCAGGGTGTGGTCATCGAGGGCGTGCGGTTCGACGTGCTGCCGAGCGTCTCGACGCCTTGCGATCTGCATGCGATGGGTGTTCTGTGTGTGCGAACGCTGCTGGTCGATGGTGAGCAGTCGTTGCCGATGGCGCTTGATGAGGTGCTGAGCCTCGCGACGCTTGCGGGGGAGGCGGGGGGCGCGACCGCGGCCGAGCGCATCGAGTCGGTGTTCATGGGGGACGGGCGGTGGGCCGAGTTGCTCGGGCCGCATCGTCTCGTGCGAGAGCGGGTTGGAGCACAGGAATCGCTTGATCTGGTGCCGCCCGACCTCTGGTTCGAGACGCTCGGCTTTGTTGCCCGGCTGTTCCCGGGGCGAATGGCGGGCGCGTTTGCGCGGGATCTCGGCGACGCTCCCGCGAAGGCGGCGCACCGGGTCTTCGATGCGCCGCTCGAGGAACTCGATCACCTGCTCGTGCGCACGCGGAGCCTGGTCGTGATCGACTGGAAGCAGAATCGCGAGGTGCACGGGGTGCTTCGGCGGTTCCAGGAGGGGCTCGATCGGGCGGAGGCGCCCGTCATCCCCAAGTTGACGTAGTTTGCCGTACCATCGGCGGACGGCGGCGCCGCGATGACGTGCGGCGCACGGCTGACGAGTTGAAGACAGGTCTTGAAAGGGGTGTGGTGATGCGCGTTCTCGGTCGGGTGATGATGACGGCGGCTCTTCTTTCGGCGGTCGTCGTAAGTGTCGGTTGCGGCGGTCCGCGTCTGGGCGAATATGACGTCGTCGTCACGCTCGATGAGGGGCTTCGCAACGCCCGCTCGGTGCCGTCGATCCCGGTTGACATCGTGGCGTTGAGCGATGTCGAGGCCGAGCGTCTGCGCGAGAAGTCGATGAGCCAGTACTTCAGCGCGGGCGACCGCGATCGGCAGAGCTACGCCAGCAGCGGCGTCGTCAAGCAGTACCTCATCACGAACTCGAACCGCGACGACGTGATGCTGTCGGAGAAGGACCCGATCTGGCGGAAGGAGTGGTCGGGCCGCGACCGACTGTTCATCCTCGCCGACATCCCGGGCGCGCGGCGCGACGCCGACCGTCGCCTCGAGCTTCCGCGTGAGACCGATCGCTGGGAGGACGACGAGATCGTCATCAAGCTCCGCGAGGATCGGCTCGAGCCGCAGACGCTTCCTCAGGACCCGGCGAAGTAAGACGCAAGCGTCGCGGCGGCCATCCGCGCCGGTCTTCCTCTGGAACGGCCGCGCGGGAGGTGTGGGCGAGCCGCGGGGGGTGACGCCGTGCCTGCATTCCCGGGCTACACGCTCGAGACTGAACTCTTCCGAAGCCCGGTCGGCGACGTATGGGTGGCCAGGCCGGATGGCGCGAGGTCATCGGACCGCGTCGTCATCCGCGCGTGCGTGTCGCACGATGCGCTGAGCGGGCCCGACGGGCGCGACACACGGATCGAGCGGTTCTTTCAGTCGTGCGGGCGCCAGGCCCGCGTGGCCAAGCTGGCGTCGGTGGGAAAGGGCGGCATCGGTCATGTCGCGCCCGTGCGCGCCTTCGAGGCGACGGCCGAGGGCGGGTTCGCGGTCGAGGACCACTACGGGATGACCGCGGCGCAGCTCGCGAGCGCGCGACCGCGGATGTCCGGTCACCGCCTGTTCGAACTCGTCCGTGGTGTTCTCGACGGTCTGGAGGCGATCGCCGCCGCCGATCGTGGTCGCGCCCACGGCGATCTCCAGCCCTCGCATGTGCTCATCGACGACAGCGTTCCGATGGCCGATCGCAACGCCGAGGGTCGGTGGCGGATCGGGCTGACGGGGCTTGCGCCCGCGGCGGTCGTGGACGCGGATGGCGATCGTGCCCGCCACGAGGATCTCCGGGCGCTGGGAAGGCTCATTCATGAGCTGGTCGAGCATCGCGCGTTCCGTGAGTTGAGCGGCTTCCCGATCCGGGATGAGAGCGGAGCGTGGGGGGCGCTCGGCGAGAAGGGGTCGGGGTGGCTCCGGCTGGCGAACATGCTGCTCGACCCCGGCGCGAAGCCGGGGCAGATCAGGCTCGCCGAGGTGTCCGAGGAGGTCGACGCGCTCTCCGAGTCTGCGAAGAAGACCGGCAAGGTCGTCTGGATCGCGGCCTCGGGCGTCATGGCGGCGGTTGTCGTCGTCGCGGGCGTTGGCGCGTTCCTGTTGACGCGGGAAGAGAAGGTTCCGGAAGCGGCGTTCGATCGGACGAAGTTCGAGGTGTGGTGCGCCGCGTACAGCGATCCTTCGGGAGGCCTGTCCTGGTTCGGTGAATTGGTGCGCGATCGTGAGGACCTCGCGGCGCTCGCGGCGCGCGATCCGTCCCTCCGCGGCGCGGTGGTCGAACCGTTCGAGGCGACCCAGCGCGGCGTGCTCGTCTCGCCGCGGCAGGCGCTTATGAGTGAGACGGGCGATCGGGGCGCTCCGAACTCGGGATCGGCCGAGGTCCTGTTCGATTGGTTGTTGGTGAATCACCCCGAGTTCGTCGAGACCACCAGCGAACTCGGCGGTGTCGTCGACGCGAACGCGGCTCTCATCGCGCAGCTCTGGCCACGGTTCGTCCTCGGCGAGGAAGAATCGATCGCGGGTGAGGAGGCGGCCACCGACTGGTCGACGCTCGTCGAGGTTCGGTCGATCGCGGCGTCGTGGCGGGACAACGGTTGGGACGCGCCAGCGGCGTGGCTGGAGACCGTCCTTGCCGAGGTGACGCCTGACGAGCCGGGCGCAGATGGACGAACGGACTTTCTCTCGGAACTGCGGGACGTCATCGGCGCCCGTGACGCGGCCCGAGCCTTTGAGACGGAGTGGCGTGCGGCGCTCGCGAGAGCGGAAGCGATCGAACAGCTCGGCACCGGTTTCGAGGTCGGGGGCGAATCGGTCGAGGCGGATCCGGTTCTCTCGAACGCAACGGCGATCGCCAAGGCGCACGTCGCTCGGTCGCTCAACGGAGCACCTTCCGGAGGCGACACGATCGAGTCGATGCGACGTCCGCTGACCGAGGTCAACACGGCGTTGCGAAAGCTCGAGGACTACCGCGACGCTGCGGATGGCCTCTCCTCGCTCGATCGGCAATGGTTCTCGACACGGAGCGACCTGGTCGCGACGCTGCGAGACCGTGCGCACGGAGATGACGACGCCATCTCGGGGCTCACGCTCGACGATGTCGACGCGTGGGTCGCCGAAGCGTCGCTCGATCGGTACAAGCGACTCGATCCGGCGGACGATCCCCGTCTCGGCGAGGGCTGGATGGGCGCTGTCGCGGAACTCGCGGAGATCGACGGGCGGCGTGACGAGGTCATCGCGAACGCTGCGCCCGCGTGGGAGGCGAAGCAGGCCGAGCTCGGAAGGAGCTTCGGCGACGAGTGGTCGACGGTCCGGGCGCGGGTCCAAGCGTTCGACGCCGACGCCGTGCCGTGGGCACGACGAAACGAAGCGGCGCTCGCCAGCGGAACAGTCGAGGTCGCGGCCGAGGTCGAGGCGTTCCGGCGATTCTGGAGCCCGTTCATCACCGAACTGCTGGTGAAGTGGGAAGATGTGCTTGGCGATCTCGTCGATGGCGAGATCGACGACGGGCCCGACGGCGGCGCCGCGGTTTCCGCGGCGAGGATCGTCCCAAACGCGGAACTCTCGATCCAACCGCTGGTCCGAGCCCGGGCGTCGCACATCGGTGAGCTGCTCTCGGCGTCGTGGCCGCAAGCCGCGGATGAGCGCACCCGGACGGCCGCCGCGAGCCGCGTGAATCGGTCGGTGAAGGAGATCGACGCGTATCTCGCGAGCGTTCAGTCCACGCTCGCCGAGGCCGCCGATGTGACGATTCAAGCGACGCCGTCCGCGTTCGACGCGGCCGAGCTCGATCGCGCTCGGTCTCTCGTCATCGACGCCGCGGCGGGTCGAGTGATCGAGAACGCGGGATGGTCGGCTTCTGATGGCGGCTATCGGGATGGCGACGCTGCTCTCGGGTCCGTCTCGGCGGAAACACGCGCGTGGGTCGAGCGGGTGACCGAAGCGGTGAGCGGTTTCGCCCAGGCCGAACGGCTCTTCGAGCTGGCGGCTCTTCCCGATGAGGCGGTCGACGCGAGCGGAGCGACGCTCCGTGGTATCGCGAACGAGTGGCTCGACGACCCGCTCTTCGTCGGTGGCCCAGGCGAAGCGTTGTGGCGGGCGATGGGCGCGGTCGGGCCGGATCTTCGGAGGCTCGTGACGCTCGAAGCGGTCTCGATCGATGACACGTTCGTCTCGATCGCGGCAGACGACGGCGAGCAGGTGTCATCGAGGCGGCACGCTTACAACCTGCTCGGGCGCGGCGGCGTGTGGCCTGGCGAGGTGGACGCGTTGCGAGCGGATGCCTCGGCGTTCGACGCGTTGCGATCATCGCTCGTCGGTCTCTCGGCCGACCGTGCCGCGGTCGTCTCGGCCTGGCTCGACGCGTTGGGTTTCGACCGTTGGGAGCGGGCGTATGACAGCGCCTCGTCGAACGATTCGGCGCGGGAGGTTCTCTCACTCCGTGCCCGCTACGGGATCTCGATCGATCAACTGTCAGGACGAGCTCGATTCGCGGCGGTGGTCTCCGGTCTTGATGCGCTGGACGTTGATCTCGATGACGGACCGGTGCGGGAAGCGATCCGCGCAGCCCTTCCCGAGATCCGCTCCGCGACGAGCGGGGCGGGTTCGGCGGGCGAGGCGTGGCTGGGTCGGTTGGAAGAACTGCTCGTGCAGGACGACGAGGGCGAAGCCTTCGACCCGGCGAAGACCGGCCCCGGCGCTCACGGGTGGCGCGTGGTCGGCGAGTGGGACGCGCGGAACGCGCGCGATGTGACCTACCGCTCGCCCGACGGGCGGGCGACGATCACGTTCGCGATCGTCCTGAAGGGCAGCGTGCCCGAGGAGATGCGGTGGGCGTTCGACGAGGACATGTTCATCGCGACCGATGAGGTCTCGGTGGATGTTTTCAACGCCATGCTCCATGCGGCAGGAACCGGTCGACCCGCCTTCGTAGATGAAGGCGACGAGTCTTGGCCGGGACCACGGGCGTGGCGGTGGGACGAGTCGGCGTCACGATTCGTCGTGAACGCCCAAGATGGATCGCCCCGCTGGCTTAGAAGTGATCCCAACTACGAGTCGCTCGTCCCTCGATATCCCCCGGAGTTGATGGAAACGTTCGATCAATGGCAGCCGACGCTCGACCATCCGATGACGCGGGTCCCGCTGACAGCGTTTGGCGAGGTGTTTCAAGCGGTTGGTGTCCGGCTACCCACCCCCGAAGAGTGGGTGGCGGTGTACCACGCGATCGCACAAGCTTCCCCCTCCGCGGGAGTCACAGCGAACCTTCGCGACCAGACATGGTCTGCGTTCGAGTCGTGGCTCAAGCAGTACCCGGATCTGGTGCTTGAGGCCAACCCGGCGCTTCAGAATCAGAGTCGAGAGGTTTGGGCGGCGCTGGATGGGGCGATTCCTTACGACAAGGACGACCGCTTCCCCATCGGTGATGACTCGGCGCATGCCTGGGACGATCAGATGTTGTGGTTCGAACCCGTCAGCCGGGATCGCAGCGGTCTCGTCGTGCATCACATGATCGGGAACGCCGCGGAATGGGTAGCGAGTTCCAACGCGGCGGGCCGACCCCAGTATGGGGTGATCGGTGGGTCTGCGCTCTCGCCGCCGGGCTTGCCGATCGACGAGTCGTTTGAGATGCGACGCACGCCGTTCGGTTATCGACGAATCAACGTCGGCTACTCGGACGTCGGCGCGCGCCCGGTGTTTACCGCGCAGATTCGGCGCAGCGTTGGCGACCGTCTCGCGGAGCTCCGCGAGACGGCGCCGCTGACGGCGTCGAACTGACACCTGGATTTGGTGGGTGTTCGACGGGTTAGTCGAGCGGGACCGACGTGGTCCGCGTGATGATGACCGTGTCGTTGCGAGGCTCGGCGGCGAAGCGGTAGTCGCCGAGGCCGTTGTCGAAGCCGCTGGGGGCGTCGGGAGCGAAGACCATCATGCCAACTGCGTCGCCGGCGGCGAGACGGGGCAGGGTCTGCACGCGGTCCCGTTCGTACCTCGAAGCGGTGGTATGGGTACTGGTCGGCGTGGCGCAGCCAACGAGGGTGAGGAGGGCGCCGGCGCTGAGGCCAGCAGAGATGAGACGCTTGGTGACTCGGTTCATTCGGTCGCTCCCATCGCCGCCACTTCCATGGGCGGACGACAGGTCATCGGCGCGCGGTGGGGGCGTCGGTAGGTAAGCGGGGAGGGTTGGGGGTGGATGACACGGGGTGGGTTGATTGCGCGGGCGTGTCGAGGTTCTCGGTCACAGGCGGCGTTGGCGTATCCCCTTCGTGAGCGGGGGTGTCTATGTTCGCTCAAGAGGGCGGATCGGCGTGTGGCGCGCAATCCCTTTATCATGCGCCCGCGTGGCTGATTGCGGCGAACGCGTCGGATTTGGGCGGGGCTCAGTCGGGTCCGCTGAAGGGGGTCGGGTTGTCAGAGACGGGTGACGCATCCTGGCGCGGGTTGGCTTCGCTGACGGCGAACCGTCTCCGGCTCATCCAGGCTGATCTCGCCGACGAGTCGGCCCAGACGCGTCGTGAGCAGCTCGCCGAGGAGGTCCGGTCCGCGTTGGAGCAGGTGCCCGCGGCAGAGCGCAACCTTTTTCTAGAGGCGGTCGAGGAGCGGTTTCCCGGTTGGGAGGGGGGTCGGGTGGTGACCTATGAGGGAGACGGCGCGGCGGGCGGCTCGACGGCGCCGGTGGACATCGCCGAGTTGAACGACCCCGCGTTCCTGATCCGTCAGCTCGTGAAGAAGGCGGACAAGATGTCGGCGGAAGACCGTTCGGCGGCGGGTGAGCGGCTCGCGGCGGCGGGGATTGCGCCCCCGGGCGTAGGCGAGATACCGGCCGAGGCCGTGGCGCGCGTGAAAGCCGCGTTGCAGCTCGCGACGGAGACGAACGCGGACCCGGGGCGGATGCTCGAGTGTCTCGCGTTGATGACCGAGCAGGTGCTCAGCCTCGATCGGCTCGTGTGGACGACCTGGCAGCAGATGGCGCCCGGGTCGGGTCACAAGAAGCGTACGGGCGTCGGCGGCGTGGTGAAGTCGTACGTCGGCGGGGGGAGCGACGTTGGACGGCAACAGGTAGCGGAGGAGCTCGGTCGATTCCGTCAGCTCACGGCGGCGATGCTCGCGTCGATTGCGCAGGCGGGCGAGCAGGCGTACCGCCAGATGCACAAGATCAGTCCGCAGCAGGTCGAGCACTACGCGAAGGCGGAGAAGAAGTGGAACGAGAGCGTGGAGCAGGCGTGCTGGCGGAAGTACTGCGAGATGGCTGGGGAAGTGGACCAGTCCTCCGTGGAGAACGAAGTGATCAAGGCGATGGCGACGTTCGCCACGACGCTGATGAAGTAAGCGGGAGGGCCGCCCCGGGATTCGCGGGGCGGAGGGCACGATGACGCTACAGGTGCACTGGCACGAGGGGCTCTTTCTCAGGCCCCATCATCTACAGGCGATGCAGCGGCAGTCGCTCCAGCGCGCGGCGGCCGAGCGTCGTATGGCTTGGCCGCACCCGTGGGGTGTGGTCGATGCGCGCGTATCGAGCGACGAGCTCGAGAACATGCGTGTCCGGTTCGATCGCCTGACCGTGATCATGCCGAGCGGCGTCGAGGTCAGCGTTCCGGAGAACGCCGACCTGCCGTCGCTCGATATCTCCGAGCGGTTCGCGGCGAGCACGCGTCCGCTGACGGTGAGCCTCGCGGTTCCGCTCTGGCAGCCGACGCGCGGGAATGCGCTCGAAATCGGCGAGTCGGACTGGCGTGTGAAGCGGCTGTACCGCATCGAGGAATCTGAGCTGCCCGACGAGAACACGGGCGAGAACGAGCAGGCGGTGTTCGTGCGGCGTGTGAACGCGCGGCTCATCCTCGACGGGGACGACACGACGGATCTCGAGACGGTCCCGCTGATGCGGATCGTGCACGGCTCGGGCGATGACGCGGGCACGCCGCGGCTCGACGCGTCGTTCATCCCTCCGTGCATGATGCTCAGCGGCTCGCCGACCTTGCGCGACACGCTGCGCGACCTCGCGAACCAGGTCGAGGCATCGCGCAAGGAACAGGTCGTCCAGCTCACACGGGCGGGGTTCAATGTTGAGACGCTCACGGGCGTGCGGGTGCAGCAGTTCCTGCGGCTCCAGACGCTGAACCACTACGCGGCTCGATTGATGCCAATGCTTCAGGCGGCGGGCGGGATCAGCCCGTTCGAGGTGTATCTCGAACTCCGTGGGCTGCAGGCGGAGCTGTCGACGCTCCAGCCCGACCGCGATCAGTTCGAGGCGCCCCGCTACGACCATGAGACACAGGGCATCGTCTTCGGCGAGCTCTGCGAGCGGATCCGCCCGATGCTCCGCGGCGAGGACCAGGGGACGTGGGGCAAGGCCGTGTTTGATATGCGCGAGGGCGTGTACGAAACGAGGATGAGCGAGGAGCAGCTCACGCGTCCGAACGAGTTCTTTCTGGGCATCCAGACGGGTCGCGATCCGCGCGAGCTGGCCAAGCTCGTGGAGAACGCGGACGAGTTCAAGTTCATCGCCTCGAGCATGGCGCGGACGCGCGTGCGCGGCGTTCGGCTGGAGGAAGAGCGGCATCCGCCGCTGGCGCTTCCGAGCAAGGTCGGGTTGCACTACTTCCGCGTGAGGCGGGCGGACAGCCAGCGGATGTGGGACAAGATCGCCCAGGAGAAAGCGATCGCGATCAACTTCGATGGGATCGAGAACGCGGGTTTCGACAGCGTGACGCTGTACATGACCTTCCCGGATTGACGGCGTACGACGAGTGGAGCGTGACGGATGAGGCTGGTCGAGCTGTGTGAGCCCTTGTTTCAGTACGTGTGTCGGTTGAACCGCTCCGCAAGGAAGGGCGCGGGGATCGAGCCCGCGTCGGTGCGAGCTGACGTGAAGCAGATCCTCGCGGACATGCGCGCGACCGCTGCGTCCAACCCGGGGCTGACGAGCAACTACGAGAAGATCGAGCTACCCCTGATCTACTTCGTGGATCAGATGATCGAGGAGAGCCACCTGGCCTTTGCGCGCGACTGGGCGCAGCAGCGTCTGCAGACGGAGATGAAGGGCAAGACGGGCGGCGACGAGGACTTCTTCGACCTGCTCGACGAGACGCTCAAGGACCAGTCGGAGGCGGCGACGGAGCGGCTCGCGGTGTTCTACACGTGTCTCGGGCTCGGCTTCACGGGGTTTTACCAGGGTCAGCCCGAGTACCTGCGGACCAAGATGAAGGAGATCTCGGCGCGACTCCGCCCGATGCTCGGACCGGATCACGTGACGCGGATCGTGCCAACGGCGTACGAGAACGTGGACACGAGCGATCTGATCCAGCCTCCAGGTCGGAGCCTTGTCGGGCTCGCGGTGGCGCTGGTGGCGGTGATGATCGTCGTCGCCGTGATGAACGTGTGGTTCTACAACGCGGCGGCGGGCGACATGCGTCGCGCGATCGAACACATCGTCGACGAAGGCGGGCACGCCGCCACGGTCGAGGCGGAAGGCTGAGGCGCGGAGGCCCGGGGAGACGCCCGCGGCCCGTGGAGTTGGGGTTATGAAGAAGCCAAGTCTTTCGGCGTTCACGCTGCTGCCGCTTCCGGTGAAGCTGGCGCTGTTTGCGGTCACCGGCGGCGGTGTCGCGGGTCTGCTCATGCTCGCGTACATGGTGCAGCCGCAGCTCGCCTACGTCGTGTTCGCGGTGATGGCGGCGCTCGCGGTGGTGGTCGTGGCGTACCGGTTCGTGCTCAAGAAGCTCGACAAGGGCAAGAGCAAACCGTTCGAACAGAAGCTGGGCGAGAACAGCTCGGCGACGCCGTCGGGCGTCTCGGACGCGGGCGCCCGCGCCCGCCTCGACGATCTGCGCAAGAAGTTCAGCACCGGCATCCAGACGTTCAAGGACCACGGCAAGGACCTGTACGTCATGCCTTGGTACGTGCTCGTCGGCGAGCCCGGATCCGGCAAGACCGAGGCTATCCGTCACTGCAACGTCGGCTTCCCTCCCGGCCTCCAGGACCAGCTCCAGGGCGCCGGCGGCACGCTGAACATGAACTGGTGGTTCACGAACTACTCGGTCATCCTCGATACCGCGGGGCGGCTGATGTTCGAGGACGTGGCGCCGGGGCAGACCAACGAGTGGAAGGAGTTCCTCAAGCTCCTGCGTCAGGCGAGGCCGACGTGCCCGATCAACGGCATGCTGCTCGTGATCCCGGCCGATTCGCTCATCAAGGACAACCAGAACGACGTCGAGACCAAGGGCGGCAAGATCGCGGCGCAGCTCGACGAGATCCAGCGATCGCTCGGCGTGCGATTCCCGGTGTTCGTGATCATCACCAAGTCGGACCTGATCAACGGGTTCCGCGAGTTCTTCAACGACCTCAACGACCCGGTCCTCGCCCACCAGATCCTCGGCTGGTCGAACCCGGCGTCGCTCGACACGCCGTTCGACCCGCAGGCCGTGGAGGAGCACCTCCGCACCGTGCGCGAGAGCCTGATCACTCGGCGCCTCAACCTGCTCAATGACCCGGTCCACCGCGAGGACCCGCAGCACGGACGTCGGACCGACGAGGTCGATTCGCTCTATGCGTTCCCGGACGCGATGCTCTCGATCTCAAGCCGCCTGCGTCGGTACCTCGAGATGATTTTCGTCGCGGGCACGTGGAGTCAGAAGCCGCTGTTCCTTCGCGGCATCTACTTCACGAGTTCGATGCGTGACGGCGCTGCGCTCGACGAGGACCTGGCGCAGGCGCTGGGGGTCGATGTCGAGTCGCTTCCCGACGGCAAGGTCTGGGAGCGTGACCGCGCGTACTTCCTCCGCGACCTCTTCATCGAGAAGGTCTTCCGCGAGAAGGGGCTTGTGACCCGCGCGAACAACGCGGAGAAGCTCAAGACCCGACGCCGCGGCATCCTGCTGCTCGGCGGCTTCCTGCTCGTTGCGATCGCGGGGGCGTGGACCTGGTTCAGCCACAAGGAGCTCCAGGAGAGCATGATCCGCCCCGCGGAGTTCTGGTCGCTCGCGGAGGACGTCACCGACGATACGGGCAACCGCGAGCTGTTCTTCAAGGACGCGTCGACATCCGATTACGCGTATCTCGGCGCGTACCAACCGGACGTTCCGGACGGCTCGGGGCGGGAGAAGAAGACACTCGTTGAGCTGCAGCGCGAGGCGATGACGTGGGCGAAGAGCCCACCGAAGCTCGACTTCATCTATAGCTGGGTGGCGATGCTCAGCCGCGCGGGCGGTTCCGACGCGCGCGTGGCGCAGCGGGCCTACTTCGAGCTCGGCGTGATGAAGCCTGCGCTTGGTCTGACGATCGATCGCGTGGAGCAGGTCAATCGTTCGGGCGGCGAGTGGCCCGAGGGCGCGACGGGCGCGCTCGAGCAGTTGCTGCGTATGGAGGCCTCGGCGGCGGGCGTCGACCTTGCGGGCGCCGGCGCCTTGAACGGTTTCGAGCTCAAGCCGCTCGGTTCGTTCGTGCTCGCCGACAACGAGGTCGAACTCGAGGATTGGCGGAACCGAACGGACGCGGAGGCGCTGCAGGAGGTCGTGGTCTATACCTACAGCGACGGCGCCGGCGACTGGCCGCCCGTCGAGCTGATGGGCGACGGGCGCCGCGAAAAGCTCGACGCGTTCGTCGGTTCGTTCATCTCATTCTGGGAGTCAGGCGGCGGACCGGATGGCAGCCCGCTCGGCAGGCTCGCGGCGCTCGACCGCGCGATCGATGAGTTCGCGGCGTCCGAAGAGTCGCTCTGGACGCTCCCGGAGATGCGTGGGGTCGAGACGCGGACCGATTACGACGACGCGTACGAGGCGTGGCGTCGTCAGTACGCCGAGCTCGTCGAACGCGAGGGGCGTCTCTCGACCCTGCTGGGCGAGTTGAGCGACACGCTCCGCGAGTCGGGCGTGGCCCTTCGAGAGTCGACGGAGACGCGGATGCTCGACAAGATGCGAGCGGCGTTCGATCAGGTGCTGTCTGCTCTGCCTGAGGCCGTCGATTCGGATGGTGACGACGCGGCGTGGCTCGGCGCGATCCGAGACCGGCTTTCGGCCGCTCGGAACAGCATTACGTCGGCGATGCGCGAGGAGGTCGAACGTGTGGTGAACTCGCTCGAAGAGCGACGTCCGTCGTTCATCCAGCCGCTCGGCGGCGGCGCCCGCCCGTACTCGACGCGGTTCGAGATGTACCGCCGCGCGAATGACGCGTTGGTCGAGCCGTCGCCGATGCCCGACTTCACCGCGGCCGGACCCGTTCTCCGCGGCCTGACGGAGCGTCGTTCGGAGGCCGAGCAGTCGATCACGCGGGACCGAGAGAACGTGATGGAGGCGCGCGACGTCCCGGCGATGGCGCGGGCCTCTGAGTCATCGATCCGTGCGCTCGGCCACGCGTACGAGCGGCAGGCGCACGATGCGATCCGCCATGTGCTCGGCTCTCTCTCCGGCGCGAGGGCGTTCGACGCCCTGATCGCTTCGCAGACGGGTTCGGCGCAGGCTGTGTCGTTGCCGCGCGTTCCGCTCTCGAAGCTCGAGGCAGGAGCGTCGGTCGATCAGAAGTTCCTGCCCGATGGGGCGGGCGTCGTGATCGACACGATGGGACAGATCGAACGGTACCTGAGCCCCACGACCGATCGGCCTGCGCCCGTGCTCGACGTGCAGGGGCTGCGCCGCTTGCCGGCGTATGAGTCGGTCCGCGGGGACGCCGTGGCCTACCTGCGCTCGTACATCGACTATTGGACGAACGCGGTCGTCGACGACGCGATGCCGATCGTGACCCCCGCTCCCCGCGACGCTGACAGCGCCTGGTCGAGCTATCAGAACGCGCTCGGTCAGATGACCATCCGCGATGCGCGGACGTCGCTCGAGGCGTTGTCGCAGCTGATCGTCGCGGCGCTCGAGCGTGTGAACGTGGAGCAGCTTCAGGCGCTGGGGGGGCCGTTCGCGTCGGCGGTCGACGCGGCGATCGCGCCGCTCGGCGCGTCGCGGAACGATCTCACGTCGAAGCTCCGAGATGAGCAGTTCATCCGTCGCGCCGATGACGCGCGATCGGAGTGGCGTCGGCTGAGCCAGGGCGCCGCGGACGCTCGTAGTGACGTCGTGTACCTCGAGCCGGAGATCTTCCGCGATCGTTATCTCGGCGTCTATAACGAGTCCGCGGGTCGTTCACCGGTCGAACGGTACTTCAGCGAGCTGGTGTACGGCGCGCTGGTGCACCTCGTGGCCGAGGCGAACGCGGAGGCGGAGAAGGCCCGCTCGTTCCTGCTCGACCGTGGGGAAGCATTCCCGATCTGTCGCGACGCGAGCCCCGAGGCGCCGATCAGCGTCGCCGACGCTCGGGAGTTGCTCCGCGCGACCGATCTGCTCGGGGCAGGGGGCGGTGATGGCGCACAGGGCGGCCGCGAGCGTGGCGAGCGCATGGCGGACGGTGACTTCGGCCCGCTGACCGAGCGGGTGCGTACGAAGGTCCGCGAGTTGATCGGAGAGGGCGCGCGGCTGAAGAGCGTGGAGCGTGCGCTCGCGATGAAGGTCGGGCGGGTCGTGCGGCTCCTCGTTGGAAGCGACGGTCTCTCCGGTCGATTGGTGCTGCCCGGCACGAACGTTCAGTACGGCATCGACGCGTGGGGCGATCTGCGCCATGCCCAGATCACCTCCGGTGGCACGACGTATCCGCGCGACCCGGTAAAGGACAAGGAACGCCTGTTCGACGGGTTCGGCAAGCCGACGCCGATCGCGGTGGACCTGCCGATGTCAGCCCCGATCACGTTCACTTTCTTCGAGGAGGAGAACGCGCCTTCGAACGCGAGCGCGGTGGTCGACGCCCCGTGGGGCATGCTTCGGTTCCTTGAGAACGTCGACGGTAACGAGGTCGATCCTTCCGCGGCGCATGCGTATCGGATCCGGATCAACGACGACGACATCCGGGGCGACGGCTTGCCGTCAGGGGATCTCGGGGAGTGGGTGTACCTGGTCGACGTCGGCGTTCTGAACCCGCAGGGCGGACCGCGACGCGGCGGGGATGGGCGGCCGCTCAAGTACCGGATCGGGGTGCGGTTCGGCGAGGGTGAGTTGCCCGACGTCGAGGACGCGTGGCCGACGCGCGCTGACTGGGAGCGGGCGAGGTAGATCGCGGGCGAGACGACGCGAGCGATCGATCGCGCCGTCCGGACAACGTAGGCGGACCGCAGTATGGCGAAGAGAAGCGCGGCAAAGTCATCCACGTCGGGTCCCGGGGCCTGGCTCGCCGCGTTCGGCAAGCATCCCGGGTGGAACGATCACATCGACGATCTCGGCGTCGATACGCAGCGTCTCGTCACCGTCAAGCGGCTCCTGTATTACGGCATCAGCGGTGTGATCGACAGCGGCGCGTGGGAGGCGCTCGACGCCGCGCAGCGCTCCGAGGGATTCGACCACGCGTTCGTCTGGCGCTGGCCCGATGGGCTTGTGACGGGGCGGATGTGGTCGTCGAGCGATGGGCGTGGGCGGAAGAAGTACCCCATGATCGTCTGTGCTCAGACGGTCGAACGTCCCTGGTCGTTCGTCTCAGAGCGTGTGCTCCCGAGGCTGAGGCAGCTTGAAGCCGAGTGCCGCGCCGCGGACACCGCGGCGACGGTCGTTTCGCTCGTGGACGCTGCGAGGCGTGAGCTTCAGACGGTCGCGGCGCAGTCGTCGCGGGTCGGAGCGGAGGCGATCGGGGCGCCGGGCGCGCTCGCGACGCTCGCGGAATCTGCCGTGTTTGGGCCCGATCGTCAGGGCCTTCACCGCGCGTTGTACCAGGTCGATCGGGACTGCGCGGCTTACATCGTCCCGGATGGGCAGGGCACGCGGAGCCGATCGCGAACGATGGATGTCCGTCCGCAGCACGTGCGTGTGCCGCGGATATCCGCGTCGGAGGCGGACGACATCGCGCTGTGGATGCGGGCGTTGTACAACCGGTTCGATCCGCTCGTGCCGACGCTCTTCATCGCGGGGCCCGGCGCCTGGATCGATGTCGTTGTCGGAGAGCCCAACCCGACGCAGCTCCAGTGCCTCCAATCGACGGAAGCCGCGATCCCGATCGCGTCGGAGATCCCATACGAGCTCGATGCGGAGTTCGTCGCCGATGCCGAGTCGTGGATCGAGCGGTCGCGAAACGGCGAACCCGCCGAGCACGACCCGGGCTACGTAAACGCGCCGCGCGATCGGATCCAGGCAGCGTCCCGATCGGACAGCGGCTCTGAACGCTCATCCGGAAACGGTCCGGTCGTCCTTGCCGCGGTTGCGGCGATCGTTCTGCTCGCGGTCGCCGCGGCGCTGTTCTTCGTCTTCGGCGGCGGAGGTGGTGGTTCGGAAGCGTCGGATGGATTGGGTGACGCGGACGCGGCGGCGCCGGGGGTCGCAGTCGCGGACGAGGAGTCCGCTGAGTCGACCCGGCCCTCCGTCGCGCCTTCCGGTGGTGTCACGGCCGATGATCTTCGTTTCGCCGCCTGGAGCGACGCCGCGGACGCCTGGCTGCTGGCGTTCGTCGCCGAAGCGAACGTTGAATCCCTGCGACAGGATCCGACGCTATCGGCCACGCTCGTGCCGTTGATCGAACGCGCCCGGTCGGGCGAGGTCGAGCTTGACCCGCGTCGGGTGGTCGAGGGAGCGCCGCGTTCGCGTGCCCAACTCGCGGCGCAGGTCCGCGCCGGGAACTTCCCCGAGGGACTCCGGAGCGACGACGCGTCGCGCGCGACGAGCGAGGCGATGAACATCGTCGACGGCATCGATGAATCGCTGCGGCCGGAGTCCTGGTCGGTCGTCGCAGACGCGCAGCGCGTTCGAGAGCTGCTCGTCGCCGCTGGGTCCGATGGATCAGCGACGCAAGCAATAGGTGGCGCGATCGAGCGTCTGCGCGGTCCGACCGCGGAGTCTCGATTCGACGCGATCGCGTTCTTTCGAGCGAACGCGGGACTCTTCGAGGACGTCATCGCCGCTGCAGCGGCCGATGATCACGCCCGGATCACGGTCGTAGAAGCCGCGGACGATCCGATCCTCGGCGATGCGTCCGACACCGTCCGGACCGCTAGGGCCGCGGTGCTCTCGTCGGTCGACGACATGGATGACCTCCGCGCGGCGCCAGGCGATCTGACTCGGATCGACGCCGTTGAGCGGGAGCTGAGGTCGTTCATCGAAGACGGGTGGGGACAGGTTGACGGCGCGTACTTCCGGGCGAACAGCAGGGTTCATGAGGACTACGCCGGGGCTTCGTCGATCGAGTTGCTGCGTCGCTGGTTGGTTGAGGCGCGCGATCCCGACTTTCGCGAGCCG
Source organism: Phycisphaerae bacterium (assembly GCA_002706885.1). Taxonomy (GTDB): domain Bacteria; phylum Planctomycetota; class Phycisphaerae; order Phycisphaerales; family UBA1924. The sequence goes on from PAKY01000051.1 coordinate 17,240, forward strand.
GATCGGTCCAGCGATCCACGGACCCGGATCGATCTTTCATCGGACCTCGCGTCGACCGCCGAACGGCTCCACGGCGTTGAGAGCGGCCAGTCTGACGAGCTGGACGTGCGCCTGGCGGGGCTTGAGCGGAACGCCGAGGCGTTGTCATCGGACGTCGCGCGGCTCGAAGCGATGGACTGGACAAGATCAACCGCCGCAGATGTCCGCGCCGAGGCCGACCGCCTTCGTGTCGCCGTCCGTGAGCACAGCGATCGTGTGCTGGAGTTGCTCTCCGAAGTTCGCGAGAACGCCGAGGACACCATCGCGCTGATGCGAGACCGCGACGATGTGTCCCAGGACGGTCTCGCAGTCGTCGACGAGGCGTGGCGGTCGATGCGCGAGGACGTGATCGCGGCGTACGAACGGGACGGCGACGCGGCGGCGCTCGACCGTCGAGCGACCGAACTCGAGGCGACACTGGTCAACGGGTTCGAGGCGAGCATCGCGGGTCTCACTCCGCCCGCGGCTCCACCCGGAACGATCGATGAGCGAGCGTTCGCGCGCGGCGTCGAGTCGGAGCGTGAGCGGCGGATCGCCGAGATGATCGAGCGAGCGGAGTGGGACGGCACAGCGTTCGACCGACCGGGCGAGGTCGCGGGGGTCGCGGAGCAGGCCCATCGGACCTGGCTCGCCCAACTCGATGGGTTTGCTCGGTCGTTCGCGGTCGCGGCGCGAGAGATCGCGGGTGGCGCCCCGATCGACGCCGAGGTCGCTGGCGAGTCTCTGCGCCGGCTTCTTCAGCGGTGGGAGGCATCCGAGCTCTCATCAAACGACGCCTTCGTGGAGGCTTTCGGTGGGGTCGCGGGCGTGCTCAGGGCGATGGTGGAGGTCGACGCGTTGCCCTATCGCGACGCCGTCGTGACCGCCGCTGAGAGCGCGTCGAACGCGCCGTTCCCAGTCACGCTTACGGCGTGGCGCAAGCTCGACGACGTACAACCCGCGTGGCCGCAGGACGCTGGTGAACTCCGCCAGGAGCGGGCGATTCGCACCTGGCTCGCGGCGGAGACCGGACGTATCCGCGACGCCGATCGACGGGCCACGCTGGAGCGAGAACTCGCTCGTTCCGCGGTCGAACGCTGGAACCGTTGCGCCGCCGGCGCGGAGTCGCGTGACGGGTTCAGCGAAGTTCTCGCGTCAAGAGCAGCGTTCGGAGTCTCTGATGAGGACGTCGCTCCGATCGTTCGCCTCAACGTCGAGCTCGATCGCTTACGCGACCTCTCGACGGAACTCGGTGTTGCGCAGGGCGAGGAGGGCGAGATCGCCGCTCGCGATGCCCTTGACCGGTGCGTGCCGTCGGTGATCGCTCTCGTCCGCGAGATCCATCTGCCCGCCGACGATCGCGCGTGGCTCGACGCGATCACTGCTCTCCACGCCGAGGACCCGTCCGCGGAACCGCCGTTCGATCCCGAAGCGGTCGGTCCGGCTCGCGCGGGGTGGTCGCTGGTAGGTGGAGACGCAGGGATCGATCGGCTGACGTACCGCTGGACTCCCGCCGATCGCGCGGGCGCCGATGGTCGTGAGTTGTCGTTCGTTCGCGTTGAGGGTGGCGACGGGGTCGAGGCGCCGTTCTACATCTGTAATTGCGAGGCGCCAGTCTGGCTGCTCAGCGAGGTCGCGGCCTCGTCCGAGGTGGCGGCGGAGGTTGTCGCGGCGATCGCGGATGTTCCCGAGGCCACCACCGGTCCCAGGACCTGGACCCCGGGGGTGGCAAGAGGAGCCCAGCCCGGATGGCCCGACGTTGCGGCGGTCTGGATGCGAGACGGCACCGCCCGAGAGGCTTGGTATTTTTCGCCTGAACTCAGCGACGCCGTGGGCACCCCAAGCGCCTCGCAGCCCCTGAACAGGGTCTCGCCAGTGGCGGCGGCCCTGCTCGCACGCTCAATGGGTTGCAGGCTGCCAACGGCCACCGAGTGGCAGGCCGCGGCAAATTCCGCCGGGCTGACTGCAACGCCTGGATCCGGGGTGAACCTCCGCGATCAAACGTGGGCGTCGCAGCAGCGCCATGTCGCGGCGAATCACTTGGGAAGGAAGGAATATCCGGAGCGCGGGCAGTTTGTTCCGGACGGCGCAGACGTTCGACTCGGCCCCGAGGCGGAGACGTTCCCGACGAACGACGGGGCTCTTTGGTTCTGGCCAACTGACAGTGGCGACGGGCTGCGGGACATGTTCGGCAACGTGGCTGAATGGGTAGTGATGTCGGCGCCGCCGGCTTCGTCGGACGACGTCGCGAGCGCCTTGGCTGGAGACGCTGGCGAGCTTGGATCGCTCGGTGTCGACTTTGAAACGATCGAGCGAGCGTTCGGGCGCGAGGCGCGGTTCACGATCGGCGTGATCGGCGGATCGGCGCTCTCGGCCCCGGAACTTCCTCTTGATGCGCCGCTCCGTTGGATGTCGCGAGGGCGGACGTGGGCGCAGGGATACGCGGATGTTGGGTTCAGGCCGGTGTTTGCGGCGAGCGGGCGGCGGGCGTTGGCGCCACGGGTGCGATCGTTGTTCGCTTCGGCGCCGTTCGTCAGACCGGAGCGGTAACGAAACCTTCGTGAGAAGCGATGAGGAACGGTTGCCGGTGAACAGAGTGGACGCTAACTTAGGAGGCGGTGAAACAGCGCTCATCTTCGCGCCACCGCACGGGGTCCCCGGGGGGTTCGGATGCGTCAGAGAGCATCGATCGTAAACGTTGGTCTTCGACGGCTGTCGGTGCAGGTCGCTGCGATCGGAGCGCTGACCCTCTGCGGAGGCGTCGTTGCTGCGCAGGTCGTCGATGAGACCGTCCCCGACGCCGACGAGACCGAGGTTCAGTCCGAGACGCAGGCGGCGTCGATCCAGGACGGAGTGATCAATTCCGCAAACTCCGAGGCGCCTGCGGTCGAGCGGGGTGGTCCGCCCGTTCCGACTGCCACGGACGGGCTGCCCTATCCGGTGAGTGATCTGGTGCTCGAGTACGTGTCGCCGCACCCGCAGCTCGCGACATTCGCTCCGCTCGACGATCTCATGCAAGCGGAAGTCACGCTGCTCCGGACGACCGACGGCTTCATCGGGATGCGACCGTGGGACCGCGACCGGACGGAGTTCGCGAAGGACGCGTATGTCACGACGACGCTGGAAGATCTGACCGCTAATGGATCGGTCGTGCTGTACGCGTCCGCGTTGCAGTCCGTGATCGAGGCGATCGTTGCCGACCTTCGAGAGCGGAACCTGCTCGGCACGTACGTCACCACCGACCGCGAGCAGATCGGCCTCGATCTCAGCGACCTTCGAGACGGCGACGAGCGGCTCCGATTGATGATCTCCGTCGCGACCGTGTCGCGTGTGCGCACCATCGCGGTGAACGAGGACGATCCTGAGCAGCGGCTCGACGCGGCGGAGCACGCGCGCATCCGCTTCCGTTCACCCGTGCAGCCGTGGGATGGAGCGAGCGGCGCCGATCCCGCCGAGCGTCGCGACCTGATCGTTCAGGATGAACTTGAGGACTACGCGCTGCGTCTGAACCGCTTCCCGGGCCGACGCGTCAACGTCGCGATTGCCCGAGGCGAGGCGGACGGACCGGGGGAGAGCCCCGAGAGCCGCCCTGAGCTCCAATACCTGGTGAGCGAGGCGGATCCGCTCCGACTGTATTTCGAGGCGTCGAACACGGGCGTGGAGACGGTCGACGTCTGGCGTTACCGCCTCGGTATCGATTACTCACAGCTCTTCAAGCTCGACGACCGTTTGAGTATTCAGTACGTCACCGCCGGGTTTGATGACAGCACGTCTTTGCTCGGGTCGTACGAGTCGTCGTTCTTCGGGAACGAGCGTCTCCGGTGGCGCATCGCCGGTGGCTGGAGCGACTTCAAGGCCGCCGAGGTGGGCGTCGCGGACGAGAACTTCGAGGGTGAGACCTGGTTCTGGTCGGCGGAGCTCGAGTACAACATCGCGCAGTTCGACCGCCTGTTCATCGATGTGTTCGGCGGGGTGGAGTACCGCGACATAACGGTTGAGAACGTTGGCCTCCCGGACGGCAAGGGGCAGGAAGCGGTGTTCCTGCCGCGTGCCGGTCTGCGGTTCGAGCGGATCAGCGAGGCCGTGCAGTGGACCGCCGAGGCGTTCTTCCAGTGGTCGGAGAACAACGTCACCGGGGCGAGCTTTGAGGACCTCCAGCGGCTGGGTCGGCTGAACCCCGATCGAGAGTGGGTGACCTTCCAATGGCGGAGCGAGCTGAGCTTCTACCTCGAACCGTTGCTGTTCCGGGGTGAGCGCTGGGTGGGCGGTGGTTATGACGACCCGAGCACCTGGCGGACCTCGACCCGCGCCCACGAGATCTACCTGAAGCTCGAGGGTCAGTACGCCTTCAACCGACGCCTGATCCCCAACTTCGAACGCGTCGTGGGTGGCCTGTACACCGTCCGTGGCTATCCCGAGTCGCAGAGCGCGGGTGACAGCGTGGTGAACGGCACCGTCGAGTACCGGTTCCACCTCCCGCGGTCGTTCGCCCCCGCCTCGACGCTCGGACGTCAGCAGGACGGGTTCCGTTGGCGTCCGGAAACCGTCTACGGCCTCCCCGACTGGGACCTGATGTTCCGAGGGTTCTTCGACTGGGCCCACGCGAGCAACAGCCGGGCCCTTGCCATCGAAAACGACTCCACGCTTGCCAGCACGGGCCTCGGCGTCGAGTTCCGCCTCGGATCGAACTTTGTTTTTCGGACCGACTGGGGCATCGCGCTGAACGAGGTTGCAGCGGACACGCCGGATGTGGTGACGGTTGGCAGCCAGCGGTGGCACTTTGTCTTCACGCTCTTGTTCTGACCTCAGAACTCTGGCGGTATATTGAAGGTACGGGCCGGTCCGTGGGACGCCGGATGTAGGTCCGGACCTCGGCACGACTTATCGGAATCGATTCGGGTGGATGGGTGGACGGTTCAGGCGTTCCGGGTGGGCGACGCCAACCGATGCGAGAGAGCTGAAGAGGAGTTCGACATGCGGAAGATCCGAGCACCGAAGCCGAAGCTGAGCGGTTCGCGTCGCGGGGCCTCCAAGCCCGCTGGTGGCGTCATCGTCGGCGGTGTGGTGGCTTGCGCGCTGAGCGTTCCCGCGCTCGCGGGCCCTCAGGGCGCGCAGGTGGTGCACGGGCAGGCGAGCGTTCACACGAGCGGCGCCCACTCGACGATCTACGCGGGCAACAACGCGATCATCAACTACCAGAGCTTCAACCTCTCCGCGGGCGAGAGCGCCCAGTTCATCCAGCCCGGCGCCTACAGCCGCGTGCTCAACCGCATCGTCGGCGGTGACCCGTCGACGCTGAACGGAACGCTGACCTCGAACGGCATCGTCTACTTCGTCAACCCCGCGGGCGTGTTCTTCGGGCCGGACTCGGTGCTCAATGTCGGCCAGCTCTACGCCGCCGCGGGCAACCTCTCGAACGACGACTTCATCGCGGGGATCGATCGGTTCACCGACGTCCGCGGTGACGTGATCAACGAGGGTCTGATCCACACGAACGCCGGCGCGAACCTGATCGGCTACAACGTCGCGAACTTCGGCACGGTCATCGCCGAGGCCGGGATGGTGACGTTCAGCGCGGGCGACGAGGTCTACATGGGTCGCCGCGACGGGCACGTGTTCGTCGAGGTGACGGACCTTGTGCAGAACGGCGGCGCTTCGGTCATGAACGCCGGCACGATCGACGCGGGCCGCGGCGGCGTGATGCTCGCGGGCGGTGACCACGTCGCGATGGCGCTCCGCAGCGATTCGATCATCAGCGGCGGCGACATCTCCGTGACGGGCGGCGGCTCGAGCATCGTGAGCGTCGGCGGCACGCTCGACGCGAGCGGACGCGGCGCCAACGGCACGGGCGGATCGATCACCGTCACCGGCGCCGAGGTCACGCTCACGGGCGCGACGCTTGACGCCACTGGCGAGGCGGGCGGCGGCGACATCCGTGTCGGCGGCGACTATCAGGGCACGGGCGACCTGTTCACCGCGGAGCGTGTGAGCGTCGACGCCGCGAGCGTGATCGACGTCAGCGCGGGCGAGAAGGGTGACGCCGGTCGCGCGATCGTCTGGGCCGACGGCGTGACCACATTTGACGGAACGCTGATCGGTAAGGGCGGCGTGGACGGCGGTGACGGCGCGTTCGCGGAGATCTCGGGCAAGTCGCGCCTCGTGATGAACGGCGCCGTGAACCTCAGCGCCGCCAAGGGCGCCAAGGGCACGCTGCTCCTCGATCCGAAGAACATCGTCATCACCACGAACACGTCGAGCCCGGGCCTGGTCACCGGGGCGGTCAACGATTTCACCGACGCGGGTCTGAACGGCGATGAGAGCCGCATCGACGACAACGACCTGTCGAACTGGCTGAACTTCGCCGACGTGGTGCTTCAGGCGACGAACGACATCACGTTCCGCGACGCCACCGTCGTGACGTCGGGCAGCGGTCGCAGCCTCTCGCTGTACGCCGGTCGTTCGATCCAGCTTCAGGGGTCGGCGACGATCGACCTGACGGGCGCGTTCATCGCGACGATCGACTCGGCCGCGGGCGCCGCCGCCGTGCTGGGCGGCCGTGACGCGGGCGCCGGCCAGTTCCTGATGACGTCGGCCTCGAGCATCTCGGCGGATGCTGGCATCCTTCTCCAGACGGGCGGCCTCGTCGACGCCGCGAGCGCCTCGTTCATGCTCGGCAACCTCAGCTCGAACGGCACGGTCGCGCTTCGAAACATGGACGCGAACGGCGGCGGCATCGGCTTCCTTGCAGCGACCGCGATCAGCGCCCCGACCGTTCGCGTGGAGAGCGTGGGCGATGTCGGCGCCGGCGGCGCGCCGCTCCGCATCGCGGGCAGCACCGGCACGGCGTTCTCCGCCGATGTCTCGGGCAACCTCTTCCTCGCTCACTTCAACGCGGGAGGCTCCACGGCCCCGATCAACTTCACCGGCTCGTCACTCCAGCTCATCGGCGCCAACTTCTTGCCGGATCTCACGGGTGTGAGCACGACCGGTTCGCTCGCCGTCTCGACGACCGATCTGGACGTTTCCGGGCAGGTGACCGCCGGTTCGATGCTGGTCACCGCGCTCTCCGGCGACATCGAGCTCGGTTCGATCGACGGTACCGACGCCAACACGACGCTCGATCTCGAGCTCAGCGCCGCCGAGCTCGATCTGATCTCGGCGCCCGTGTTCGTCGCGACGGCGGGCGTGGGACGTGACGTCTTCGTCCGCAGCGAGAACAACAGCGCGGCCGACGGCCTCCTGGGCTATTTCAGCGGCACGAGCGTCACGCTCGTCGGCGATGACATCCGCTTCGACTCGGACGCCGCTGGAACAGCGATCTCGGCCGATCAGCTCACGCTGACCGCTCGTGAGACCATCGCGTTCGGCGCGAATGTCCGAGCGCTCGACGTCAGCAGCGGCTCGCTCACGCTCGGCGTCGACGCGGGCAGCTCCGCGGCGGACGCCGACAAGATCCGAGTCGAGGGACCGGGCGATTTCGGCTTCAGCGCTCGCGACGGCATCGCGATCAACGATCAGCTCACGGGCGTCGGCGGCGCGGGTGTGGCATTCGACGGCGACTCGGACAACATGGGCGGCGAGCAGACCGTCGTGAACGCGACGATCGTGACGGACGGCGGCGGCGTCGCGTTCGATGGCGCGGCTCTCCTGAACGCCGACATCGCGGCTTCGGGTCTCGTCAACGTCCGCGACGTCGTCACGCTCGGCGCCGACCGGAACATCACGGGCAACGGCGTCCGCGTCGGCTCCCAGATCGACGCGAACGGGTTCTCGCTCGACATCGACGCGGGGTCGTCCTTCGAGATGACCGCGGGCGGCTCGATCGTGAACATCGATGGCGCGGGCGGCGTGCTGTCGATCGACGCCGGTTCGTTCAACGTCGACGGCGGCGCCCTGATCAGCTTCGGCGACATGGCCGCGGGCGCCGAGACCGGCCTGCTCGAGTACACGGGTCTGGGCCTCACCGTCACCGAGTCGATGCTCGACATCGTGGACGGCACGGACATGGACGTGCTCTCGCTCGTCCTCAGCGGGACCGGGATCACGCGAATCGATGGCTCTTCGAACGTCTTCACGGGCGGGGTCACGATCGAGTCCACCGGTCAGCTCCGCTTCGACGAGGGTGGCGTGTACGACTTCGGCGGCGCCGCGACCGCCGACAGCGGTGACAACGGCAACATCGAGTTCGGCGAGAACGCCACCGGGTTCGCGAGCGACATCGCGTTCCTCGACAACAATGGCGGCGTCGGCATCGTCACGGTGTCGCCCGGGAACGGCGCGGAGTTCGTGTTCGGCGGCGAGGTGACGTTCAACCGCGACGGCGCGGCGATGAGCGACATCCGCTTTACCAACACAACGCTCCCGGTCTTCAACGGCGGCTCGCAGATCGATATGAGCGGCAACCTGGTCGCGTTCGAGCAGGCCGGGAACCTCTTCCTCGGCGGCCCCGGCCTGACCGTTCCGTTCCTCGAAGGAGCGTTCGCCAACCTCGGCGGGCTCGAGCTCCGCTCGACCGCGGGTTCGGTCGCCGTGCTCAACGGCGTCGGTGACGAGTTCGACTACCTCCGCAACAACGACATCAACCTCCGCCTGATCTCCGACACGATGAGCGTCA